>NZ_JBQFOV010000032.1:0-641 GCF_056533885.1 Ruegeria sp. F12 | reverse complement strand
ACATCCTGCCGTTGCACGCCCAGTCCTTCGATCCCCAACTCCATCTTGTCGCCGGGCTTCAGATAGGTTTGCGGGTTCTGTCCCATCCCAACACCCGGAGGCGTCCCGGTCGAGATCACATCCCCCGGCTGCAGCGACATGAATTGCGACAGGTGCGAGATCACCGTGGCGACGCCGAAATGCATCGTCTTGGTCGAGCCGTCCTGATAGCGATGCCCGTTGACCTCAAGATACATCGGCAGGTTTTGTGGATCCGGCACCTCATCGCGCGTAACCAGCCAGGGGCCGATTGGGCCAAACGTGTCGGCAGACTTGCCCTTGACCCACTGGCCCGAGCGGTGCAGCTGAAAGTCTCGCTCGGACAGATCATTGACTACGCAATAGCCCGCGACATGATCCAGCGCGTCCTCTTCCGAGACGTATTTCGCCTCTTTCCCGATCACCACGCCCAGCTCGACCTCCCAGTCGCTTTTGACCGAGTTGCGGGGGATTTCGACCGTGTCATTGGGGCCGATGATGGCGGATGTGGCTTTGAAGAAGATGACTGGTTCGGCGGGCAGCTCCATGCCGCTTTCGGCGGCGTGGTCGGCATAGTTCAGGCCGATGCAGATGAACTTGCCCACCTGGCCCACACAGGCCCC
>NZ_JBQFOV010000031.1:0-1123 GCF_056533885.1 Ruegeria sp. F12 | reverse complement strand
GGAAATCGCAAGACCGGCGGAGCAAGGGCGCCTGAATGATAAGACTTTTGGTTGTCGCAATGAGCATTGCCTTCGCTGACGCAGCGTCGGCTCAGGGACTATCCGGTCCATCTTCGGTCGAAGCTGATCTAGAGCCCGGAGACGGCCTGACCGACCCACAATACCGTTCCGATTTTCCGCGCAACATCGTGCCGGGTTGGTTTGAGTGGAAAGGCCGACTGGCTGAGGGCGGGTTTCGGTTCAACATTGATTACTTGGCGCTGGGTCAAACCACGAACGCTGATCTGGGAGCCAGTGAAGCGGCAAGTGGAATTGCACGCCTCTACGGCAGTTGGCAGGCAACTGAACGGGGCTCTCTAACATTCAAGATCGAAGACCGGCACAGTTACACTGACGTTGCTCCGCAGTTTCTTGGGCTGGATGGCGGAGCGCTTTCGATCACGGGAACAGCCTTCAACGACAATGGTCTGCTATTGACTAACCTTTTCTGGACCCAAAGGGCCGAGAATGGGTCGTGGACGCTGCAAGTCGGGCAGATTGATGTAACGGACTTTGTGGATATCTACGGGTTGGTAAGCCCCTATAGCGGTTTTCAAAACCTGTCTTTCAATACCAACCCGACAATTAACACGCCCAACCAAGGCCTTGGTATTGCCGGTGGGGTAAAGCTGAGCGAGAACCTCTACGCCGTTGCCAGCGTATCAGACGCAAACGCCGACCCGTCCGATCCAAACTTTGATGTGTTTAGCGACGGCAATCTCTTCAAGTCACTCGAGCTTGGTTACACTTCCGGCTTTGATCGAATCTACTTCGACAATATCCATCTGGCCCTCTGGCATGCGGATGCGGCTGACGATGGCAGTCGAGCGGAAGATTACGGCGCAGCATTTTCAGCGGCATGGTTTGTTGACAACAAGTGGATGCCGTTCTTTCGGGCTGGGGCCTCAAAGGGGACCGCAGCGCTTTATGACCGGTCCGTCTCTGCAGGTCTGGGCTACTATGGTCGCAATACCGATTTGGCCGGGCTGGGCCTGAACTGGGCCGAGGCAAGAGGCATAGACGGTGACCAGTTCACGCTCGAAGCTTTCTACCGTTTCTCGATTTCACCCGGACTGCAGATCAC
>NZ_JBQFOV010000030.1:0-1215 GCF_056533885.1 Ruegeria sp. F12 | reverse complement strand
CCGAGATTATTCGACGAATAATCTCAGCACCTTCACCGATTACTCAGTGATTTTCGACACAACGCCGGCGCCGACGGTGCGGCCGCCTTCGCGGATCGCGAAGCGCAGGCCCTGCTCCATCGCGATCGGCGCGATCAGCTCAACGCCGAACGACACGTTGTCGCCGGGCATGACCATCTCGGTGCCTTCCGCCAGGGTCACGGTGCCGGTCACGTCAGTTGTACGGAAGTAGAACTGAGGACGGTAGTTCGCGAAGAACGGAGTGTGACGACCGCCTTCTTCCTTGGTCAGGATATAGGCTTCGGCTTCGAACTTGGTGTGCGGTGTAACCGAACCCGGCTTACACAGAACCTGGCCACGCTCAACGCCGTCACGGTCAACACCACGCAGCAACGCGCCGATGTTGTCGCCCGCTTCACCGCGGTCCAGCAGTTTGCGGAACATCTCAACGCCGGTGCAGGTGGTTTTCGAAGTGTCGCGGATGCCGACGATTTCAATCTCGTCGCCAACGTTGATCACGCCACGCTCAACACGACCGGTCACAACGGTACCACGGCCCGAGATCGAGAACACGTCTTCGATCGGCATCAGGAACGGCTGGTCAACAGCGCGCTCGGGGGTGTCGATATACTCATCAACAGCCGCCATCAGTTCCTTGATCTTCTCTTCGCCGATTTCAGGGTTGTTGCCTTCCATCGCGGCCAGAGCCGAACCTGCAACGATCGGAATATCGTCGCCGGGGTATTCGTACGAAGACAGCAGCTCGCGGATTTCCATTTCCACCAGTTCCAGCAGCTCTTCGTCGTCAACCTGGTCAACTTTGTTCATGAACACGACCATCTTCGGGATGCCAACCTGGCGGCCCAGCAGGATGTGCTCGCGCGTTTGCGGCATCGGGCCGTCAGCGGCGTTCACAACCAGGATCGCGCCGTCCATCTGGGCAGCACCGGTGATCATGTTCTTGACGTAGTCGGCGTGGCCGGGGCAGTCAACGTGCGCGTAGTGGCGGTTCTCGGTCTCGTATTCCACGTGGGCGGTCGAGATGGTGATCCCGCGCGCTTTCTCTTCCGGCGCACCGTCAATCTGGTCATACGCTTTGAAGTCACCGAAATACTTGGTGATCGCTGCGGTCAGCGTGGTCTTACCATGGTCAACGTGGCCAATCGTGCCGATGTTGACGTGCGGTTTTGTACGCTCAAACTTTTCCTTTGCCAT
>NZ_JBQFOV010000029.1:0-1557 GCF_056533885.1 Ruegeria sp. F12 | reverse complement strand
AGAAATGAACCCAGGGCCGGACGGCACCTGTGTCACCGCGCGAAGTCGCGCTGAAGGTCCGCGAGGCCCAGATGACCCGTGCCGAGGAACGCCGCATTCTTGCACGAGGCGGTCTGGACCCAGTCGCGGGCGGCGGACAATGGCCGCCCGGCCCGTCTCCTCGCTGTGGAGACACTGGTTCCGCATTTGAGAAGCGCTCCGACCCGCCTTTGGTAACCTACTACTCTCCGCCACAAAACAAGCGCGGCGGCGGTACATACCCCCTACATTCGGACGGGCCGGAAACGCTTCAGTTCACCTGTCTTGGCCCCCTAAAACTGTGCCACAGTTGGCTTAGTTTTGGAGACGGGATTGATGGCGCGGAAACGGTATTCGGACGAAGATATTCTGCGGCTTTTGCGCGAGATTGAGCTGGGCCTGGCATCTGGTTCGGATGTCGCGACGGCGTGCAGAACGGCTGGTGTCAGTGATGCGACCTATTACACATGGCGCAAGCGGTTTGGTGGGATGGGACGATCTGAGATGGCCAATCTGAAGGCGCTGCAGAAAGAGAATGATCGGCTCAAGAAAATCGTGGCTGAGCTTGAACTGGACAAACTCATTCTCAAGGAGAGCCTTGATTATCTAAAGCCAAAGGCCTGACGGCAGACCAGCTTCGTCAGGCCGTGGTCCACACCCGACAAAAGCTGGCAACCTCTGAACGGCGCACCTGTCGCGTGATTGGATTGGCGCGGAGCACGCTGCAATACCGCGCAGCGCCAAAGGATGATGAGGCGTTACGTCTGGCGATGATCCGATTGGCCAAACGGTATGGGCGCTACGGCTACCGCAAGGTCGCCGAGCTGCTGCGTGTCGAAGGCTGGGCAGTCAATCATAAAAAGATCGAACGACTATGGCGCGAAGAAGGCTTGCAGCTCCCACAACGGCACAAGAAACGCAAACGGCTGTACCACAAGGACAGCTCGATCATCCGGCTCCGACCGCAACATCCCAATCACATCTGGAGCATTGACTTTGTCCACGACAAGCTGAGCAACGGACAGAGCTACAAGATGCTGACGGTGCTGGATGAGTATACCCGTGAGGCGCTCTGCGTAGCGGTCAAGCCGAAGATGAACAGCGCAGACGTGCTGGATGCGCTCTACCCACTCTTATTGCGGCACGGGAAGCCCGAACACATCCGTTCCGACAACGGCGCGGAGTTCATCGCAACGGCCCTGCAGACCTGGTTAAGAAAGGTGGGCATTAAGCCGATCCAAATCTACCCGGGATCACCTTGGGAGAATGGATACAACGAGCGCTTCAATGGCACTCTGCGCCGGGAAGTCCTCAACGCAGAATGGTTCCACACCACCAAACAGGCTCAGATCGTCATCAATACCTGGCTTAGACAGTACAATCGTGTCAGACCCCATCAGGCTCTAAACATGCGACCGCCCGTTCCAGAAACCTTGCTCAAAACTGGCCCATAGAATTGGGGCTGGACAGGTGTACCTGACGTATCCAACAAATGGAAATCAATCGCGCACTGGCTTGCAATCATTGTAATGAACCTCG
>NZ_JBQFOV010000028.1:0-3834 GCF_056533885.1 Ruegeria sp. F12 | reverse complement strand
TCGATGACTGTGAACGGCGTAGCTGTGAGCGGTGAAGTTGAGGGACGGACGTTATTGTCTGGCTTTTTGCGTGATCATTTGGGGATGACGGGGACGCATGTTGGGTGTGACACGGCGCAATGTGGTGCGTGTGTTGTGCATGTTGATGGTCAGGCTGTGAAGTCTTGCAACATGCTTGCGCTTGAGGCGGACGGGTCTGAGGTTGGCACGATTGAAGGTCAGGCGACTGCGGATGGGTCTTTGAACGTGATCCAGCAGGCGTTTCAGGATCATCACGGTCTTCAGTGCGGGTTCTGCACGCCGGGGATGGTGATGAGTGCGGCGGCCTTGCTGAAGGATAATCCGCGTCCGACCGAGGCCGAGATCCGGCATTATCTGGAAGGCAACCTGTGCCGGTGCACGGGCTATCATAACATCGTCAAGGCGATCATGGCCGCATCGGGTCAGGACGTGAGCAACATCGCTGCCGAATAGGGCGGCGGGCAAGAATTTTCGTCGAAAATTCTTTTCCAGGGAGGAGATCAAGCAATGCCCAAAGACAGTGGCATCGGAGCCAGTTCCAAGCGGCGCGAGGACGTGCGCTTTCTGACCGGAGCGGGCAATTATACCGACGACATCAACGTGGCCGGACAAGCCTATGTGTATTTCCTGCGCTCGGATATCGCGCATGGCCGGATCACCAGCATCGACACCTCGGCAGCCGAAGGCATGCCCGGTGTAGTCAAAGTGTTCACCGGCAAGGATTTCGAAGGGGTGGGCGGCATCCCCTGCGGTTGGGAGGTGACCGACAAGCACGGTGCGCCCATGCAGGAACCGGCGCACCCCATTCTGGCGCAAGGTAAAGTGCGTCATGTGGGCGATCCCATCGCGGCCGTGGTGGCTGACAGCCTGGAACAGGCGCGCGACGCGGCCGAGGCGATCGATCTCGATATCGAAGAACTGCCCGCCGTGATCGACATGAACGCCGCCGCCCAGGAGGGCGCGACGCTGGTCCATGACGATCTGAAGAACAACATCTGCTATGACTGGCAGCTGGGTGAGGCGGATGACGCTAAGGTCAATGAGGTCTTTGCCAATGCGGCCCATGTGACCACGCTGGATCTGGTGAACAACCGTCTGGTTGCCAACCCAATGGAGCCGCGCGTGGCGGTGGCGGAATACAGCCGCGGGACCGAGGAGTATACGCTCTATACCACTTCGCAGAACCCGCATGTGATCCGCCTGCTGATGTGCGCCTTCGTTCTGGGCCTGCCGGAGCATAAGGTGCGCGTGGTGGCCCCGGATGTGGGCGGTGGTTTTGGCACCAAGATCTTCCACTATGCGGAAGAGGCATTTGTGACCTTTGCGGCCAAGGCCTGCAACCGGCCTGTGAAGTGGTCGGCCAGCCGGTCCGAGGCGTTCATGTCCGATGCTCATGGCCGCGACCATGTCAGCACGATCGAACTGGCGCTGGATGCGGACAATAACTTTGTCGGTCTGCGCACCAACACCTTTGCGAACCTTGGCGCCTATCTGTCGACCTTCTCAAGTTCCGTGCCCACATGGCTGCACGGCACGCTGATGGCAGGCAATTACAAGACGCCGGTCATTCAGGTGAACGTGAAGGCGATGTTCACCAACACGGTGCCGGTGGATGCGTATCGCGGCGCAGGCCGGCCCGAGGCGACCTATCAGCTGGAGCGCGTCGTCGACAAAGCCGCGCGCGAGTTGGGGGTCGATCCCATTGCGCTGCGCCGTCAGAACTTCATCACCCAGTTCCCCTATGATACGCCGGTCGCTCTGACCTATGACACCGGGGATTACAACGGGACCATGGACAAGCTTGAGGCCGCCGCCGATCTGGCAGGTTTTGCCGCGCGGCGCGCGCAAAGCGAGGCCAAGGGCAAGCTGCGCGGTCTGGGCATCAACTGCTATATCGAGGCCTGTGGCATTGCGCCCTCGAACATCGTTGGCATGCTGGGCGCGCGCGCGGGTCTCTATGACGCGGCGACCGTGCGGGTGAATGCCACCGGCTCGATCAGTGTCATGGTCGGCGCACACAGCCATGGGCAAGGGCATGAGACCGCCTTCCCGCAGGTTGTGGCCGACATGATCGGCATCGATGAATCGATGGTCGAGATCGTGCATGGCGACACCTCGAAGATCCCGTTTGGCATGGGCACCTATGGCTCGCGCTCGCTGGCGGTTTGCGGCTCGGCCATGGTCAAGGCCACCGAGAAGGTGATCGACAAGGCCAAGAAGATCGCCGCTCACCTGCTGGAGGCGTCGGAGGCTGATATTGAGCTGAAGGATGGTCAGTTCAGCGTGGCGGGCACCGATAAATCGGTGGCCTGGGGCGATGTGACCCTGACGGCCTATGTGCCGCATAACTACCCGCTGGAGGTCGAGCCGGGGCTGGAGGAGACCGCGTTTTACGACCCGGCCAACTTTACCTTCCCCTCGGGCGCCTATGCCTGCGAGGTCGAACTGGACCCCGAGACCGGCAAGGTCAGCATCGAGGCCTTCACCGCCGCCGATGACTTTGGCAATATCGTCAACCCGATGATCGTGGATGGTCAGGTGCATGGCGGTATCGGTCAGGGTATCGGTCAGGCTCTGCTGGAGAACTGCGCCTATGACGAGAATGGCCAGCTGCTGAGCGCGTCCTTCATGGATTACGCCATGCCGCGCGCCGATGATGTGCCCTTCTACGGCGTGGATCATTCCAGCCAGACGCCATGCACGCATAACCCGCTGGGTGTGAAGGGCTGTGGTGAGGCTGGGGCCATTGGCTCGCCGCCGGCTGTGGTCAATGCGGTTCTGGATGCGATGAACTCGGGCGGCAAAGCGGTGGATCACATCGACATGCCGGTCAGCCCGTCGCGCGTCTGGGCGGCGATGAACAGCTGAGTTGAGAGGGTGGACCGGGGGCCAGCCCCCGGACCCCCGAGGTATTTTTGAACAGAAGAAGGGCGGGGCGTGCCGTGTCCTGATTTTGGAAAGGAAAAGCGGAATGTATAATTTCGAGTTTGAGAAGCCCTCGACCATCGCCGATGCGGTGGCTGCGTTGGGGGCTGAGGATGCGCAGGCGTTGGGGGGTGGTCAGACGCTGATCCCGACGTTGAAGCAGCGGTTGGCGGCGCCCTCGGCGCTGGTGTCGCTGAGCGGGATTGCCGAGATGCAGGGGGTTTGCATCGAGGATGATGGCTCGGTCGCTATCGGTGGGGCGACGACCCACGCCACGGTGGCGCGCGAGGCGGCGGCAAGCTATCCGGCGCTGGCAGCATTGGCGGGGCAAATCGGGGATCCGGCAGTGCGCAATCGCGGCACCATTGGTGGCTCGGTGGCCAATAACGATCCGGCGGCCTGTTATCCGGCGGGTGTGTTGGGCTCGGGCGCAACTATTGTGACCAATGCGCGGCAGATCGCGGCGGATGATTTCTTTCAGGGCATGTTCACCACGGCGCTGGACGAGGGTGAGATCATCACATCCATCCGCTTCCCGGTACCGCAGGCGGCGAGCTATCAGAAGTTCCTGCAGCCGGCCTCGCGCTTTGCGTTGGTGGGTGTCTATCTGGCGCGGTTTGCGGATAGTGTCCGCGTGGCCGTGACCGGTGCCAGCGAGGACGGCGTGTTCCGCTGGTCTGAGGCCGAGGAAGCCCTGACAAAAGAGTTCCGCGCCGACGCGCTGATGGGCCTGAAGGTGAACCCAATGAACATGATCGGCGATCTGCATGGCAGCAAAGACTATCGCGCACATCTGGTCAGCGTCATGACCAAACGCGCAGTACAAACCTGCGCGTAACCGCCTAGACAAACGAACCCAAAAGCCCCGCAACAAAAGCGGGGCTTTTT
>NZ_JBQFOV010000027.1:0-2500 GCF_056533885.1 Ruegeria sp. F12 | reverse complement strand
CACATCCGTTGAAAAGGATCGGGATGAGCTGTGCCTAGGGGTGAAAGGCCAATCAAACTCGGAGATAGCTGGTTCTCTGCGAAATCTATTTAGGTAGAGCGTCATCCGAATACCCCGGGGGGTAGAGCACTGGATGGGTAATGGGGCCCCACAGGCTTACTGATCCTAACCAAACTCCGAATACCCGGGAGTACTAGATGGCAGACACACTGCGGATGCTAACGTCCGTAGTGGAGAGGGAAACAACCCTGACCTACGACTAAGGCCCCCAATTCATGGCTAAGTGGGAAAGCAGGTGGGACGACCAAAACAACCAGGAGGTTGGCTTAGAAGCAGCCATCCTTTAAAGATAGCGTAACAGCTCACTGGTCTAAATAAGTTGTCCTGCGGCGAAGATGTAACGGGGCTCAAGCCATGAGCCGAAGTCTAGGGATGCGTAAGCATCGGTAGCAGAGCGTAGTGTGACATAGTCTCATTCCTCCTTCATGCCTTCGGGCAGATTGGAGGAGAGAGGCTTTCGATGAAGCGGGCGCGTGAGCGATCCCGTGGAGAGATCACTAGTGAGAATGATGACATGAGTAGCGACAAAGAGTGTGAGAGACACTCTCGCCGAAAGTCCAAGGGTTCCTGCTTAAAGCTAATCTGAGCAGGGTAAGCCGGCCCCTAAGCCGAGGCCGAAAGGCGTAGGCGATGGGAACTAGGTTAATATTCCTAGGCCAGGAGGATGTGACGGATCACAGGTGTAGTTCAATCTTATCGGATTGATTGGGCTGCTGAGTGGTTCCTGGAAATAGCCCTCCATCAGACCGTACCCTAAACCGACACAGGTGGACTGGTAGAGCATACCAAGGCGCTTGAGAGAACGATGTTGAAGGAACTCGGCAAAATACCTCCGTAAGTTCGCGAGAAGGAGGCCCGGTTCCTAGGCAACTAGGGGCTGGGGGCACAAACCAGGGGGTGGCGACTGTTTATTAAAAACACAGGGCTCTGCGAAGTCGCAAGACGACGTATAGGGTCTGACGCCTGCCCGGTGCCTGAAGGTTAAAAGGAGAGGTGAGAGCCTTGAATTGAAGCCCAGGTAAACGGCGGCCGTAACTATAACGGTCCTAAGGTAGCGAAATTCCTTGTCGGGTAAGTTCCGACCTGCACGAATGGCGTAACGACTTCCCCGCTGTCTCCAACATCGACTCAGCGAAATTGAATTGCCTGTCAAGATGCAGGCTTCCCGCGGTTAGACGGAAAGACCCCGTGCACCTTTACTACAGCTTCGCACTGGCATCAGGATTGTGATGTGCAGGATAGGTGGTAGGCTTTGAAGCAGGAACGCAAGTCCCTGTGGAGCCTCCCTTGAGATACCACCCTTCGCACTCTTGATGTCTAACCGCGGTCCGTTATCCGGATCCGGGACCCTGCGTGGCGGGTAGTTTGACTGGGGCGGTCGCCTCCTAAAGCGTAACGGAGGCGCGCGAAGGTTGGCTCAGAGCGGTCGGAAATCGCTCGTTGAGTGCAATGGCAGAAGCCAGCCTGACTGCAAGACTGACAAGTCGAGCAGAGTCGAAAGACGGCCATAGTGATCCGGTGGTCCCGAGTGGAAGGGCCATCGCTCAACGGATAAAAGGTACGCCGGGGATAACAGGCTGATACTGCCCAAGAGTCCATATCGACGGCAGTGTTTGGCACCTCGATGTCGGCTCATCTCATCCTGGGGCTGGAGCAGGTCCCAAGGGTACGGCTGTTCGCCGTTTAAAGAGGTACGTGAGCTGGGTTTAGAACGTCGTGAGACAGTTCGGTCCCTATCTGCCGTGGGTGTAGGAGACTTGAGAGGAGTTGCCCCTAGTACGAGAGGACCGGGGTGAACGATCCACTGGTGGACCAGTTGTCGTGCCAACGGCAGTGCTGGGTAGCTATGATCGGACAGGATAACCGCTGAAGGCATCTAAGCGGGAAGCCCCCCTCAAAACAAGGTCTCCCTGAGGGCCGTGGAAGACCACCACGTCAATAGGCCGGAGATGTAAGCGCAGTAATGCGTTCAGTTGACCGGTACTAATCGCCCGATAGGCTTGATTTGATCCAGTAATGGAAAGACAAGACCAAAGCATACACCAACCTTGACAAAGGACAGCGTCGCAGCGCCAAGCCGCGATGTTGGTTGATTAAATAACCGTGCGGGAACGCGCCTTTTGTAAACAAAAGACGCTGCCTCCCGCATGGTCGCTTTCTTGCACAGCAAGAAAGTCGACCGAGGGCTTTTCCTCGGTTTGGTGGTCATAGCGCAAGTGAAACACCCGGTCCCATCCCGAACCCGGAAGTTAAGCACTGCCGCGCCAATGGTACTTGGGCTTAAGCCCCGGGAGAGTAGGTCACCGCCAAACCTAGAAAAAGCCCAATTCTCTCTAACACGATGAAAACAAATCTGACTCTGACGCGGGATGGAGCAGCCCGGTAGCTCGTCAGGCTCATAACCTGAAGGTCGCAGGTTCAAATCCTGCTCCCGCAACCA
>NZ_JBQFOV010000026.1:0-13261 GCF_056533885.1 Ruegeria sp. F12 | reverse complement strand
AGCTGGGTCATGTGCTTTGACCTCCGCGTAGGGGGTGATGGTCGGTGGGAGGGGCCCGCCCCTCGTGCTCCCCCGGATATTTTTGGCCAGATGAGGATTGGATCCTGCTCATTTGCCAACCTTCCATGCCAAGTCCTTGGGGCCGGTGCCGACTGGGGACTGAATCGGGGCGAATTCCGGCTGGCTTTCGGCGTCGGATGGCGGATCGGCCTTTTCGATCTTCACCTTGAGGTCGAACCACGCGGCCTGCCCGGTGATCGGGTCCGAGTTGGCCCAGCGCATTCCGTCGCCTTTTGGGGGGAGGAGTTCATGGATCAGGTGGTTCAGCAAGAAGCCCTTGGTGGCTTCGGGTGCGTCCTCTTGCAGGGCCCAGGCGCCTTTGCGTTTGCCGATTGCGTTCCAGGTCCAGACAGTGTTGTCGTTGAGCGCGGCCATCTCCATCACCGGAACGGTGATTTCGCCGTGGGGCGAGGTGACTTTGGCCCAGTCGCCGTCTTGTAGCCCGTGTTCACGCATCAGTTTGGTCGGCACGTAGAGCGGGTTGCGTCCATGGAGTTGCCGTAGCCACGCGTTCTGGGTGCCCCAGGAATGGTACATCGCCATCGGGCGTTGGGTCAGGGCGTTGATGGTGAAGCCTTCGTTGCCCTGCTGGTCGGTCTCGTACCAGATGGGCAGCGGGTCCATCGTGTCTTTGAGGCGCTGACGCAGTTGCTCGGGGGGTTGTTTGTCTCCGTGCCCTTCGGCGGCCAGTTGGAACTTGCGCATCGGCTCGGAGTAGAGCTGAAACAGATAGGGTTGCGGGCTGTCATAGAGGCCCATGCTGACCGCCCAGTCCTGATAGGCCGTGTTCCACGGTTTGTAGTAATCCGCACCTTCGGGGATATGGGCGACGTAGAAGCCGCCATTGTCTATATAGCGGTTCAGCTGGTCTGGATTGACCGCGCCGCGCCCTTCTTTGTCGCCATCCTCGCCCCGGAAACCCGCAAGCGGTCCGATGCCCGGTTTGCGTTCGTGGTTGACGATATAGTCGGCGTAGTCCTTCCATTTGGGCGTGCCGTCTTCGTTTGTGAAGCCCGGCAGGCTCATGCGGTTGGCCAGTTCGATCAGAACCGACTGGAACCCGCGCACGTCGCGGTCGGGCTCGACCACTGGCCAGCGGATCGCGTCGGCGGCGGCATCGGCCTCGCAGATCGGGCGGTCCAGCAGCGAGATACAGTCGTGCCGTTCGAGATAGGTGGTGTCGGGCAAGATCAGGTCGGCATAGGCCACCATTTCCGAGGAATAGGCATCCGAGTAGATGATCTTGGGGATGACATATTTGCCGTCTTCGGTTTTGGCCGAAAGCATCTCCATCACGCCCTTGGTGTTCATGGAGGAGTTCCACGACATGTTCGCCATATACATGAACAGCGTGTCGATCTTGTAGGGATCACCAGCGGCGGCGTTCGAGATCACCATATGCATCAGCCCATGGGCCGACATCGGGTTTTCCCAGGTGAACGCCTTGTCGATGCGCTGCGCGTTGCCGTGTTCGTCCAGCAGCAGGTCTTCGGGGCCGCGTGGGAAGCCAAGGTGCGGGCCTTCCAGAGGGCGACCGGGGCGGCGGTCTCCGTGCGGGGTGGGGTGCGCCTCGACCGGTTTGGGGTAGGGTGGTTTGAAGCGGAAACCGCCGGGGACCTCGACCGTGCCCAGCAGGATTTGCAGCACGTGCAGGGCGCGGCAGGTCTGAAAACCGTTGGCATGGGCTGAGATGCCGCGCATGGCGTGGAAGCTGACCGGGCGGCCTGTCATTTTCGAATGTTTTTCGCCCCGGAAGTCGGTCCATTCGTGGTCCAGCTCGATCGCCTCGTCAAAGGCGACGCGCGCGATTTCGGCCGCAATCGCGCGGATGCGTTTGGCCGGGATGCCGCAGCGGTCGGCGACTTTTTCGGGGGCGTGGTCGTCGGACAGGTATTTCTCGGCCATCAGGTGAAAGACCGGGCGGTGCGTAACGCCGTCTTTGTCATAGGTGGCTGACAGGTCCGGACGGACACCGGGTTTGTCAAAGGCAGTTGGTTCGCCAGTCACGCGGTCGATGACAAGTGGCTTGCCGTCGTCGTCGCGCAGGAACAGCCCCTTCTCGGGGCCTTCGGCGGCGTTTACCAGAACAGACGCGTTGGTGTAGCGGCTTAGATAGTCGAGGTCGATCCTGCCCGCTTTCATCAGCACATGAATCAGCGACAGGATGAACAGACCGTCGGTGCCGGGCGTAATCCCGACCCAATCGTCGGCCACCGCGTTATAGCCCGAGCGGATCGGGTTCACCCCGATCACCCGCGCGCCGCGTGCTTTGATCTTGCCGATGCCCATCTTGATCGGGTTGCTGTCATGGTCTTCGGCCACACCAAACAGCATGAACAACTTGGTGTGGTCCCAATCGGGCTGGCCGAACTCCCAGAACGCGCCGCCCATTGTGTAGATTCCGCCCGCCGCCATGTTGACCGAGCAGAACCCGCCATGGGCTGCATAGTTGGGAGTGCCGAAATTCTGCGCCCAGAAGCTGGTGAAGCTTTGGCTCTGGTCGCGGCCGGTGAAAAAGGCCAGTTTCTGCGGGGCGGTCTCATGCAGCTCGTTCAGCCAGCCGACAGCGGTGCTGATTGCCTCGTCCCACTCGATCTCGCGGAACTCACCCGAGCCGCGTGGGCCAACTCGGCGCAGCGGTTTGCGCAGGCGTGAGGGCGCGTTGACCTGCATGATCCCGGCGCTGCCTTTTGCGCACAGAACGCCCTTGTTCACAGGGTGGTCGCGGTTGCCTTCGATATAGGCAACCTTGCCGTCCTTCATGTGGACATTGATGCCGCAGCGACAGGCGCACATGTAGCAGGTGGTCTTGCGGACCTCGTCGGAAACCTTGGGCGAGGTGTCGATCACTGGCTGGTTCAAATGCGCCCCCTTTTCAGCTTGCGACCCGATCATTCCCATGTTTTGCGAAAAATCGGAATAATTTTTTCGTTTTGATGGCTTGAGACGACTTATGTCCCGGCATCATTGTGTTGCGCCTGAACGGCGGTGACGGCGATCATGTGCAGGATGTCTTCGGACGAACAGCCGCGCGACAGGTCGTTTGCGGGTTTCGCCAGCCCTTGCAGCACCGGGCCGATGGCCTCGACCCCACCGATGCGCTGGGCGATTTTATAGCCGAGGTTCCCAGCATTCAGGCTGGGGAAGACAAAGACATTTGCCTCACCCTTGAGCGGTGATTCTGTGGCCTTGGTTGCGGCTACTTCGGGAACGAAGGCGGCGTCGAATTGCAGCTCTCCGTCGATCAGCAGGGTTGGGTCCTTGGCGCGGGCGATCTGTGTGGCCTCGACCACTTTGGACACTTTGGGGTGATCCGCGCTGCCCGAGGTAGAAAAGGACAGCATCGCTACGCGCGCCGTATCGCCGGTCAGGGTGGTGTAGGACTCAGCTGAGGCGCGGGCAATTTCCGCCATCTCTTGCGCGTCAGGGTCTACGACCAATCCGCAATCGGCGAAGATGCGGGCGCCTTTGACGTCGTGATGGTCCTGACAGAACAGCATCAGGAAGAAGCTGGAGACCATCGCCGCCTCGGGCGCGGTGCCGATGATCTGCAACGCAGCACGCACAGTGTCCGAGGTGGTTTCGACCGCTCCGCCGACCGTGCCGTCGGCGATATCCTGTTGCACCAGCATGGCAGCATAGGTCAGGCGGTTGGCGATCTGCTGGCGCGCCTCATCCAGCGTCAGGCCCTTGTGCTTGCGCCGCTCATGCAGGGCCTGTGCAAGGCCGGGCGTCAGGTCAGAGGTGGCCGGGTCATGAATGTCGATCCAATCCGGGTCATATCCCTCGTGTGCGCTGAGAAGGGCCGAAACCTCGGCCCTGTCTCCGATCAGTATGATCCGCGCAACATTCTCTTTCACGGCCTTGACGGCCCCTTCGACAACGCGGGGATCGTCGCCCTCGGACAGGGCGATGATCTTGTCCGACGCGCTTGCTGTCCCGAGAATGGCGCGCAGAGGCTTCACGCGGATTACGCCCCGGCCTGCGGGGTCATGTCATCGGCGGTGACGCCTGCAACGGCCACTGGTTTCTTCATCGCGTCGCGGCGGAAGGGTTCACCCAGTTCTTGGTTGATCATGGCTTCGATCAGGGTAGTGATGCCGTTCTTCTGGTCCTCGATGGCCTGATTCAGGGCCGCTGTCAGCTCGTCCATGGTGCGTGCCACCACGCCTTTCAGACCGCACGCCTGCGCGATACCGGCGTAAGAGACCTTGGTGTCCAGCTCGGTGCCCACAAAGTTGTCGTCGAACCACAGGGTCGAGTTCCGTTTCTCCGCCCCCCACTGATAGTTGCGGAAGACGATCTGCGTAATCGCGGGCCATTCTTCGCGCCCAATGGCGGTCAGTTCGTTGACCGCGATGCCAAAGGCACCGTCACCCGCAAAGCCCACAACCGGCACGTCGGGGCAGCCGATCTTAGCCCCCATGATCGAGGGCAGGCCGTAGCCGCAGGGCCCGAACAGGCCCGGGGCCAGATATTTGCGGCCATCTTCGAAGGACGGATAAGCGTTGCCGATGGCGCAGTTATTGCCTATATCGGACGAGATGATCGCCTCTTTCGGCAGGGCGGACTGGATCGCGCGCCACGCCATGCGGGGGCTCATCCAGTCGGGCTTGGCTGCGCGAGCGCGCTGGTTCCATGTGGTGCCTGGATCGTCATCCTCGTGGTCCATGCTGGACAGTTGCTGCGCCCAAGCGGATTTCTTCTGAGCGATTTTCGCCTTGCGCTCATCGCGACCGGCGTCGCCAGCTGTGTCGCTAAGATTTGCTAGAACGCCATTGGCCACCTTGGCCGCATCGCCGATGATGCCAACCGAGACCTTTTTGGTCAGGCCAATACGATCGGGGTTTATGTCGACCTGAATGATCTTAGCGTCCGCAGGCCAGTATTCCATGCCGTAGCCCGGCAGTGTCGAGAATGGGTTCAAGCGGGTGCCAAGGCACAGAACCACATCGGCCTCGCTGATCAGCTCCATCCCGGCTTTGGAACCGTTATAACCCAGCGGACCAGCGAACAGCGGGTGCGAGCCGGGGAAGGCGTCATTGTGCTGGTAGCCGACACATACCGGCGCATCCAGACGCTCGGCCAGTGCCTTGGATGCTTCAATCCCGCCTTCGGACAGAACCACGCCCGCACCGTTCAGGATCACTGGATTCTTGGCGTTCGACAGCAGCTCGGCCGCCTGCGCCACGGCGCTTTCGCCGCCCGAGGGACGCTCGAATTCCACAATCGCGGGTAGGTCGACGTCGATAACTTGAGTCCACATATCGCGCGGGATGTTCAACTGCGCAGGGGCGCTGGCGCGTTTGGCCTGCATGATCACGCGGTTCAGAACCTCGCACACTCGGGTCGGATCGCGGACCTCTTCCTGATAGGCGACCATGTCTTCGAACAGTTTCATCTGCTCGACTTCCTGGAAACCACCCTGACCGATGGTCTTGTTCGCGGCCTGCGGCGTGACCAGCAGCAGCGGGGTGTGGTTCCAATAGGCGGTTTTGACGGCGGTGACAAAGTTGGTGATACCGGGGCCGTTCTGCGCGATCATCATCGACATCTTGCCGGTGGCGCGGGTATAGCCGTCGGCCATCATACCGGCGCTGCCTTCGTGTGCGCAGTCCCAGAACATGATCCCCGCTTTGGGGAACAGGTCTGAGATCGGCATCATGGCCGAGCCGATGATCCCGAACGCATGTTCGATCCCGTGCATTTGCAGAACCTTAACAAAGGCCTCTTCGGTGGTCATTTTCATCTGGTTGATCTCCGCGCATATATGAGTTTGGCCGGGCTGGCAGCCCCGCCTTTAGATATGGTTTTGGCGCAAGGGACAGGGTCGCGTTAGGGCCAGAAGTCAGGGCGGGTTAGGTCCAGATCGAAGTCAAGCTTTGCGGATCGTCTCGGCGATCCGTTTCACGCCTGGATCAATTCGGTCCTGTGGGATCGAAGAATAACCCAGACGATAGAAATTCCGCGGCCGGTTTGCGCCAGAAAAGAAGGGCGCGCCGGGCTCAATATGCACGCTCTGGTCTTGTAAGGCTCGGGCCAGATCGGTCGTGTCTATATGCTCGGGGGCTGACATCCACAGAGATGAGCCACCCATGATCCCCCGACCGGCGACGGTCAGACCATGGAGTTCAACCGCCTTGTCCATCGCTGCGCGTCGATACGCCAGCGCTTTGGACATGCGCCTGATCTGTGCATCGTAATGGCCAAGCGACAGGAAATAAGCCGCCGTGCGCTGGACATGCCCCGGCGGGTGGCGCAGAACCAGCGACCGAAGGGCGCGGGCTTCGCGGATGAACGGCGCGGACCCGACCATGTAGCCAAGGCGCAGTCCGGGAAACAGCGACTTCGAGAAGCTGCCTACATAGATCACCCGCCCGTCCTGATCCATGGATTTCAGCGCCGGAGAGGGTGCACCCAAAAAGGCCATCTCGAATTCATAGTCATCTTCGACCACCATCGCATCCAAAGCGCGGGCGCGCTCCAGCAACGCAGTGCGGCGTTCGATCGGCATGGTCGCGGTGGTGGGGCTTTGGTGGCTGGGGGTGGTAAAGATCACATCGGTCTGCTCGGGCAGCGCATCCGGTGGCAGCCCGTCACGGTCCACGGCGACCGGCGCCACTTTGCAGTCGGAATGGTTCAGCAGATCGCGCAGAGCATAATAGCAAGGGTCCTCGATCACCGCCGTTCGGTTGCGGTTCAATAAGATACGCGAGGCCAACCACAATGCGTTCTGCGCGCCCAGCGTGATCAGAATCTCCTCGGGTCTTGCGGCGATCCCGCGGCGGGGTAGGGTATGGCGGGCGATGAATTCGACCAGAAGAGGGTCGTCCTGATCCACATAATCCCCGGTCAGGGAATCGAAATCCTTGTGCCCCAGCGCCCGCACCGCACACAGGCGCCAATTGGCATGATCGAACAGCGACCGGTCGGCCTGACCGTAGATGAACGGATAGCGGTAATCGCGCCAGTCGCTGGGCTTTGTCAGAGTGTCCCCGTCCGAAAACTTGCGCGCCAGGGCGGTGCTCCAATCCACAGTCTCGTCGCCGCGCGGGGTGGGCGTGTATTTCGGGGGAACCGGCGCGTTTTCCGACACATAATACCCCGACCGCCCCTTGGCTGTTAGATAGTCATTGGCCAGAAGTTCCGTATAGGCCAACGTCACCGTGATCCGGCTGACGCCCAGATGGGCAGCCAGTTTGCGGGATGAGGGCAGTTTCTCACCCACATGAAAACGGCCCGACAGGATACCTTCGGCAATCATCTGCTGGATCTGCGCTTGCAGAGTGCCCTGACCGTTGAGTTCCAGAAAGAAAGTGTCGACCGATATCCCCATGCGTATCTTATAGGGTGGACTTATGGAGGGAGCAATCTGGACTTACGCATTTTTGACTGTTGACGGGGCTACACGAATAACCTAAATAACTAGAAATCTAGTTTAATGGAGTTGCAAAATGTGGGAAGCCGCCGCTGCGGGATTTTCTGCCATGGGGTCCGAGGCCCGGCTGAAGGTTCTAAAAACGCTGGTCCGCGCCGGTGAGGCCGGTCTGACGGTTGGAGAGATCCAGGACCGAACCGGGATTGCACCGTCAACGCTGGCACATCACCTGCGGTTTCTGGCCGCCGGAGGGGTGGTACAGCAGGAGAAGATCGGCCGAACCACGATCAACCGCGCGAACTATGACGAGTTGAGGAAACTGGCGCAGTTTATCCTGTCCGAGTGCTGCGCCGACGAAGTGGGAAAGGCCGCAAACGATGGCTGAGCTAACACAAAACCCGAAGGTTCCGGCGAAAGTTGCGCTGGACCTGATCAAGACACCTTGGGCGGTGATCTTGGTCCTTCTGATTGGGGTCGCCGTTCTAGACCCGGCCAATTGGACCGAAGTGGTAACGTTTGCAGGCAAAGCGTTGGCGCATACCGGGCAGTATATCCTTTTCGCTGTGTTGCTACTGTCCTACCTAAAAGCAACGGGGGCCGAGGTCATGGTCGCCCGCGCTTTTGAAGGGCGCGAAACGCGGATGATATTCCTCGCCGCCCTGTTCGGAGGGTTGGCCCCGTTCTGTTCCTGCGAGGTGATCCCCTTTATCGCCGGTCTGCTGGCGCTGGGCGCGCCTTTGTCGGCGGTGATGGCGTTTTGGTTGAGCTCACCGCTGATCGACCCGCCGACCCTGCTGATCACGGCGGGCGCGCTGGGTTGGCCGTTTGCCATAGGCAAGGCCGTCGCCGCCGTCGCTTTGGGTCTGTTCGGAGGTTTCGTGGTGCGTGCCTTGATGCACGGCGGGGCGTTCGCAGAACCTCTGCGCGTTTATAAACCTGCCGGGTGCTGCGGCTGTGGTCCGAAACAGGACGACAAGCCGGTCTGGAAATTTTGGCAGGAACCGGAACGCCGCACGCGGTTCCGAGCTGAATTTGTCCAGAACGGGATGTTCCTGCTGAAGTGGCTGGCTTTGGCCTATGTACTCGAGGCGCTTCTAGTTAGCTATGTGCCCGCCGACCTGATCGCGCGTGTGGTTGGGGGCGAAGGCATTGTGCCGATTGTCATCGCGGCGCTGGTCGGAATGCCTGCCTATCTGAACTCTTACGTCGCACCGCCGTTGCTGGCGGGGCTGACCGAGCAGGGGATGAGCGCAGGCGCGGCGATGTCTTTCATGATTGCCGGTGCGGTCAGTTCGATCCCAGCGATGGCGGCAGTGTGGTCGCTGGTCAAGCCACGGGTCTTTGCGACCTACCTTGGGCTGGGGATCACCGGGGCGATCATCGCAGGGGTTATCTTTCAGATGATCTAAAGGAAAAACCGCCCGGAGATGCCTCCGGGCGGTTTTGCTTATTGGTTGGCCTCGCAGAGGCTCGGCATTTTGAACCGGTACCGGGGCTCTTGGCTTTTGACGTAGACGCGTTTTTCGACGCAGGCGGTATCGCCGACGGTGCGAGCTACGTGTTCCTTGGATTCGTCGATCGAGATGGTGGACCCGTCGGGCAGTTGAACCGACGCGATGACGCCGTGTTTCAAGTCTCCATTCATCGGGGTCGCCGTCAGAACCGCAACCGTCAGGTACGAGTCGTGTTCATGCGCGCCGTCATCGTTGAGTATCAGCAGCGCTGCTGCGACCGAGACTGTGCCGACGATCGCCACCATCAGCAGGCCCCATGTTTTCAGAAATGCATAGATCGACACCGCACGGTGCGGGCCGAAGACAGAGGACAAAGCATTCAGCATAGGTATCTCGTGCAAAAAGCCCCGGCCGTTTCGGACCGGGGCTGATTAAGTATCAGAAGCGCGGATCTTCGTCTTCTTCCTCGTTGCCGCCGCCTTTGGGCAGGTTGAAGAAGCTATCGGCGTCGATGATCGGCTCATCGTCTTTTTCCTCGACCGGGTCATCGGACAGCGAGAAGGTTTCCAGCCCCTCGATGGCGGTCGGGATTTTCGGTGCGGCGTCCATTTCCAGCGACTGCTCGGTCGAAACCAGCTTGCGGCGCTCATCATCGCTCATGACGCCACCTTCGGCGGCTTTCTTCGCGGCCGCTTTCTGGACAATCGCGTCCAGCTCGGACTGTTTGCAAAGGCCCAACGCAACCGGGTCGATCGGCTGCATGTTGGCGATGTTCCAATGCGTGCGCTCGCGGATCGACTGGATGGTGGGCTTGGTGGTGCCGACCAGCTTGGCGATCTGTCCATCGCTCAGCTCGGGGTGGAACTTAACCAGCCACAGGATCGAGTTCGGACGGTCCTGACGTTTGGACAGCGGGGTATAGCGCGGGCCACGGCGCTTTTCCTCACCTGCCGCAGCGGCGTTGAACTTGAGCTTCAGCTTGTGCAGCGGGTTGTTCTGGGCCGAGTCAATCTCGTCCTGGGTCAGCTGGTTGTTGGCGATGGGGTCGAAACCCTTGACGCCAGCAGCCACGTCGCCGTCTGCGATGCCCTGCACTTCAAGCTCGTGCATTCCTACGAAATCCGCGATCTGCTTGAAACTGATCGTGGTGTTGTCCACCAGCCAAACGGCGGTTGCTTTGGCCATAAGCGGTTTTGCCATCAGCCTGCCTCCTAATGCATACATCTGTCCCGTCGCCGGAATTCGGCGGCCCCGTGGTCTTGGGGCAGGTTTCCGTTGTCGGGGAACTTAGGGCCTATATAGTCGCGCAAAGGCAAGAAGGGAAGAGGCGAATGCGCCACGGGATTTTAGCGCTGGCATTGTGGGCGTTCAGCGGGCTGGCCGCACAGGCCGACGGCGAGAAGGCGGGTGTGTTCGACTACTACGTTCTGTCGCTCAGTTGGTCGCCCAACTGGTGCGCCCGCGTCGGCGATGCGCGCGGGTCCGACCAATGCGATGCGCGGCATGATCATGGCTGGATCCTACACGGGCTTTGGCCGCAATACCACAATGGCTGGCCGTCTTATTGCCGGACGGCCAAGGCGCCACCGTCGCGTGCGATGACGCGAGAGATGGCGGATATTCAAGGCACCTCTGGGCTGGCGTGGCACCAGTGGAAAAAGCACGGAACCTGTTCGGGCCTGTCTGCATTGGACTACTACGCCTTGTCGCGGCGGGCTTATGAGGGCGTTGCCCGTCCACAGGTGTTCCGTCAATTGGACGCTTCGGTCAAGCTGCCCGCCTCGGTGGTGGAAGAGGCGTTTCTCAAGGCCAACCCCGCGCTAGAGCGCGACATGATCACCGTCACCTGCAAACAGGGCTATATCGAAGAGGTTCGCCTGTGCCTGTCCCGCGATCTGTCGCCTGTGCCCTGTGGACTGGACGTGATCCGCGACTGCGCGGCCAAGGATGCGTTGTTCGATCCGATTCGCTAAAGCTTACGGTTCTGGCAATCCCGCGCATAGTCCAGCGCTTTGGCCGTGCCTTTAAGGTCAATCGCCATCACAACTTCGCCTGCTGGGTTGTAGACGGTCATCGTCCTGTTCTTTGCGATTGCCTCGACAAAGCTGCGGTCGGTGAAAAAGACGGTGGCACCGGGCACATCGCGCTGGTTGAACCCGATGGCAGTGGCATCAAAGCTCTGGCCGTCCAGTTCAAAACGGATCGGATAGCTTTCGCCCTGTTTGATATCACCCCAGGCCTTGTTGTAGACGGCAAAATACCCGCGATTGTCCAACGCATCATAGCCGATACGCACGACCGAGAGGTCCTGATACACCGTCTGGATCAAGCACCCGTTGCCGAGCGCGGGATCCATCATGATGTTCCAGCCGTCGACAAAGCCTTTGTCGATTAGCTGCTGCGAAAACGCAGTAGTGGCTGTAAAGGCGGCAAGTGCGACAGCAAAAAGGCGTTTCATTACAGTTCCCAAAATCAAATGGACAAGGTCAAAGCCATAGTACACGCCGCGTGCGGCAGGCAAAGGCCATTCTTGACTGATGTCGCCGCGAAAGAACACCTATGTGCATGGCGGAACCCGGCTTTGCCTCGCCGCGGAGGCGCTTGAAACTTGGCTGTGGCACAATAGTTTTTGCACCTTAAAACAAGGAGCGAACAATGCCGCAACATCCAAGAACATTCTCTCACATCGGATTGTCTGTCCCAAACGTTGACGAGGCTGTACAGTTCTACTCCGAAGTCCTTGGTTTCTACGTGATCATGCCGCCGACCGATGTAGTAGAGGACGATACGGATATCGGTGTCATGTGTACCGATGTGTTTGGCCCGGAATGGAAAAAACTACGTATTGCACATCTCGCGACTGCTGATCGCATTGGGTTCGAGCTTTTCGAGTTTGACGGGAATTATGTACCGGAAAACAATATCGACTTTCGCCAGAATGGTACGTTCCATTTTTGCGTCCAAGACCCGGATGTCGAAGGCTTGGTGGAAAAAATCGTTGCAGCGGGTGGCAAGCAGCGGATGCCAATTCGATACTATTATCCCGGTGAGAAGCCCTACCGTATGGTCTATGTCGAAGACCCCTTTGGCATTGTCTTCGAGATTTATAGCCATTCCTACGAATTGACCTACTCTTCAGGGGCTTACACCTGACATATGAGACCGAAGCTTGTGTGTGGCCGGAAGGGGCCAAAGCGTTCCGGATGCTGCCGTTTTGCTAAGTTCAGAGCTCTTTTCGTGCCCTCAGTGCTGCCGTAATCGTCCCGTCATCCAGATAGTCCAGCTCGCCCCCAATCGGCACGCCTTGGGCCAGTGAGGTCAGGCGGACCTGCCCCTCCAACTGATCGGCTATGTAGTGGGCTGTGGTCTGGCCGTCTACGGTGACGTTCAGGGCGAGGATGACTTCGGTGATTCCTTCGGCCGCGACCCGGTGCTTGAGGCGCGGGATGCGCAGTTCGTCCGGGCCGACGCCGTCCAGTGCCGAGAGTGTCCCGCCCAGCACGTGATAGCGGCCTTTGAACACGCCTGCGCGTTCCATCGCCCAGAGGTCGGCTACGTCTTCGACTACGCACAGCTCTCCGGTGGCGCGGGCCTCGGCGTCGCAGATGTCACAGATGTCCATGGTGCCCACGTTGCCGCAGTTCAAGCATTCGCGGGCGGTGATGGCGACCTGCTGCATGGCGTCCGACAGGGGTGTCAGCAGCAGCGCACGTTTGCGGATCAGGTGCAGCACCGCGCGACGGGCCGAGCGGGGCCCAAGCCCCGGCAGTTTGGCCATCAGGTCAATCAGATTGTCGATGTCGCTGTTCGAACTCAACGCGTGTGCTCCTGCAAAAGGGCCGAGTTTGCGGGCCCGGCCTTTGGGTCGTCAGGAGTGTGTATCAGAACGGCAGCTTGATGTCTGCGGGCAGACCCATGCTTTCGGTCAGCTTGGCCATCTCTGCCTGCGCGCGTTCGGCGGCTTTGGTCTGTGCGTCCTTGATGGCGGCGAGGATCAGGTCTTCTACGACTTCCTTATCGTCGCCGTTGAAGATCGAGGGGTCGATGTCCAGACCTTTGAGTTCGCCCTTGGCGGTGGCAGTGGCTTTGACCAGACCTGCACCGGATTCGCCGACAACCATCAGATTGTTGAGTTCTTCCTGCATGTCGGTCATCTTGGTCTGCAGATCCTGCGCGGATTTCATCATCTTGGCCATATCGCCCAGACCGCCGAGTCCTTTGAGCATTACGTTTTCTCCTGCTAATCGGTTTGTCGCCTAGATACGGATAGCGCCCGTGCGGCACAAGGGGGCAGTGCCCTCCCGAGCGTCGTCGCGGTCTTTTGCAAGACCGCTCCTTCCGTTGGGCCCGGCAAAGCGCGGGCAACGCC
>NZ_JBQFOV010000025.1:0-15965 GCF_056533885.1 Ruegeria sp. F12 | reverse complement strand
AAGCCGAAGCCGAAGCCGAAGCCGAAGCCGAAGCCGAAGCCGAAGCCGAAGCCGAAGCCGAAGCCGAAGCCGAAGCCGAAGCCGAAGCCGAGGCCAACCTTGAACGCTTCAAGGAAAAGATGGCTGATCGTAAGGCGGAAAAACAGAGCGGCTTTATGCCCGCTGTGATCGGTGGGGCCGTCGCCGCAGCGATTGGTTTTGCGGCGGGAAGCGCGGGTATGTTCGGTAGCGGTGACACCGATGCTGTAGCCACGCTCGAGGCCAAGCTGGCCGATCAGGCCAACCAGATCGAAGCTTTGACCAAATCTCTGGCAGATGCGCCGGATGTATCGGCAAAGATCGACGCGTTGACTGGGCAGATTGCGCCGATCACGGCGGATCTTGATGGGGTGAAATCCAGCCTTGATGGCCTGGCCGGGCAGATCGACCCGTTGACCAAACGGCTGACCGATTTGGAAAGCGGGGCCCTGACCCAAGGCGCTACGCCCGAGGCTACGGCAGCATTTGAGGCCGAGTTGAAAAAGCTGCAAGACTCGCTGGCTGCGCAACGGGCTGAGGTTGAAAAGATGGTTTCGGACGCGCAGGCGCTTGAAATGAAAGCCTCGGCGGAGGCACTGGCAGCGGCCAATGCCGCGATCTTGTCAAAACTGCACGGTCAGTTGAATGCGGGCCAACCCTATGGCGATTTGTTGTCCGAACTGTCGGCCGCAGGGGTTGATATTCCCGATGCTTTGTCGGCGTCGGCAGATAAAGGCGTGGTGTCAGTTGCAACCCTGAATGAAACCTTTGCACCTGCGGCGCGCGCTGCTTTGGCTAATGCGCGTGACGCGGATAAGGGAACGGGGATTGTCGCTTTCCTCCAACGTCAGACTGGAGCGCGCTCTGTGACGCCGCAGGATGGTGACGATCCCGATGCGATCCTGTCGCGCGCGCAGGCGGCGCTTTCAGATGGTGACGTCGCAGGGGCGTTGAGCGAAATTCAATCCCTGCCTGATGCGGCCCGTGCCGCGTTGGCCGAATGGGAACAGGCGGCGCAGGCACGGGTTTCTGCCGTGGATGCCGCAGATGCGCTTTCCTCTGGCGCGAACTCGAACTGAAGGACCTGCCATGCTGTGGTCACTGTTAAAAATCCTAGTTTTTGTTGCCATTGTCGGCCTGCTGGCCGTTGGGGCCGGGTTCCTGATGGAAAGCAGCGGTGGTATTCAGATCACCGCTGGCGGCACGGAATACACGTTGGGGCCGTTGCAATCGGTCATTGCTCTGGGTGTGCTGGTCCTTGCGATCTGGCTTTTCTTCAAATTGCTGACCCTGCTGGTCGCCACGCTGAAATTTCTCAACGGTGATGAAACGGCCCTGTCGCGTTATTTCGACCGCAGCCGCGAGCAGCGTGGCTATCAGGCGTTGGCCGATGGGCTTATGGCGCTGGCCTCGGGCGAGGGGCGGATTGCCATGTCCAAAGCCGCCAAGGCCGAAAAACTGCTGAACAAGCCTGAACTAACCAATCTGCTGGTGGCACAGGCGGCCGAGATGAATGGTGACACCAAGAAAGCCTCGGATACCTATAAGAAACTGGTGACGAACAACGCCACCCGGTTTGTGGGCGTGCGTGGTATCTTGAAGCAGAAACTGGCCGAGGGTGATGACTATACCGCCCGGAAGCTGGCCGAAAAGGCGCTGGCAATCAAACCGCGCCACGCCGAAACACAAGACATCCTGTTGGGGCTGCAAACCAAGTCGCAGGATTGGGCAGGCGCGCGTTCGACTCTAACGGCCAAGCTCAAGGCTGGTCATCTGCCGCGTGACGTGTTCAAACGCCGTGATGCAGTGCTGGCTCTGTCCGAAGCCAAGGGCATTCTGGAAGAAGGTGTCACGGTCGAACAGCAAGAACACGCGATCGAGGCCAACCGCTTGTCGCCTGATCTGGTTCCTGCCGCTGCGATGGCCGCGCGGGCCTATATCGAAAAGGGTAAGCCGCGCGCCGCGACCAAGATCCTGAAAAAAGCGTGGGAGGTGCAGCCGCATCCCGATCTGGCTCATTCCTTTGCGGAAATCGCGCCGGATGAAACGCCGGATGCGCGGATCAAGCGGTTCACCGCCCTGACCCGTACCCACCCGGAAAACCCTGAAACGCGCCTGATCCTGGCCGAGTTGAACATCGTGGCCGAGGATTTCCCCGAAGCTCGCCGTGCGCTGGGCGATGTGGTCGAAAAACAAGCCGATGCCCGTGCCTATACGCTGATGGCGGCGATTGAACGGGGCGAGGGCGCCTCGGACGCGGTGGTGCAGGGATGGCTGGCCAAAGCGTTGAACGCCCCGCGCGGGCCGCAATGGGTCTGCGACAACTGCCATGATATCCAGCCCGAATGGGCGCCGGTCTGTCAGAACTGCCACAGCTTTGACACGCTGAGCTGGCAAACCCCGCAAACGCCCGAGATCGCCTCGGCGACCGGTGTTCACATGCTGCCCCTGATCGTTGGCGCGCTTGAAGACAAGGTCGAGCCGGAGGTTGAAGAGCCGGAAGAAGAAGTTGCGCCCGACTTGATCGAAATGGAGGCCGAACCCGTGCGCCCCGATGTCGAGCCTGCGATCGAAGAGAAGGTCTGAGGACTCGGATCAACGGACACTTTAGAACCTTGATGCCACTTACGTGTCGCTGGGCAAGTACGTCCAGCGATACTTTGGCGGGGTCGGTCCCTTGTTTCGGCCACCCTGCTGAGATTGTTCCCACGCATGTGCAAGAATGCCGACAGAACGGGACAGGCAAAACAGGCCACGCGCCAATGGCGCGTCAAAACCAAGCTCGGCATAGATCACCGCTGTGGCTCCGTCGATATTCATCGGAACGGGTTTGCCTTTGCGCTGCGCCAATTCGCCTTCGATGTCGATCGCGACAGATTTGTAGCGCCCATCACAGGCACCTGCCTCAATCGCTTCGTCCACAAGGCTCATTAAACGTGGTGCGCGTGGATCCGTTGGGGTGTGAAAGCGGTGACCGAATCCGGGCAGAATTTTCCCTTGCGCGGCAATCCAGTCATCCAGCGCCGGGCCAACGGCGGATGGGTGAGCATTGACAAACTGATACAGGGTCACCGCTTGCTCGCCAGCACCGCCGTGGATGTCCCCTAGCATGTTCACCGCGCTTGCTATGGCATTGTTGAGCGGCAGTCCGCACGTCACTGCCATGCGGGCCGTAGCGATCGAAGGGGCTTGTGGCCCGTGATCCACGGCAGCAACCAAGGCGGCCTCGAACAATTTCAACTGTGCGGCGGATGGCCTGTCTCCGCGCACCATGAACCAGATCATTTCCGCGAAACCAAGGTTGCCGATAAGGTCCTGAATAGGTGTGCCCCGCAGGTCTATTCGTCCGGGTTCCATGTCGATGATGGATGTTGACCACCAGTCAGCGACATCGCTCATATGATCCCCTCCTTCGTCAACGCATTTATTTCGTCACGGCTCAGACCAAGCTCAGACCAGATCACAGCATTATCTGCCCCCAAATCCGGCGGGGCGGTCCGGGGCATTCTGCGTTGACCATCCATCACAACAGGGCTGCCGGTAAGTTTCAGCTCCTCGCTGTGGGACGGCAAAGATCCAATCAATCCGCGGCCTGTAAGCTGTTCGTCAGCCAGCGCTTCGGGCACGGTCATCACCTGCCCGGTTGGCACACCAATCGCGTTCAACTCGCGAACCCATTCCCGGGAGGGTCGGGTGCGCAGCGTGGCTTCAAGATCGTCCCTAAGGTTATGGCGGTTCCTCTTGCGATCTTCACGCGAGGCATAGTCAGGGTTGCCCAGCAAATCTTCCCGTCCAAGGTGTCGAGCAAGCGCCTGCCATTGTTCGTCACGATTGGCCGCGATATTGATCGGGTTGTCCGCAGTGGCAAAGGTTCCTGACGGGGCGGACGTGGTGTTTTCGTTGCCATGCGCTGCCGGTGTGACATCCCCGATCAGGTAGTTCGACACCACCCAGCCCATGGTGGAGATCACCGCCTCGGACATTGCGATATCCAGAAACGTGCCGCGTGGTCTGGCGTTCAGGGCCGCACTGATCGCAAAAGCGGCTGTTAGCCCTCCGACGGTATCGGCCAGCGGGTAGCCGACGCGACAGGGCGCTGTATCGGCTGCTCCGGTGATCGACATGACACCGCTGATACCCTGAACGATTTGGTCGTAGGCCGGGTCTTTTTTGCGAGGACCGTCCTGCCCAAAACCGCTGATTGCACAATAGACCAGGTTGGCATTTTCAGCGCGCAGAACGTCATAGCCAAGGCCAAGCCGGTCCATGACACCGGGCCGGAAGTTTTCGACCAGCACGTCGGCGGTTTGAACCAGCTTCTTCAGCAATTCTTTGCCCTTTGCGGGCTTCATATCCAGCGTGACGGATCTCTTATCCGCGTTCTGGGCGAGAAAACTGATGCCCATCCCGGCTTTGTTGCGGTCTGGGTCTGCGCCCAACACCCGAGCAAGGTCGCCGCCCTCAGGCCGTTCGACCTTGATCACCTCGGCCCCCATCAGGGCAAGCTGATAGCAACAATACGGGCCCGCTAGAACGTTCGTCAGGTCAAGAACCCGTATTCCTGCCAGAGGCTCAGTCGCCATCGGCGATACCGGCAGCCCGTGCCCGTGCGCGACGCGCGCGATAGCTGGGCAGCAACACCAACAGCGCGGCGATAACCAGCAGGCCCAGCGTCATGGGGCGTTCCCAGATAAACCCGATCCCGTCATAGAGCTGCATGGACCTTGCAAAGTTGTCTTCCATCATTCCGCCAAGGATGAACCCGATCAGAAGCGGGGCCAGCGGATAATCGGCAAATTTCAAAGCCGTGGCACAGACGCCGAACCCAACAAGGATCAACAGCTCCGTTGCATTGTTCTGTCCGATGTAAGCGCCCATCAACGTAAAGAACAGAATGAACGGTATCAGGTAGTTGCGCGGAACGGATAGTACCTTTGCGATGTAGGGGATCAGCGGCAGGTTCAGGATCAACAGAACAAGGTTTCCGATAAACATGGACATGATCACAGCCCAGAAGATCTGAGGCTCATCCAGCATTAGACGCGGACCGGGCGTCACGTTCAGAGCGATTAGCGCGCCCAGCAGGATCGCCGTGGTGCCGGAACCTGGAATGCCCAAAGTCAGCAGTGGAACGAATGATCCGGTGCAGGCCGCGTTGTTAGCTGTTTCCGGGGCTGCCAGACCCTTGATCGAGCCTTTGCCAAATTCTTCTTGTTCCTCTTTCGGAGCGATGTTGCGTTCAACAGCGTAGCCGAGGAAACTGGCGATCGTCGCACCGGCGCCAGGAAGAACGCCGATGAAGAAACCTTGTACGGACTGCCGTCCCACAACTGGTGCAATTGCCTTGGCTTCTTCCTTGGTGATGCGCAGGTCCTTGATCTCGCCATCATCACCTTTCAGATCTTTTGGCTTCAGGACCAGAAACAGCGCTTCGGGCAAGGCAAACATGGCCATGGCCAGCGTGATGAAGCCAAAGCCGGATTGCAGGTCCATGATTCCCATGGTGAACCGAGGCAGGTTGAACAACGCGCCTTCGCCGACAGTTGCCATGATCAGTCCAAGGACTGTCATGATGACGGCCTTGGCGACTTGACCGCTTCCGGCGAAGGCAGCGATGGCTGAAAGGCCAACGACCATAAGGGCGAAATACTCGGCCGAGTGGAACAGCAGCGCAACAGAAGACAAAGCCGGTGCAAACACCATAAGCAGGACGGCACCCAGCGTGCCGCCGGCAAAACTGGCGATCGCAGCGATCGTCAGCGCCTTGCCTGCTTTGCCTTGTCGTGCCATCGGGTAACCATCGAAGCTGGAAGCTACCGTGCCCGCGACTCCGGGTGCGTTAAGCAGAATGGAGGATGTCGATCCTCCGAAGATCGCTCCGTAATACACCCCAGCCAAAAGGATAAGTGCGGCGGATGGGTCGCCCATCGAGATCGCAACCGGGATCATTATGGCGATGATCGACATCGGTCCAAGACCAGGCAACATCCCGATGAATGTGCCGATCAGACACCCGGCGATGACCATCAGAAGGTTTTGGATTGAGAATGCCGTTTGCAGGCCGATCAGAAGTCCTTCAAGCATATCAGCCTCCGAAAATGCCCGGCAGCGGGCGCATGTAAATGCCAAGAACTTCCTGAACCAGATACCAGACGGCCCCAGTAGCGATGAAGGCAACAGGCAGCATGATGTGCCACTTGCGCTCACCCAGAATAAAAGAGCCAAGGATCAGGAATGCCGATGTGGAAATCAGGAAACCAACAGGACGCAGGCACAAAGCGTAGATCACCATCAAAGCCAGCAGCATCAGCGCCTGATCCAGATGATAATCACCCAGCCGGCGATAATCGATGTCGGCTTCCTTGATCTCGGACTTTTCAAAGCCCAGCAGGATAATTGTCGTCGTGATGATACCCAGAATGGACAGCACTTTGGGGAAGGTGCTTGGCCAGATGGGATTTCTTTGCATGAAGGGGGGGAGGCTACCGTCCATCGTGAACCAGGCGGCGTAGCCATATGTTAAACAAACACCCAGCAGAACGAGCGCGATCCAGCGATCCAACGCCATGATACCCCCTCCTTTTTTGTTGTCTTTGGGGAAGGCAGAGCGGCGGTCCGCTCTGCCGATTTTTGGTTAGAGGAAGCCCAGCTTCTTCATCAGATCACCGATCTGCTGTTCCTGCTGCTCAAGGAACGTCTGGAAGTCAGCGCCCGAGTTGTGGATGTTGACCCAACCGTTGCGTGCCCGAACCTCTTCCCATTCAGGAGTGTCGTACATCTTGGCGATCGCGTCTTGATATGCCGCCAGCTTGTCTTCCGGCAGGCCGGGTGCTGCGAAGAAACCGCGCCAGTTGACGAAGGTGGTATCAATACCCTGTTCCTTCATGGTCATCGCATCAGGAGCGGCGTCAACGCGTTCTTCCGATGTGACACCGATGATTTTGACTTCGCCCGCGTTCGACAGGTCAACAGCTTCCGAGAAACCGGTCGACAGGGCCGCGATTTCACCGGACAGAAGCGCCGCCATGGCTTTGCCGCCTGCGTCATACGGAATGTACTTCACGCCCAGAGCGTCTTTGCCAGCGGCTTCCATGACCATGGCTGCAACCAAGTGATCCATACCACCCGGTACCGAACCACCACCAATTGCTGTGGCCGAAGGATCAGCGTCAAAAGCTGCCAACAGATCGTCCATCGAGTTGATCGGGCTGTCTTTGCCTACGACGATCGCCGCATAGTCACCGATAGTGCCTGAAACCAGAGTCAGGTCGCGGAAGTTATGCGGGAAAACACCAGTCAGCGAACGGATAACGATGGGAGTTGAGTTCACCATCAATGTACCATGATTGCTGTCAGCGTTTTCAATCAGAAAGCCGATGGCCTTACCGCCGCCACCACCTGACATGTTCTCATAGGATGCAGTGCCAACAAGACCCGCATTCGTAAGGGCTTCACCCGTGCCGCGGGCAGTTCCGTCCCAACCGCCACCGGCACCACCGGGGATCAGAAAGTGGATGCTGTCCACGACTTGATCTTCGGCCAACGTCGGGCCGGTCAGGCCGATTGCGGCCACAGCTGCGATTAGGGCGCGACGGCCCAGTTTAATCGTTGTCATGATTTCCTCCCGTTTGACAACCGGCCGCATGGCGGCTCAGATTGGATGGAACAAAAACACACCAACCTGACATCAACCTGTCACGCGGCAAAATACTGAAAAAGCCTGATGAAATTTCTACTTGTCGAAGACAACCTGGACCTCGCGAACGCGGTCAGTTCGCGCATGCGACTGGACGGTCATGTCATTGATCACGCAGCGAATTTGGAGGACGCAACCGCCTTTGTCGAAACCGAAGAATATGACCTGATCCTGCTGGATATCATGCTTCCTGATGGGGACGGGCGAGACTTTCTGAAACGGCACCGGGCAAGTCGACTGGATACACCCGTGATCGTTTTAACCGCGCGCAGTCAGGTTTCGGATCGAATCGGTTCACTTGATCTGGGGGCGGATGACTACGTGACCAAACCGTTTGATCATGCCGAGCTTGAGGCCCGTTGTCGCGCGGTTCTGCGGCGTAAATCCGGCAGCGCGAAGTCCACGATCGAGATCGGCGGTGTCGTGTTTGATCCGGTGGCCGGACATTTGACCGTGGCCGGAGAAACCCTTTCGCTGCGAAATCGGGAACTGCGCATGATGGAGTTATTCATCAGCGCGCCTGGTCATGTATTCTCGAAACAGAAGCTGGCCGACCGGTTGTTCTCTTACGACGACAGCGTTTCGGACAACGCGATCGAGGTCTATGTGGGGCGGCTCCGCAAACATCTTGAAAAGTCGGACTTAAAGATAACGACCTTGCGCGGTCTGGGATACAGGCTGGATCATGACCGCTAATCCAACTGTTTCCGGGTCACTGCGCAACAGGCTAGTGCTGGCCTTGATTGGTGGCGCGGCGGTTCTGGCAGTCTTGTTGTTCCTTGCAGTCAGGAACTATGCGGCTCAGGTAGCGCAGCAGGGACAGGACAACATCCTCGAAGCATCCGTTACATCAATTCTTGATGCCGCCGCGCTGAGGGACGGGGTGCTTGAAGTGGATATTCCCTACGCGGCCTTTTCGATGTTGACCACCCCGTCAGATGACCGGGTGTTTTATGCCATTTATCAGGACGGTGCGTTTTTATCGGGATACGAAGATCTTCTTTTGGCAGGGGCGTCCGGACAAAGTGATTGGTTATTCACGTCGGGCGAACTGCGTGGGGAACGCATTCGCCAGGTCAGCGCAAGTCGAACGCTTGTCGGGTTGGGGAGGCAGACGGAAATTGCAATCGTGCTGGGTCAGACGCAGGATGCGCTTTCGCAGACTTTGGACCAGATTTCGCGCAATGCCGCATTTCTGGGTCTTGGCTTCTTTCTTTTGACTGCCGCGCTTTCTTTCTGGATCACATCGACCACTATCGGGCAACTAAACCGACTGACAACCTCGGTCACAAGACGGGGGCCGCAGGATTTGAGTCCCTTCAAGAAGCCGGTGCCCCGGGAAATGGCGCCGCTTGTCTTGTCCCTGAACTCACTGATGGGGCGCTTGGATCAATCGCTCAGCCAGTCAGAGGATTTTATTGCCGAAGCGGCCCACCGTGTCCGCACGCCGCTGGCGACTGTACGGTCCTATGCCGAGGCGACTCTGCATAGAGTTGAAAAGAAAGAAAACCGAGAGGCACTCCGTGCGATGGTTCGGGCGATAGATGAAAGTTCGCGCGCTGCGGGACAGTTATTGGATCATGCCATGATCACCTTCCGCGCCGATCATCTTGAGAGGGAAGATGTCGATTTAGTTGAACTGATCCGGGAACTTGTGCAGCGTTTGACGCCGATTGCGGAAATGAAGGAACTTTCGCTTTCTCTGAGAGGCGATACTGAGGTTCTCTATTCCGGCGACCCCATTCTGATTCAGAATGCAGTCCGCAACATGATCGACAATGCACTAAAATACGCGCCTGCTGACAGCGTGGTCGATATCGAAGTTACCGCCACACCTGATGTTGCAGTCAAAGTGAGCGACTCGGGCCCGGGCTTTCCAGCAGAAGAGATTGAACAGCTGACGCGCAGGTTCGAACGCGGCAAGAATGCAGCTGGGACGATTGGATCAGGTTTGGGTTTGACCATTGCCCAGGATGTGGCGACGGCCCATGGCGGAACCTTGGTTTTGAATAATAAGCCTACGGGGGGAGCATGCGTAGTCTTGTCACTTTAGTTTTTCTTGCGTTCCCCTGTTTTCTTTGGGCGCAGGATTGGGAAGACCAGTTGGTTTTCAATGATGGCGCAGAAGGCGCGCACCTACGTATCATCTCGAGCACTGACACAGTTCTCTTCGCGCCATTGATAGAAGGCTTTGTTGCGCGCAATCCCTCAATAAGTGTCGAATACTTCGTTTCGGGCACGGCGGATATCGACCGACGCGTTCGCGCGTCGCCGGACGCTTTCGACATTGTGGTATCCAGCGCAATGGATCTGCAACTGAAGTTGGCGAATGATGGCTTTGCGCTGGCGCTTAAGGATATCGAGGCTCCGCACTGGACGCAGTGGCACCAAAGCTTGTTTGCATTCACGACCGAACCTGCTGCTATCGTCATCAATCGCGAAGCGTTTGAAGGTCAGGACATTCCGCACACCCGGCAGAGTTTGATCGAGGCGCTGCGCGAGCGACCGGAGGAATTTCGCGGCAAGGTTGGCACATACGATGTACGTGAATCCGGGTTGGGTTATCTTTTCGCTACGCAAGATGCGCGCGCCTCGGAAACCTATTGGCGGCTAATGGAGGTCATGGGTGGTCTTGATGTGCGACTGTATTGCTGTTCGGGAGAAATGATAAACGATCTGGCAGATGGAAAAATTCTGGTAGCCTATAATGTCCTTGGAAGTTACGCAGCTGTCCGCGCCGAGCGCAAGGATGCGCTTGAAGTGATTTTTCCGACAGATTTTCAAACAACGATGATGCGGACAGCGTTAGTGTCTGAAGAAACGCAGGAGCCGGACGCAGCCGAAGCGTTTATCAACTACTTGATTACTGAAAAGCCAGTAACACAGGACAGCCCGTCTTCGCTTCCTCCACTGGTGTTGCAGAACGGCGCAACAGACCGAGAAACAATAGGATTAAACCCGTCACTGCTGACATTTTTGGATGACCTAAAGCGAAAAAAGTTCCTGTCAGCGTGGGAGAACGCGGTCATTCAATAGCAAAAGGACCACTAGCTTTACGTCGGTAGCGATTGGTTCAGTGTCGGGGCGGTCAGCGAAACCCAACCTATATAGAGATGGCCACAATAGTGGGCCAGTAAACTGATATTCGCCGTCTACAGCCAATTGTCCCAATCAATTCCGTTTGCTAACGTCGCCCTCGCGTCGGGGAGGGCGTGCAGACCAAGATGCTGGACTATTCGCATAACGCCTGGCTTGTGGCGGCCTCACTGGCCGTGGCGCTGATGGCAGGCTTTACCGGCCTTTACCTGACCCATGGCGCGTCCAAGCTGGACGACCAGAGGCGCAAGATCATAGTGGCGCTGGCAGCGGTGGTTCTGGGCGGCGGCATCTGGTCGATGCATTTCGTGGCCATGCTGGGCCTGCAACTGCCAATCCTGTTCTACTATGACGCGCTGATCACGCTGATCTCGGCCCTTGTGGCGATCCTGATGGTCGGGCTGGCGCTGCTGTTGTTGCATTTCCGGCCACGTTCGGTGCAGACGATCATTGGCGCAGGCGTGATCGTCGGGCTGGGCATCGTGGTGATGCACTATATCGGAATGGCTGGGATGGAACTGTGTCGCCCGGTCTACAACGCGTGGGACGTGCTGTTGTCGACGCTGGCCTCGGTCGTGCTGTCGGTCGTGGCGATCTGGGTGGCCTATGACAACCGCACGCAGCGTAACATCTTGCTGGGAACGGCCTGTTTCGGTCTGGCCGTATTTACCATGCATTTTGTGGCCACCGGCCTGACGGATTTCACGGCCAGCGACAGCGCGGGGGGGGCCGGTCCGGCGCTTAACAATCAGGTGCTGGCGATGGGTGTGACGGTGGCCGTGTTCTTGATCTGCGGTGCATTCCTGTTGACCGGCGTTAGCTTTCTTGAACCTGCCGCAGTTGCGGCGCCTGCTCCACTCAGCCCCGAACCCGCGACTTTGCGGGCGGGCATCCCGTTTGAGCGCGAGGGCCAGACCTTTTTCGCCGCCCCGACCGAGATCGCCGCAATCCGGGCCGAGGGGCATTATACCGTTCTTTATATCGGGGCCGAGAAATTGTTTTGCCCCTGGTCCATAACCGAGGCCGAAACCCGCCTGACCCCCGATGGCTTTTTGCGTGCCCATCGCAGCTATCTGGTGAACCCCAAACATGTCTCGGGGTTCGAACGTCACAAGGACAATGGCACGTGTTATTTCGACGGTGTGGATGCGTTGACTAAGGTGCCGGTCAGCCGGTCGCGCCTGTCCGACATTCGCGACGCGCTGGGTCTCTGATCGCAACTCGTGCAGCCTATTCGCGTTTCGTGAAACAAGCTACGCGCCCCGTTCCCCTTGGCTGGAACCCCTGATGTGACCGTTCTTTTCTGAGTGCAGGTACCCCAAGGCATATTGCTTCGGACCCAGGGAGGAAAATTATGATACCAGCTGGTTTTGAGTATCACCGGCCAGGCGACATCGCCTCGGCCATCGGCATTTTGCAAGAACACGGAGACGAAGCGCGCGTGATCGCGGGCGGGCACAGCCTGATCCCGATGATGAAGCTGCGCATGGCCGAGATGGGCCATCTGGTCGATCTGCAAGCCATCGACGAACTAAAGGGCATCGAGGTCGGCGCCGACACCGTGACCTTGGGTGCGATGGTCACGCAGCACGAGTTGATCACGCATGACGGTCTGGCCGCTGCCATTCCGCTGATCCGCGAGGCGGCTTTGCAGATCGCTGATCCGCAGGTGCGCTATGTGGGCACCGTCGGTGGCAATGTGGCCAATGGGGATCCGGGCAATGACATGCCGGGGTTGATGCAATGCCTGAACGCCACATTTGATCTGTCCGGTCCCGATGGCAATCGCAGCGTCGCCGCGCGTGAGTTTTACGAGGCCGCGTATTTCACCGCCCGCGAGGATGAGGAAATCCTGACTCGTATCTCGATCCCGGTGCCCAGCGCGGGAGTCGGTCAGGCGTATGAAAAGCAAAAGCGCAAGATTGGCGACTATGCCACGGCTGCGGCTGCTGTGATGGTGGGCAATGGAACGGCCTCGGTCGCGATGACCAATCTGGCTGACACGCCTGTGTGGTCCGAAAGCGCAAGTGCTGCACTGGCCGATGGCGATGTGAATGGCTGCGTTGCCGCGATGCTGGATGCGATCGAGCCCGTGGCCGACAATCGCGGCCCCGTCGAATTCAAGAAACATGTGGCAGGCGTCATGCTGCGCCGCGCCATCGACCGCGCCCAAAACCGCGCGGGTTGAGGGGAGGAGAACCCATGTCAAAAATGCACGTCAAACTCACCGTGAACGGCAAAGAGGTCGAAGGTCTGGCCGAGCCACGCACGCTGTTGATCCACTTCCTGCGGGAAGATCTGAAAATCACCGGCCCTCACATCGGGTGCGAAACCAGCCACTGCGGCGCTTGCACCGTTGATATCGATGGCAAGTCTGTCAAGTCCTGCACCACCTTCGTGGCGCAGGTGAACGGCGCCGATATCACCACGGTCGAAGGCCTCACCAATGATGACGGCAGCCTTGGTGTATTGCAGGAGATGTTCCGCGAACATCATGGCCTGCAATGCGGTTTCTGCACGCCGGGCATGATCACCCGCGCCCATCGCCTGCTGCAGGAAAACCCGAACCCGACCGAGGAAGAAATTCGTTTCGGTATGGCTGGGAACCTCTGCCGCTGCACCGGCTACCAGAACATCGTCAAGGCGATCTCGGCCTCGGCTGACATGCTGAATGCTCAGAAGGAGGCCGCGGAATGAACGACCAGACACTGACCCCCGAAGAACGCGCCGCCAACCTCAAAGGGATGGGTAGCTCGCGCAAACGCGTCGAGGATGTGCGCTTTACCCAAGGCAAGGGCAATTACGTCGACGACATCAAGCTGGACGGCATGCTGTTCGGCGACTTTGTGCGCTCCCCCTACGCACATGCCCGCGTTGTCAGCGTGAACAAAGAGGCCGCGCTGGCGCTGCCCGGCGTGATCGCTGTTCTGACTGCCGAAGACTTGTCGCCGCTGGGCCTGCATTGGATGCCGACACTGGCGGGCGACAAGCAGATGGTGCTGGCCGATGGCAAAGTGCTGTTCCAAGGTCAGGAGGTCGCTTTCGTTGTGGCCGAGGATCGCTATATCGCGGCGGATGCTGCGGAACTGGTCGAGGTTGAATACGAGGAACTTCCTGTTCTGACCGACCCGTTCGAGGCGCTGAAATCCGATGTGGTCCTGCGTGAAGACCTTGAGGGTCAGACCGAAGGTGCGCACGGGCCGCGCAAGCATCACAACCACATCTTCACCTGGGAACAGGGCGACAAAGACGCGACGGAGGCTATTCTGGCCGAGGCCGATGTGGTGGCTGAAGAGATGGTCTATTACCACCGTACCCATCCTTGCCCGCTGGAGACCTGCGGGTCTGTAGCCAGCATGGATAAGGTGACTGGGAAACTGACGCTTTACGGTACGTTTCAGGCTCCGCACGCGATCCGCACGGTTGTCTCGCTGATCTCTGGCATTGCCGAGCACAATATCCGCGTCATCAGCCCCGACATCGGTGGTGGCTTTGGCAACAAGGTTGGAGCCTATGCGGGCTATGTCTGTTCGGTCGTGGCGTCCATCGTGACCGGCAAGCCGGTGAAGTGGGTCGAGGACCGGATGGAGAATCTGATGTCCACCGCCTTTGCCCGCGACTACTGGATGCAGGGCAAAATCGCGGCAACGAAGGACGGTAAGATCACTGGTCTGTGGTGTCACACGACGGCGGATCACGGCGGGTTTGACGCCTGTGCCGATCCAACCAAGTTCCCGGCGGGGTTCATGAACATCTGTACCGGGTCCTATGACATACCGACCGCTTATCTGGCCGTGGATGGGGTTTATACCAATAAGGCTCCGGGCGGGGTAGCCTATCGCTGTTCCTTCCGTGTGACCGAGGCGGCCTATTTCATCGAACGGATGATCGAGGTTCTGGCGATCAAGCTGAACATGGACGCGGCCGAACTGCGCCGGATCAACTTCATCAAGGCCGATCAGTTCCCCTATCAGTCGGCATTGGGCTGGGAATATGACTCGGGCGATTATCACACCGCTTGGGACAAGGCGCTGAAAGCGGTGGATTACGAAGGTCTGCGGGCCGAACAGGCGCAGCGGGTTGAGGAGTTCAAAGCCGGTAAGACTCGCAAACTGCTGGGCATTGGTCTGACGCATTTCACAGAAATCGTGGGCGCGGGGCCGGTCAAGAATTGCGATATCCTCGGGCTGGGTATGTTTGACTCGTGCGAAATCCGCATTCACCCGACAGGGTCGGCTATCGCACGGCTGGGGACGATTTCTCAGGGTCAAGGTCATGCCACGACCTTTGCGCAGATCATCGCCAGTGAGATCGGGTTGCCTGCCGATGACATCACGCTGGAGGAAGGCGATACCGACACCGCTCCGTATGGTCTGGGAACTTACGGGTCTCGGTCGACGCCTGTTGCAGGTGCGGCAACGGCAATGGCCGCGCGCAAAATCCGTGCCAAGGCGCAGATGATTGCGGCCTATCTGCTGGAGGTCCATGACGACGATGTCGAGTGGGACGTGGATCGGTTCTCGGTCAAGGGCGCGCCTGAGCGGTTCAAAACGATGAAGGAAATCGCCTTTGCCGCCTATAATCAGGCGATCCCTGGCTTGGAGCCAGGTCTTGAGGCTGTCAGCTACTATGACCCGCCGAATATGACCTACCCGTTCGGGGCCTATATCTGCGTCATGGAGATCGACGTGGATACCGGCGAATGGGACGTTCGGAAGTTCTATGCGCTGGACGATTGCGGCACGCGGATCAACCCGATGATCATCGACGGGCAGGTTCATGGTGGCGTGACCGAAGCGCTGGCCATCGCGATGGGGCAAGAGATTGCCTATGACGAGATGGGTAATGTGAAGACCGGCACGCTGATGGATTTCTTCCTGCCGACTGCGTGGGAGACACCGAACTATATCACCGACTATACGGTGACGCCGTCCCCGCACCATCCGATTGGCGCGAAGGGTGTTGGGGAAAGCCCCAATGTGGGTGGTGTGCCCTGTTTCTCGAACGCGGTGCATGATGCGTTCCGGCCCTTTGGGTTGGTGCAGAGCCATATGCCGCATGATCATTGGCGGATCTGGAAGATCGCAAATGGGTTGGGGATGCACGGGTGAATGGGTTCGGACCGGCCTGAGCCGGTCCGACTCAGCAAGGGGGC
>NZ_JBQFOV010000024.1:0-17737 GCF_056533885.1 Ruegeria sp. F12 | reverse complement strand
TGAACTGGGCCGAGGCAAGAGGCATAGACGGTGACCAGTTCACGCTCGAAGCTTTCTACCGTTTCTCGATTTCACCCGGACTGCAGATCACACCGTCCCTGCAATACGTTTCCAACCCTCTGCTGAATCCCATGCAGGACAGCATTACACTGTTCAGCCTCAGAACCCGGATCGTTTTCTGATGTGTCGCGAAAGCAGACGCCAAGAAATTACGAAACATCCTGAATTGCTGACCAAAGAAAGGACTTAACCATTCGTACCCTGTTTCTGGCTGGCACATTGTCTGTGTGTTCGACCTTATGTGTCGCGCAGACGTACGACGTGGTCATTCTCAATGGTCGGGTAATGGATCCGGAAACCGGTTTCGACCAGATCGCTAATGTTGGAATAAGCAACGGCTGGATCACTGCGATTACCGACGAAGATATCGGCGGCAGCGAAGCCATCGATGCGACAGGGTACGTTGTGGCGCCCGGGTTTATCGACCTTGAACAACACGGGCTGGATCCTTGGGGTATCAAGGTCAATCTTCGTGACGGCGTTACGACGCAAATGGATTTTGAGGTCGGGGCCGCGAATATCGACGACTGGTACGCAGCGCGCCAAGGCGTGACGCAGGCAAACTATGGCACGGTCGTTGGACAAGAATTCGCGCGGATGCGGGTGCATGACGGCCTTGTGCTGGAAGGTGGGGACATAGACTTCCGGAACTTTTTCGCACTGCGGGCACAATCCGTGGAAAACGGCGTCGAAGGGTGGTCGTCGGTTCCAAGTAACCGCGAGCAGATGAACGAAATCACTGCCCAATTGGATGAAGGACTACGTCTTGGAGCACTCGGCGTGGGATCGACCATCGGCTACGCCCGCGAAGGCATCACAACCTACGAGATGTTCGAAGCACAGCGGGCTGCGGCGCGTTATGGGCGTTTAACTTCGGTGCATCACCGGTTTCATCCCAGTGCCTCGACACCCACTGAGACACAGACCGGCGTCAACGAAATCCTAGTCAATGCGATGGTGCTCGACGCGCCGCTGCACATTCATCACGACAACGATTATGGGTGGTGGGAAAATCAGGAAAAACTCCAGATGGCCCGCGACCAAGGCTATAACGTCTGGTCCAGTTACTATCCCTGGACCGCCGGATCGGGAAACTACGGAGCCTCCATCATCGCCCCCGAAAATTGGGAAGGCTCGATGGGGTACAAATACGAAGACACTATCTTTGATCCCCAACTCGATCGCTTTGTGACCAAAGACGAGTTCTTGAGCTTTGCCGAGAATGAACCGGGACGGACAGCCATTGTTTTTAGCCCTCCAAGAGAGCAATGGCTCAATGATTGGATCACCATCGCAGGCTATGGCATCTCGGGCGACGGTATGGCCGGGTTGGATATCGAGGGCAATCTGATGAGTTGGGATGCACCCTACGAAGACTATGCCGGGCATCCTCGGTCAGCAGGTAGCCACGCGCTTGTCCTCAGATTGGCCCGCGAAGCGAATGTGCCACTGATGCTTACGCTCACACAGCTAAGCTACATACATGCGAAGCGATTGGGAGATACGGGCTTGCGCGCAATGCAGGTGCGTGGGCGTATGCAGGAAGGCATGGTCGCAGACATCACGATCTTTGATCCGGAGACTGTGACCGAAAAGGCGAACTATACCCTCGGTCAGCAAGGTCTTCCGTCAGAAGGCATTCCGTATGTGCTTGTTAACGGCACGATTGTTGTTCGGAACAGCGAAGTCCAACGAGATGTTTATGCTGGGCAGCCAATCCGGTTTCCAGTTGAAGAAAGTGGGCGCTTTGTTCCGGCTGGTCGCGAGCAGATCATGGGTATTCTTACGCCGGATACTGGCACTGCCCGACCAACACTTCTTGATGACATTTCAAATAGTGAAGCCAGTGTCGCACCTGCGACTTCACCAACCAATCAGACTGCATCGGTAAAGCCGAGCGATCCCTTTGATTGGTTCACACCTCGCAACGGACGAGATGACAGTACCCTATATTTTTGCGTCGTACATGCTCGCTTCGAGGACCCTGCGCAGGCAAAACGCGACTACGCGAAGGCCATGGTGTCCAAAACAGGCAGATCCAAACCCAATCAGTCAGAACAACGAAGAGCAAACTAATTCGCGGAGCCTCGGAGTAGCGAAAAAAACAAAGTCTGCTTTAGAATGGAGAACGATCATCAGCAACCAGTCGGCTTTGGGTAGCTTTGTCCGCATGGCAGCTGTCCGTCAGATCAGAATGACCACTCTGAGCCCAATGCGCCGAATGCTGCGACGCGGCTGAATGATCGCTTTGATTGTCTCCAGGAGCGACCCTCCTTGGCGCGTAACTCAATCTCTGACGCCCACTTCGCCGCACCAGCAGGCTTTAGAAAGGTCTTGGGTCGGGATTGCCCGTCGTTCCGGACCGTCGCCTGCCACTTTTCGCTAGGCCGTTTTATGATTGTTGCCATGGCCCATCTCTCCTGTGTTGGAGACAACTTTTCTGTCTAGGCGCAGCGGACACAGTTTTTCGCACAGCACAACAATAGGCACTAGTCGTGAAAGACCATGATACATTGTGAGGAAAGGATGGTGGGTGATGAGAGACTCGAACTCCCGACATCTTCGGTGTAAACGAAGCGCTCTACCAACTGAGCTAATCACCCGTGACGGTGCATGTAGCCAAGCCTGCGCGCGGGCGCAAGAGGGTTGGACAGAAATTCTTTGATCAGTCCGTCATCTCGTTCAATGCGGCCAGCAGTTGGGCTACTTCCTGCTCGGTATTATAGTGGCAGAGTGATATACGGATGCAGTCGTTCAAGCCCAGCGGGGTCAGAACGTTGCCGCTGTAGTGATCGGCTTTGCGGATATGGGTGCGGATGCCCTGATCGTTCAGGCGGGTCACGACCTCGGCCGAGGGCATCCCGTGCACAACGATAGACACCAGCCCTTCGCGCGCGGGATTATCTGCGCCACCCAGGACCAAGATATGCTCCATATCTCGCAGGCCGGGCAGGTTGCCAGTGCCGTTGATCATGGTGTTTGTCAAATGAGTTTCATAGGCGTAGATGGCGCGGCCCGCGGCCTCGATCCTTGCTCGGCGGTCCGTGGCGTTCGAGACCTGCGCGCCCAGCCAGTCGAAATAGGCCACGACATCGGACATGGTGGCGTAAGAGCCGGTGTCGCGGGTTCCGAACTCCCACCCGTCTGAGGGGGCGTCGATCAACTGGTCATGGGGTAGGGCGGTCAACCGGTCCGAGATCCAGGCAATGCCATAGCCGTGACGCGAGAACACTTTGTAGGGTGAAATCGCATAGCCGTCGACGTTGTAGCTGTCGATATCCAACTGCCCATGGGCTGCGTGCTGGATACCGTCGACAATGATGAAACAGTCAGGCGAGACGTCGCGGATGGCCTGCGCGATGGCGGCAACGTCCATACCCATACCGGTCACGGGCGACGCGTGAACGATCGTGGCCACACGGACGTCTGGGGTCATTGCGGCGCGGTAGGCATCGGCGGTGACCAGCCCCGTTTCGTCATCGTGCTGGACGTTGACATAATCCAGCCCCGCAATATCGGCCCAGCGTCGGGCGGCGCTGCGGCTAGCGGGATGCTCGATCGAGCTGCCGATCACTTTGCTGCCTTTGGGCGCGTTCACGCAGGCGGTGCGGATCATCCGAAACAGCAGTTCGGTCCCGCTTTCGCCCACAAAGAACTGACCCGAAGACGCATTCATGAACACCGACAAATCGGCCTTGGCTGTGTTGATGATATCGACCAGCGCATGGCTAGCCACGTTGTCGCGGCCCTGATTGTCGGGGATCGCGGCGAATTTGGCCGAGGTCTGTACCACCGAATTGAGCGTCAGCGCGCCGCCTGCGTTTTCAAAGAAGATGCGGGGCCCTTGAAACGGGCAGGTTTCAACATGGGCAAAGCGCGCGCGGATCGCATCAATCAGACCGGGAGTAGTGTGCAGCATTACGGTGGTCCTGTTCTGTGGCTCAGAGCAGCATCCTTCCAGCGGTTGGGCAGATCAATCCTCTTTGCGACACGGCACCGCCTTTTTTGTGCGTAATTTCGGGCGTCTGGACGGGGTCGAAGTGCATCGGTACTTGCGTGCGCCCTGTTGCCTCAGATATCCCCGAGGGGATGTTGATCTAACGGGCGGGCTGGGAATGATCCTGTCACATCTGCGCCGGGCGCTGGTCACGGTTTTCGCTTTCTGCGTCCTGATGCTGACCCCGATGCGTGCGGGGGCCGACGGCGTTCTGGTCTTTGCTGCCGCCAGCCTGAAAAACGCGTTGGACGAAATCGCCATCCAGTACGAGGACGCGACCGGGCAAGAGGTCACGGTGTCCTACGCGGCCTCTTCGGTTCTAGCGCGCCAGATTCAGCAGGGCGCTCCGGCAGACCTGTTCATCTCGGCGAATGCCGAGTGGATGGATGTGTTGCAGGAGGGCAGCCTGATTGCGCCCGGATCACGGGTTGATCTGCTGGGCAATAGGTTGGTTCTGATTGGTGGCCCAACGGTCCCAGGGCTGAACGGGTTCGCGGTCGAGACTGATCTGCTGGCGGCATTAGAAGACGGGCATCTGGCCATGGCGCTGGTCGATGCGGTGCCCGCCGGGATTTACGGCAAAGCGGCTCTGACTAATTTGGGCCTGTGGGACGATGTGCAGGGCAAGGTGGCGCAGACTGATAATGTGCGCGCGGCGCTGGCCCTTGTCGCGGCAGGTGCGGTGCCTTTGGGTGTCGTCTATCGGTCGGATGCTACGGTCGAGGACCGGGCCCGCGTCATGGCGACTTTTCCGGACGACTTGCATCCTCCTATCATCTATCCAGCCGCGTTGACCGCAATAGCGGGATCAAAGGCCAAAGCTTTTCTGGATCACTTGCAATCCCCGACCGCGCAGGCGGTGTTCGAGAGGCAGGGATTTTCCCTGCTGGGCCAGTAACGCATGGGTTGGCTGGGACCAGATGAGCTTGAGGCGTTGCGACTGTCGCTGCGCGTTTCATTCTGGGCGACGCTGGTGACGCTGCCGTTTGGGATATTCGTGGCCTATGCGCTGGCACGTTGGCGGTTTCCGGGGCGGCAGGTATTGAACGGGCTGGTGCATCTACCCTTGATCTTGCCTCCGGTTGTCACCGGGTATTTGCTGTTGCTGACCTTTGGGCTGCAGGGACCCCTGGGACGCGTGCTGGCGGAGGTCGGCATCGTTTTCGCATTCCGTTGGACCGGCGCTGCGCTGGCCGCCGGCATCATGGCCTTTCCGCTGATGGTGCGCGCGATCCGTCTGTCGATCGAGGCGGTTGACCCAAAGCTGGAGCAGGCGGGGGCGACGCTTGGGGCCTCGCGCCTGATGGTCTTCGCAACCGTCACTCTGCCGATGATCCTGCCTGGCGTGATAGCGGGCGCTATTCTGGCTTTTGCCAAGGCGATGGGCGAATTTGGTGCCACGATCACTTTCGTCTCCAACATCCCCGGACAAACCCAGACCTTACCCTCGGCAGTCTATGCCTTCCTTCAGGTGCCAGGCGGTGAGGCGGCGGCGACTCGACTGGTCGTGATCTCGATCATGATCGCCATGGGCGCGCTTTTGCTGTCGGAATTTATCGGCCGCCGTGTTGCGGCAAGGGTGGCCGGGTCATGAGCTTATCTGTCCGGTTGCAGCACGATCTGCCTCATATCAAGCTGGATCTCAGCTTTGATGCGCCTTCAGGCGTGACGGTTCTGTTCGGGCGGTCTGGCTCGGGCAAAACCACTGTCGTCAATGCCGTGGCGGGGTTGCTGAAACCTGCCTCGGGCCGCGTGGCCGTGGACGGGTGGGAGTTGTTTGACACCGAACAGGGCTTGTGGCTGCCACCGCATAAACGCCGCCTGGGCTATGTGTTTCAGGAAGGGCGCTTGTTCCCCCACCTGACCGTGCGCCAGAACCTGTCCTACGGGCGTTGGTTCGCACCCAAGGGCGCGCGGCGTGAAAACCCGGACAAAGTGATCGAGATGCTGGGTATTGGCCATCTGCTGGACCGCCGCCCTGCGGGTCTGTCGGGGGGTGAGAAACAGCGCGTGGCGATTGGCCGGGCCTTGCTGGCCAGCCCGCGCCTTATTCTGGCCGACGAGCCTCTGGCCGCTCTGGATGATGCGCGCAAGGGTGAGATTCTGCCCTATTTCGAACGGCTCAGGGATGAGGTCTCGGTCCCAATCCTCTACGTCACCCACTCTGCGGCTGAGGTCGCGCGGCTGGCAACGTCGGTCGTTGCTTTGCAGGACGGCAAGGCGGTGCGCCACGGACCAGCCTCCGAGGTTCTGGCCGACCCGTCGGTTGCGCCTGCGGGTATCCGGGCGGTTGGCGCGGTGTTGCAGGTTCGGGTGTCGAAGCACCATGTGGATGGCCTCACGGAATTGGATGCGGGCGGGGCCAGCCTGTTTCTGCCGCGTATTCCGCATCAAATTGGCGAGACCCTGCGTATCCGCATCCCAGCACAAGAGGTCATCCTGTCGAACAAACCGCCCGAGGGGCTTTCGGCCCTGAACGTGCTGTCTGGCACGGTCGACACGATCCGCGCAGGCGACGGGCCGGGCGCTATCGTGTCGCTGCAAACCACTGCCGGTCCGGTTCTGGCCCGCATCACGCGCCGTTCGGTCGATGCGCTAGGTCTGCAAACCGGGATGCAATGTTATGCGGTCATCAAGACAGTTGCGCTTGCCCCGCATGACGTGGGCGGACGGGTGAATCAAAGCTAACTTCTGGCTTTTGTTATCAATCGGGTAACGCAATCGTGGTCAAGCGTGCGCTTGTAACTAAATATTTCAATTCGTCTTATGGACCTAAGCCCAGTGGCATCAGGCCTTTAGGACGGAGGTATTTTCGTGAAAGCTATTCTGGCCGCGATTTTTCTGGTCGTCGTCGCAGGGTCCGCGACCGCGCAGTCAAACAGACCGGGGGTGGGGATTTTCCCCACGTTCCAAGTGATTGTCACGCCTGAGGAGGGTGGCGTCTACAGGGTGGAACCGGTCGGCATTTCGTCGGCCCCGGTCTATTGGTGTGGTATTGGGGACTACGCGGTTCAGACCTTGGGCAAGGCAAGAACTCAGCGTATCTACATCGCCGAAGCCTATGTGCCGGGTGCGCGCACCGTCAAATTCTCGTTCGATCCTCCGGCGGACATCGACACGACCCCTGGCTATTCGCTCACTGTTAACCGCGTGGGGGAAAACTTATCTGCGTCGCGGGCCGAAAACCTGTGCTATGATAGCGTTATTGATTTCCGAAGGAAGAAATAGCGCGGCCAATTCGGCCCGATTAAGGACGCAGATGACATCATGGAAAGCGGCGATTGTGGCAATCGCTATTGTAGTGCCGGGCCTGGCACAGGCTGTTGGGGTGGGGTTCAGGTTGAACCCAGCCATTCGGATCAATGTGGCAGACAAGGGCAATGGCGTTTACGAAGTCTCGACGCGGGGAACGTCGGCGCCGGTGGCCTATTGGTGTGGTATTGGCGATTATGCTATTCGGACGCTCAGAACCAAGGCGACACAGCGCATCTATATCTACCGCGCCTACGAAAAACAGACCCGCACCGTGCAGTTCTCCCTAACGCCGCCGGAGGGCGCGGATACCAGCACGAGTTATTCCGTCACCGTCAAACGTGTGGGCGAAAATCTGTCGGCAGCCTCGGCGCAGGGCTATTGCTTTGACAATTTCCTGGAGTTTGGGTTCTGACCTCAAACCCACTTTGCCAAAGGTGGCAGGCTCATCAGCACAGCATCGGGATCGTGGCCGGTTTCCAGCCCGAACTTGGTGCCCCGATCATAGACTAGGTTGTATTCCGCATAGAGTCCGCGATGCACCAACTGGGTGTTTTTGTCTGCGTCATCAAACCCCTGCACCCGGCGCTTTTCAACAAGCGGTAGGAAGGCAGGCAAAAACGCGCGGCCGATATCCTGAGTCAACGCAAAGTCCGCCGTCCAGTCGCCGGTGCAATAGTCATCCATGAATATCCCGCCCACACCGCGTGCGCGTTTGCGGTGGGGGATATAGAAATACTCATCCGCCCACTCTTTGAGGCGCGGGTAATGTCCCGGCCCATGCGGGTCCAAATGCGCCCTTTGGACGGAGTGGAAATGGGCGGTGTCGTCTTCATATTCGATACACGGGTTCAGGTCCGACCCGCCGCCGAACCACCAGGCGTGAGGGGTCCAGAACATTCGGGTATTCATGTGAACCGCCGGGACATGTGGGTTTTGCATATGCGCCACCAACGAAATGCCCGAAGCCCAGAACCGCGGGTCCTCGGTCATGCCCGGAATGCCCTTGCGCGCTGCCATAGCGTGCTGCGCTCGCTCGCCCAGCGTGCCGTAAACGGTCGAGACGTTGACGCCCACTTTCTCGAACACACGACCGCCGCGCATGACCGACATCAATCCTCCGCCCGCGTCTGACCCATCATCCGAATGGCGCTTGGTTTCCTTGACCTCGAACCGGCCGGGTTGAGCTGCGGCAAAGGGGCCGGTGTCGTGGCTGTCTTCCAGCGCTTCAAACGCGACTACAATGTCGTCGCGCAGTTGGCGGAACCAGGCAGAGGCGGTGGATTTTTCGATCTCGAACATAAGCTTAGTGGGCCGGGGCTGCGACGGGGTCTAGCAGGGTGCGACCGCCGTCAATGGTAAGGATTTGTCCGGTGATGAACCCTGCCGCGTCCGAGGCCAAGAACTGCGCCGTCTCGGTCAATTCGGTCGGGGCGGCAATGCGTGCCAGCGGGGTGTGTTTCTCGATATCATCGCGGAAATCGCGGTTTTCCTTGAGCGTGGACTGCAACGAGGCGCTCATCACCGACCCCAACGCGATCGAGTTTACGCGGATGCGATGCGGGGCGAAGGCCACGGCCAACGATCGCGTCATCTGATCCAACGCGGCGGTCGAGACCGAATAGGCCATCAGGTCCGGGTGCGTACGGCGTGCGGCAATCGAGGAAAGGTTGATGATCGATCCGGCGGGCGCGTCGCCGTCACCGGCCTGTTTGATCATGCGCTTGGCCACAACCTGGCTGAGACGCAGAGCAGGCATCAGGTTCTGATTCAGCAAGGTTTTGACCGAGTCATCATCGGTATCCAGCGGGTCCGAAGAGATCACCTGCCGTGAGCCATTGATCAGGATATCCACTTGGTCGAAGGCGTCTATCGTGGCCGAAAGTAGGTTTGCAATGGTCAGTTTTTCACGCAGATCGCCCGCGAAGAAGCGGATGTTGCTGTCATCGGCCTGTTCGCCCAGTTCCTCGGCCAGGCGCTTCTCGTCCATGTCAGCGAACATCACATTGGCGCCTGCATCCGCAAAATGCCGACCGATTGCCAGGCCAACGCCATTGGCGCCGCCGGTCACGATGGCGGTCTTGCCTGTTATGGAAAAGGACATGCGGAACCTCCCTGAGTTGCGCGCAGGTTAACCGGGATCATCGCCGAGGGCGAGAGGCGTGGAACACCTTGAACCGATTGTCTCCGGTCACTTCTTCGACACGCGCGAATGTGTCGTTCAGAGTTGTTTCGTAAGGCAGGTGGCGATTGGCCACCATCCACAGCTCTCCGTGCTTCGCCAGATTGCGCGCAGCGGATTGAATAAAGCCCTGACCCAGCGCGGGGTCTGCGCTGCGCGAAGTGTGAAAGGGCGGGTTCATAACAACCGCGTCCAGCCCCTCGGGCGCACGCCACGTCACGGCGTCCGCCCAATGGAACGATGCCTTTTCGTCGGTGACGTTGGTCTCGGCGCAGGCCAGGGCGATGTGGTCTGCCTCAACCAGATACAGACTGCGCAGCCCTTGTTTTTGCAGCAGATTGGCGGACAGGAAGCCCCAGCCCGCGCCCAGATCAGCCACCCGCGCGCCTAGTTTAGCGGGCAATGCGTCCAGCAACAGGGCTGAGGCCGGGTCAACTCCGTCCGCTGAGAAGACGCCGGGGGCAGTTTTAAACCCGTCCACCACTTGCGACTTGGGCGCAGCCCAATCGGCGAACGCCGCTGGAGCGGAGGTGAACCAGAATATCTTGCCATGCGCCTTGGAAATCGGCCCTTCGACTGGAACGCGTTTGCGAATGTCCTTCAGCAGGCTGTCCACCCCGTCGGTTTTGGCTCCGTCCACAACGACTAAGCCTTTAGCCCGCAAGCAAGCCTGATGCACAAGGCTGCGGGCCAGCGCCTTGGCGCGGGGCAGAAAGATCACTGCGTCCTGACACGCCTCTCTGGCCTCGGGTGTGACGTCAAACCCCTGCGCTTCAAAATGGTCGTGGAATGGTTTGAACGGCTGCACCACCTGCGCCTCGCGCGGCATCGCGGACAGGTCGTGGGTTGGTGTCGGACCGATCACTGTCAGCGGCTGTGACAGCGCAAGGCCGCTGTTCAAGGCAAGATCAAGACGAGGGGACATCAGCGATTTACGGGAAGAGTAGGGTTACTCTTCGCGTTCCATGGTGCATTGCAGGGGGTGCTGGTGCCTGCGGGCGAAATCCATCACCTGACCCACCTTGGTTTCGGCAATCTCATGGCTGAAGACGCCAACGACGGCGACGCCTTTCTTATGCACGGTCAGCATGATCTCGAACGCCTGCGCGTGGGTCATGCCGAAGAAACGTTCAAGCACATGAACCACGAACTCCATCGGAGTGTAGTCATCATTCAGCAGAAGGACTTTGTACAGCGGCGGGCGTTTGGTCTTTGGGCGCGTCTCGACCAGGACAGACGAGTCACCCTCGTCATCCGATTTGTCAGACATTGTCCATTGATTTTCAAACATTGCGCGCACCTATACCGATTCAGGCTTCGGTTTATCTGAGCGGTTATATAACGTCCAAGGGGCCAGAGAAAAGAGCCAGCAGGACGCAAATGCAATGGAAAACAAGCTGACCATCGTCGGGTTCGATGCTGATGACACGTTGTGGCACAATGAGCGTTTCTTTCAACTGACACAGGCGCATTTCGCCGACCTTCTGGTAGATCACGCCGAGCGGGATCATCTGATGGACCGCCTTCTGGCCGCTGAAAAGCGTAATATCCGCCATTATGGTTATGGAATTAAAGGCTTCACCTTGTCGATGATCGAGACAGCCATTGAGGTGACGGAAGACCGAGTGCCTGCCTCGGTCATTCGTCAATTGATCGAAGCCGGGCAAGAGATGTTGGCCCACCCTATCGAATTGCTGCCCCATGCCCGCGAAGCGATCGAGGCTGTCGCGACGACTCACAAGGTTGTTTTGATCACCAAAGGTGATCTGATCGACCAAGAGCGTAAACTGGCCCAATCAGGTTTGGGCGAGCTGTTTGATGAGGTCGAGATCGTTTCGGAAAAGACCGCGGGGACATACACCGAAATTTTCGCGCGTCACGGGGATGGGCCGGAACATGCGATGATGGTTGGCAATTCGATGCGGTCCGATGTGGTCGCCCCGATTCAGGCTGGGTGTTGGGGCGTCTATGTACCCCACGGGCTGATATGGGAGATCGAAGAAGCCGAGGTCCCATCCACCTCACAGCGCTACAAAGAGCTGCGGGATCTTGGGGAGTTGTCGGGGTTCATCAACACGTTTTCCTGATGTTGCCGAATGGCCCCAGTTACAAAAAAATGATGCCAAGGGGCGTGGAGGCGATGCGTCAGGCGCTGATCTAGTAGGTGCGCGGCGGTTCTGTTCTACATATTGTGGTGCGACACGCCTTGAAACAAACGACGATTTAGCCAGCTTTCGGTTTCTTTCGCGCGACCTCTGTGTTACGCTGGTGGGCAATAAAATAAATGATTTGCTGACCGGGAAAACCCGGCGGCCCGAGGTAGACAGAGGCAAAGATCGTGCAGGTTCGGCGGACAGTTCCGGCCCGAATGGGCTTATTTCTTATAGCATTCGTATGGCTGCTTTCCTTGGTGCCGGTGCAATCGGTTGCCGCGCCTTACGCAGCGATGGTGATTGACGCACGTACGGGCGAGGTGCTGCATTCGCGCAATGCTGACACTCGGCTGCACCCTGCGTCACTGACCAAGATGATGACGCTCTATATAGCTTTCGAGGCCGTTCGGAATGGCGAGATCGAGCTGGACACGCAAGTTCGCATCACCAAGGCCGCGGCGGCGGAACCTCCGTCCAAGTTGGGTTTGCGCTCGGGGCAGCGGATTGCGTTCCGGTATCTGATCCGCGCAGCGGCGGTGAAGTCTGCCAATGACGCGGCGACGGCCATCGGGATCGCCATCAGCGGCTCCGAAGCAGCATTTGCCCGCCGCATGACCCGGACCGCCAAAGCGATGGGTATGAGCCGTACGACGTTCAAGAACGCCCATGGCCTGACCGAGTCGGGCCACCTGTCCACGGCGCGAGACATGACCACGCTGGGGCGGCATCTGCTGTATGATTACCCGCAATATTACAACCTGTTCTCGCGTCGTTCGACCGATGCCGGGATCAAGACAGTTCCCAATACGAACCGACGCTTGCTGGCCGCGTATAAAGGCGCGGACGGGATCAAGACCGGCTACACACGGGCTGCGGGTTTCAACCTTGTGGCCTCGGCCAAGCGCAAGGATGAACGGATTATCGCTACCGTTTTCGGTGGCAAGTCAGGTGCATCGCGCAATGCCAAAGTGGCTGAATTGCTGGATATGGGCTTCCGTCGCGCCCCGTCGCGCGCGCCCATTCGCAAGCCGTCGCGTCCGGCCTATGCGGGGAATGCGGGCCTGAATGTGCAGATTGCGCGTCTGGTCGGTGCCCCGACCACCAGCCTTCGTCCTGTGTTGCGCCCGGTTGCAGCCGCAGTACAAATCGCTGGAGCTAATGCAGCCACGGTGGCCAAGCATGACGCACGAATCCAGAACGGCATCGCCGCAGCCATCGCGCAGGCAGATGTGCAGGCCCCAACGGGGGACACACCGCGCCCCGCAGCGCGCCCGGATAGCCTGGTTCTGGCCTCGACCGACCCGAATGTGCAGCCTGAGCCTGAGCCTGAGCCCGAGCCCGAAATCGTCACCCGTCTGTCGACGTCGGGTGGCCATTTGTGGGGCGTGAATGTGGGCCGCTATACCACGCGTTATGAGGCCGAGAAGGTATTGCTGAAAACCGCTCTGACGGAAATGACCACTCTGGAAGGCACGTTGCGCAAAGTGAACCAAAGCGCGCGTGGCTTCGATGCGACGTTCCAGGGCATGACCCGCGAACAGGCCGATCTGGCTTGCCGCAGGCTGCAGGCTCGTAACGTTACCTGTTTCATGATCGGGCCGTCATAAGGCCCGACATTCTCTCTCCTGGTTGGATTTGGCTGCGAGGAAACTCGCAGCCTTTTTTCGCGCCTGATACAAGGCACAAACGCTTCAATCGAACACGTGGCCGTGTTGATATTGCTCATCCTGACCGGCCGCAGCTGTCAGCGCGGCGACATTATCCTTGGTGAAAAAGCCATCATATTTGTGGCAACGTTCGATATATTCGGTGATTAGCAGCGTGTTTTTCGAGTGTTTCGAGAAGATCTGCTTAAGGTTCGGATCATCCTTACATTCACCCACCACATGGGCCAGAAATGGCACGCCCTTATCCTTGAGCGTATTCACCACGAAATCCACGTTCTTTTCACCCGCGCCGTGATCGCCATCCTGAACTTCGACCGCCATGTGATGCAGGCGACGGCCGAAATTGCGGACAAAATCCTCGGTCGGCATCGGCAGCTTGGCGAAGGAATTCACGAAGGACGGCGTGTTGTTGGCGGTGAACACTTTGGCAGGCGATTTCTTGTCGTCATCTACGTTTGGGTTTCGGTTCACATTGGTGGACGAATTCATCTCAGAGATGTTGTACGCCCCCCAGAAATAGTAGGGCACCATGGTCAGAAATTCGAGGATCGCGTCCTCACGCTCGCCGGCCAGAACCCGCGTGGCGAGGTGGTCAATGCCCAGCATCAGCGGTGCAATCTTGCTGTCCGCACCAAATGCGGCGGCCTGATCCAGACGGGCTTTTTCGTCGTCGCTCAGCAAAATCCGGTCGCCTAGGCCCAGGCTGTCGGTGTCGTTGAAATCCAGCGTCGAATAGCCCACCCGGTTGCAGGTGAAATCCGACGGGGTTGTGAAGCGCAGGCCATCCAGCGTGTAGAACGGGTTTTCGGTGTCCCCAGAATATTCGAATCGAATATTCTGATCCTGTAGCGTTTGGGTCAGCGCAGTCAGGTCGGAAGCGGCAAAAACCTCTCCGACATAGCGGGTCTGCGGGGTCTTCCGCGCCAGCGGATACATACGGTTGATGCGGGGTATAAAGTCTTCGAACGATGGATTGAGTGGCGCCATCACAACCAGCGCCGGATAGTCGGGATGCGAGTGCAGGACCGAGAATTTATGTGTGTGCCCCAGATAGCTGGCCGTGTGGCGATAGGGTGTCATCACGTAGAGCTCGACCAGAGTGTCAAACAGCGCATCAGTTTCCACCTGTATCACGATTGCCTTCATCGTCCCGACCAGATCGGCAACGCCCGAGCTGGTGCGGCGTTCGTAGATTTTGGGCAGATACTCGGTGAAAAAATTCGAGTTTTTCTTGTCGCCACGCGGTTGGTAAGACATCAGATCGAAAGACATTAAGCTATCTCCTTGCTCCTGCGCCTTGCAGCTGGCACAGGGTGTTGCCGGGATTGTGGTATTCAGAACATGGACTTGTGGTCATGCTAGGGGCTGAAACTGACCCCGGCAACACCAAGGGTGTAGCCGCTTCGTCTTAAGCCAATCTGATCAGCGAATGAACTTCGTCACCTCGACCCCACCTGCAATCAGATTTTCGCGCACCGAGGCTGCGATTTGCACTGCCGTTGGGCCATCTCCGTGCAGGCAGATGGTGTCGATCGAAGTTTCAAGCCGTTTGCCGGATTCAGTGATGATGGCTCCTTCGCGCACCATGTTCAGGATGCGTGGCCCGGCAAGTTCTGGGTCGTGAATAACCGCTCCGGGCAGGCTGCGATCCACCAGCGTTCCGTCGTCATTATAGGCGCGGTCGGCAAAAATCTCTCCGACCCATTTGCAGCCAAGGTCGCGTACAGCTTCTTCCTGTTTGGTGACGGCCAACACCATGATGATGATATCGGGGTCCACGTCCAACGCACCCTGATAGCAGGCGCGCGCCATATCCACATCAACCGAGCACATATTGGCCAACGCGCCGTGCAATTTCAGATGCCGGACTTTGGTACCAACCGCCTGCGCCATACCCAACGCGGCCCCCAGTTGATAGCGCACCAGATTGCGCAGGGACGCATGTGGTATTTTCATGTTGCGGCGACCAAAGCCCTGTAGATCGGGAAAGCCGGGATGCGCACCGATCCCAACGCCGTTTTCTGCGGCCAGCGTCATCGTCTGCGCCATCACATCCCAGTCGCCTGCATGAAAGCCACATGCGATATTGGCCGAGGTGATGATCTTCAGCAGGCTGTCATCATCGCCCATCTTCCAGGGGCCAAAGCTTTCCCCCATATCCGCATTCAGATCGACGCTGGGCATCGGCAATTCTCCTTTATTCGGTGGCTGAGATCACTCCGCCGATTAACTGGTAAGACAGAAGGTCCGGGATGTCGTGTGGATCGCGAACCATCGGCTCAACGCGGCCGGGTAGCCGCTCCAGATCGGCCAAATAGGCGGCGTGCAGGGTGATAGCCTCTTCCAGAGACACAAACTCGAACCGTATCTCTCCCCCAGCCGGGGTTTGCGCCGCGCGGGCGATGTCGCAGGGCAGCACGGTTGCGATGCGGGGATAGCCGCCCGTTGTCTGACATTCGGGAAGAAGAATGAATGGATTGCCCGTGCCGGTCATCTGAATGTCTCCGGGAGAAATAACCTCGGACAGGATATTGAGCTGCCCATTGGCGGCAAAGCCCTCGCCCGCGCTTTCAAGCTGCATCCCCATTCGGTTCGCTCGCGCGCCCCGCTGGAAACTGGTCAGCGCGAACCGATCCAGCGTGTCCTGATCGAACAGAGAAGTCTGGAAGCTGGCCAAAACGCGAAGACGCCCCCCGGAAAACCTATCATCGGGCCGCAGCTTCATACCCGCTCGTCCAGCCCCGCTTTTGGCAGGCAACTGATCACCGGCCTGAACGGCCCGCCCGACCTTGGCGGTCAGATGGGCCGCGCGAGACCCCAGAAACAGAGGCGTATCAATCCCGCCGCTCAGGTGGAGGTAGCCATACGTGCCTTGCGTGGCCGCCCCAATGGACAGACGTTGACCTGGCTCCAACCTGTGCGAGGCGTTCCACATGGCCGGACTGCCATCAATACTGGCCTGCATCGGTGCACCGGTCAGGGCGATATCAGTGCCCAGAGTGGCTTCGAATTCGCCACCCATTCCAGCCATTTCCAACGCAGCCAAGTCCGGGCTTTGCGCCAACAGCGCTGCGCCTTCGTGAAGGGCGGTGATATCCGCAGCCCCCGAACGCGACAGGCCCTGATCCAGATATCCGGTGCGGCCTTGATCCTGAATGGTGCAGGCGGGACCGATGCGCAGAACTGACAGGCTCATCCTTCGATCTCCTGACACGTCGCGCCGCCCATCCCGTCTCCATTGTCTGCGCGGATGGCGTTCAACTCATCGGCAGATATGGGAACGAATTGCATCTCGTCACCGGGTCTTAGGGCAAAGCTGTCGGGCGCATCTGGACGGAAGCATCGGAACGCCGTTTGCCCCACATGCCGCCAGCCCGTGGGTGTAGGCCCCGAAAACAGAACGAATTGCGATATGGCCAGAACCAGGGCACCTTCAGGCACCATAGGGGTCAGATCCTTGAGGCGCGGAATGTTGAATTCCGGCCCAAGCGGCCCGAGGTAAGGTTGCCCAGGGGCAAAACCAATGGTCAGTACCCGCACCCGCGTGGCACTGAGGCGCTGCACAGCCTCGGCCGGTTCCAGACCAGCGGCCTGGGCGGCGTCATCCAATTGCGGCGCAAGCTCACCACCATAAACAGTAGGGACGGTCCAAAGCCTGCGACCCGCAGGCATCGCCGCTTTGTACCAGTCCTGTTGTGCTAACAGGTGTGTCAACCGGTCCTTGATGTCAGAATGCGGCAGCACGGCCGGATCAAAACGAACATAGGCCGACGCCAATGAGGCTGATGTCTCAAGAACGCCGGCCCAGTTTAACGCATCGATTGCCCCCCGAAATGCCAATGCCGCCCTGTTGGAAGGTTCAGCCATGGTATCTGCAAATGAGATCAGCAGCCCGTCGAGGCCAACGGTGCGAATACAGGGAAAAGTGTCAGTGTATTTAGAGGTCATTTCATGATGCGCGCTTATCCTGACTGCGACCTGACCCCATTAGGTCAGATTGCGCAAGGTTAAGCTGGGGCTGTTCGGTTGAAATTGGTTTTTTTGGCGCGGTCCACTTGGTTTTGGGTGGGCGGATTCCGAGTCGAATCCACCCTTCGACTCGGGGGTTATTGTGGCCAAACAGGTATCATCCACTATATATAGACTGGATTGGAGGTTCGCCGTTTGCGTACTTAGGTGATTGCGATGGGTGGACGCAGGTTTCCGTCATCGAAGTGCAGCCTAAGTTCTTGTGATATATAAAAGAAAAAGAGTTTTGCAAAAAAATTTCGCTTTTTGTCATTTTGCTGTTGCAGAGGCCATCGGTAAACCTTAGAACCCCCTTCACCGGCGCTGCTGAGGCGGTGCTGGGGCGCTGGAGACGGTGCTGACGGACTGGAAAGACGGTTGAGACGCTCAGGATAGACTGGGGGCATCTGAGGTTGAG
>NZ_JBQFOV010000023.1:0-23448 GCF_056533885.1 Ruegeria sp. F12 | reverse complement strand
GGCGACGTTAAGCACTTGATCCGGGGGATCAATTTTAGTCTGGCCGGGCTGTGTAGGGGATTTCTGACGCTGGTTGCGGGAGCAGGATTTGGCCTTTGCCGAACGTCCGCGAAGTTGACTTTCTAACGATACAACTTTGCGCAGTTCTTAACTTCATGAGGATAAGTTGAAGAGTTTGGTTCACTAAAAGAAGACGGACGAGTCGACCAATAAAGGGTCGCCCAAACCTCCACCAAAGCGTAGGTTTGCACTTTTGGGATGTTAAAATAACGTGCAAAATCAACAGGCACGACAAATAATTCACCCAATTGTGCACATGTTTTGACCTAACCAAAGATGCGACGGTACGAGAGGAGCAAGGTGTCGTGCGGCGTTAAGCATCGGATTGCCTAACCTTAAAGTAGTTTGGCGTCGCTACCCGAAGCAAACTAAACCCTGAGCAGCCTGTTAATCAAAGCGCTCAAGTTCCATTTGCTAACACTGCTAAAGTTTCGAGCAACTCTAGCAGTGAAAATTAGTTCAACTGTGACAGTGATGACGGTCAAAGCTGCCAAATAAACACCGGTACAGCGTGCAAAGAGACCAACACCCAACCGTAGAGTTCTTGGCACCTGAAACAAAGGTAGATCGCCGGCTACCAACATTCATTCGATATGAACGGTCACCTGAGAAGACCGTTTGAGCAATTAAATCAGAAGGGATAACACATGAGGTTGCCGAACTTGGGTGCAGCACAAAGTGTAATTTTGGCGAGCCTGCTGTCTTTGTGTGCAACGCCATCTATGTCGCAGAATGACTGGGACCGCTCGGTTTTGCCGATCCCTTTAACTAAATTCAACGGTCATATCGGCCTAAGAACTGGCGATTCCAGTCTGGACTTTCCGAGGCAAGTCGTCGCCCCGGAAGGTGCGCCCAACATTCTTCTAATTATGCCCGATGACGTTGGGTTCGGGGCACCCACAGCATTTGGCGGACCTGTCCCAACAGAAGCATATGATCGACTAGCCGAAGACGGACTACGTTTCATCCAGATGCATACAACCGCACTATGCTCGCCAACCCGGGCTGCGTTGATATCGGGGCGCAATCACCATTCGAACGCGACCGGTGTAATAATGGAAATCGGCACCGGCTTCCCAGGCTACAACTCCCTCATGCCTAAGGAAAACGGAACTATTGCAGAAATTCTCAAGGGAAACGGCTACAATACCGCATGGTACGGTAAGAACCACAATGTTCCTGATTGGCAGTCGAGCCAAGTCGGACCTTTTGATCTGTGGCCGACCGGCTTGGGCTTTGAACAATTCTTCGGTTTCATTGGTGGCGATACGAGCCAGTTCACCCCTGCTATTTTCGATGGAACCAAACCGATCGAACCGCCCAACACTGAAGACTATCACCTAGACGTAGACATGGCGGATCGGGCTATCAACTATATTCGCGAACAACATGCACTTGCGCCGGACAAACCGTTTTTCGTTTACTATGCGCCCGGCACTTCGCACGCACCACACCACGCTCCAAAGGAATGGATCGAAAAATTCAAAGGACAATTCGATCAAGGTTGGGACAAGGTCCGTGAAGAGTCGTTCGCCAGGCAGAAAGAACTGGGAATAATCCCTAAAGATACCATGCTAACTCCGAGACCTGAGCAACTGCGTGCTTGGGATTCACTGAACGACCAACAAAAAGAACTCTACGCACGAATGATGGAGGTCTACGCTGGCGCTCTTGCCCATATGGACCATCAAATTAACCGGATCATCGACGCTGTTGAAGAGACCGGTGAACTGGATAACACCCTCATTATCTACTTGATGGGCGACAACGGAGCGAGCGCCGAAGGCAGTCCGGATGGCCTGTTGAATGAAATGACTTTCTTCAACAACATCGCTGTACCTTTCGAAGATACATACGCGAGAATGGATGAGCTGGGAGGGCCAAATACCTTTGGTCACTTCCCTTCAGCTTGGGCGCACGCCATGAACACGCCATTCCAATGGACCAAACAAGTTGCCAGCCATTTCGGAGGCACACGTAACGGAATGATCATTCGCTGGCCAGCGGGGATAGAAGCCAGAGGCGAAGTGCGAAGGCAGTTCCACCATGTAATCGACATCATGCCGACAATCCTTGAAGCGGTAGGGATCCCAGCGCCGACATCAATAAACGGCGTCGCGCAATCTGAAATTGAAGGCACCAGCATGGTTTACGCTTTCGATAATGCCGACGCCCCATCAACTCGTCGCACTCAGTATTTTGAGATGATGGGCAACCGCGCGATTTACAGCGACGGGTGGGTAGCCACCACTACCCCGCCGGAAGCTCCCTGGATTAGCGTCACCCAGAAAAGCGACGTGATCAATGATTGGGTGTGGGAACTTTATAATGTCCAAGAGGACTTCTCGCAGGCCAACAACTTAGCTAACGAAAACCCCGAGAAATTGGCCGAGTTGCAGATCTTATTCTATGGTGAAGCCGCCAAATACAATGTCCTTCCAATCGACAACGACAAGGTCGACAGGCTGGACGTAGCGCTCCGTCCAAGCCTGACGCAAGGTCGTTCGAAGTTCACATATTTCGACAACATGCGACGTATCCCGGAAGGCACTGCACCCGACTTCAAGAACAAGTCACATACGATCACTGCGCATGTTGATATTGGCGAGGGTGAGACTGACGGAATGCTCGTCACACAAGGTGGACGATTTGGAGGATGGGCGCTCTATGTGTTGGGAGGAAAGCCAATCTACACCTACAATGTCGCCAACCTTGAGCGGTACAACATAGTGGGAGATGTCCTTACGCCGGGCGAGCATATTATTCGCTACGAGTTCGAATACGACGGTGGAGGTGTCGGCCTTGGCGGGACAGGAAAACTCTTTGTAGACGATACACTTGTGGGTGAGGGCCGGGTCGAACGGACAATGGGCTACCGGATATCTCTCGACGAGACCTTCGATATTGGCTCCGACGCAGGAGAACCAGTGAGCGAAGACTATCATGTGCCATTCGACTTCCCAGGAGTTTTGAAGAAAGTCGAAGTTGAATTGGACCCATAAGAGGAAACCATAACTTGCGAGCGACCAGCGTCCCTAAGGTCCTAACAAAACCTTCGCTCGAAAACGTGGAAATGGAGGCCCTAAATGAAGCTCAGTTTTGCCACCGCAATTTCAATCACAACGCTGGTCGCCGCGACGACCTCAGCCTCTGCGCAAGACCTCTTGCCACCCGCTGATTTAGTCGATGAGCCAAAGGCTGAATACTCACCTTATGTCGACGACCATTTTCCTAACCGTGTTCTTTTCGGTGATACGCACTTGCATTCCTCGTGGTCTGCAGACTCAGGTATGGCAGGCGGGGTGTTGGATCAGGATGCCGGGTATCGCGTATCACGTGGCGAAGAGGTGACAAGCGCGCTCGGTTGGAGGGTAAAACTGATCCGCCCTCTCGACTTTGTAGTGATGGCCGATCATGCCGAGAACCTCGGCCTGGCAGATTTTATTCGTCGCTCGGACCCGCTAATTCTGGCCAACGAGACCGGTAAACGCTGGCATGATATGGTTAAATCTGGGAACGGATATGAAGCGTTTCTAGAGTGGCTGCGCGCTAATGATACCGACTTGATCAACGAGCCAAAACTGCTCGCAACGGCATGGGATAGTGCAACAACCAACGCTGACGAATACTACCAGCCTGGAACATTCACCACATTTCATGGCTTCGAATGGACGTCTCACCCCGGCGGCAACAACATGCATCGCGTTGTGATCTTCCGTGATGGCAAAGATCGCACTTCCCAAGTGTTTCCATTTTCGCAATACGACTCCACCGATCCCGAAGATTTATGGGACTACATGGCGGCTTATGAAGAGAAAACCGGTGGTCAGGTCCTTGCGATCCCGCACAACGGTAATTTGTCGAATGGGCTTATGTTCGCATTAGAGACCATTGACGGGTCAAATCTGTCAGGGGAACCAATCGACGCGAACTACGCGGCCAAGCGCATTCGTTGGGAGCCTTTGGCGGAAGTTACCCAACAAAAAGGTGATGGTGAGGCCCACCCGCTTTTGTCCCCAGACGATGCGTTTGCCGACTTTGAGACGATCGACGCTGGCAATCTAAACGGTCAGGGCGCAAAGACGCCTGAAATGCTCCCTGCTGAATACGCTCGCGAGGCCTTGAAGACCGGCCTCTTGGCAGAGGCAAACCTTGGCGTTAACCCCTTCAAATTCGGAATGATCGGTTCAACAGACAATCATACTGCCCTGCCCACTTCGCGCGAAGAGAACAATTTTTCAAAAGCTTCATTCGTAGAGCCCGCTCCTGACCGTGCTTTCCACCCGCTTGTTGCAGCCGACGACCCCGCACTGTCTATCATGGAAGCCGACGTCGGTGCTTCGGGTCTTGCAGCTGTTTGGGCAAGGGAAAATACCCGCGAGTCAATCTGGGACGCTATGGCTCGGAAGGAAACTTATGCAACTTCCGGAACGCGCCTTTCTGTTCGAGTTTTCGCGGGCTGGGATTTCAACGCTGAAGAGGTGTCGCGTCCTGACTTTGCCCGTACCGGCTATGCCCGAGGGGTGCCGATGGGTGGCGACCTGACCGACGCGCCAGATGGCGGCTCTCCGACACTGATGATCCGTGCTCTGCGTGATCCCGACGGTGCCAATCTTGATCGCATTCAGATCGTGAAAGGCTGGTTGAACGACGACGGCACGACTTCAGAGAAAATCTTTGACGTAGCCTGCGGTGATCGGGCTGTCGTCGATCACGCCTGTGATGGAGATGTCGGCAACACTGTCAATGTAGCGGATTCCTCTTACACCAACACGATAGGTGAGCCGTTATTAACCGGTTACTGGATTGACCCGGAATTTGATCCAGAAAAGCGAGCATTTTACTATGTTCGTGTGATAGAAATTCCGACGCCTCGGTGGACAGCTTACGACGCGAAGTTCTTCAATGTCCAAATGCCGGAAGGCACTCGGATGCAATTGCAGGACCGCGCTTACACTTCCCCCATTTGGTATACGCCAAAATAGGTGTTTTGCTAAAACTCAAAAAGGAATGCGGTTCACGCACGTTCATCCTGTGGTTTCTTTCGCACGGGATAGCGGCACATAGTGGAACAAAACTGTTTTAGCATCACAGAGGCTCGCTGAGACTAACGCGGTGGCACCAAAATCTTCCCAACGATATAGTATGAAAGACCAACCGCGCCTCAATGACTAGGCCATGAATTGAAACAGCATGCTTATGCAGCATAACTCTTACTTGTTGTTAGCCTCGTTGCTACTCATGATCGTGATGTCTCCACTGCTGGAGAGTTTTGTCCTTGGGCAAAGAGTTCTGGATGTGATTTTTTGCCTAGTGCTAACGAGCGCTGTTCTTTCTTTGGCAGTTCGTCCCACAGTACAAATGGCAGCAATAGCGGCAGCTTTGGCAACTCTACTCGTTCGTTTAACTGGCGCATTAGATTTCGGAGACGCTTGGTTCATAGTAGGGTATATTTTGTCCCTATTATTGTTGGTACTTGCGTTCATCAGTTTGATGAAAGCCATTATTGCAGCCGACTATATTAACCTGAAAGTCATTACCGATGCTGTGTCCTGCTATCTTTTGATCGGCATTGCCTGGGCACTGATTTTTTCAATAATACATACAGTTTTGCCACATGCTCTAGATTTTGGAGAGCCTAACGGATCTGAAAAGTGGAGTAGTTACATATATTTAAGCTTTATGACACTCACAACCCTCGGTTATGGAGACATAACCTCCAACAACGCGGTTGTTCAAATCTGGTCAATCTTAGAAGCGGTTGTAGGAGTTCTTTTCCAAGCAATACTAATCGCGAGACTTGTCAGCCTATATGGGACTCACACTAAGTAGCTCGAATAACTATCAAAGCAGCATGATTAGTGTTCCAAGAGCCGTTAAAAGTACATTGGCAAGCGCGTAAGTTCCTGCATAGCCAAGGGATGGAACGGAACTCTTCGCCGCTTGTTGAACAATCCCGAGAGCTGGTGTGCTTGTCATTGCACCAGTGAGAGCCCCTAAAAGTAAGGCTGGATTCATGTTCAGAACAATCCGCCCAAATGCATATCCAGCCAATAGTGGGATGCACGTCACGACAACACCACAAAGAAATAGTTTCGGCCCGACTGCACCAAGAGCTTCGATTATGCCACCGCCGGCATTTAGGCCAACGCCAACCATAAAAAACAGCAACCCTAGCTCCATAAGAATAAAGCGCGCCGCAGCTGGCATACGACCAAACGTTGGGCGGTTGGCCCTGAGAAAGCCAACTGCGATCCCTGAAACAAGTAGACCGCCGGCATTACCTATTCCTACGTCAATTCCACCAATTCTTACTGTTATCTGACCAATAAACAGCCCTACGACTATTCCGGCTGCAAATGTCAACAAGTCGGTTTCCACTGCGGCCCGCTCTTCTACCCCCAATATCGAAACTAACTGCTGCAAAGCGGCACGCTCGCCGGTCAAATACATCACGTCGCCACGTTGGACCCTTGTCGAAGGTGACAGCGGCATTTCTATTTGCGAGCGTGTCAATCGCGTCAGTCGGCACCCATGCTCTTGTTGGATTGCAAGCTGCCCGATCGTTTGACCGACTGCGAAGCTGGAATTGACAACCACTTCAACAACGTCGACCACAGCGTCTACCAAGTCTTCGTCTAGCACTTCGCGGCCGAGCTTCATTTCCTCCCGAATTTTCTCATGTAGTTTCGGCGAGCAAAAAAATGCGAGTTTGTCACCAGGCTCAAGAGTTGTGTCTGGCGACACGTCGATTATGTCGTTGCCGCGCTTTAACTTATAGATGGCGCCATAGTCTTGATATTGAGACAAAAAATCGGATGATGCTTGAGCTACGGTTTTCTTTTCGTAATCGACAGATGGAACCTCGTAAGCCCGTAAAATTGGGCGCTCGGCCTCCTTTGCTGAATCCTCAGCAACAAAGCCGCGTTCCTTCGCAAAATCTTGCGCCTTTTCAACCAGATCAATTTTAAGCAGGCTTGGTAATAGCTTAACAAGCAGCAAAAGACCCACGGTACCAAAGATATATGTAATCGCGTATCCTACACTGATGCTTTCGATTATCGCCTCAGAAGTTGAACCGGCCGGAATTGGAACCAACCCGGCTTCTACAGCGTTCTGCGCCCCTACAAGTGTAGGAGTACTCGTCAATGCCCCTGCCATCAAACCAGCGGCAAGCGCGTTTTCCAAGTCGACCACAAGCGCCAGTCCAACCACTAATGCAAAAGAGCCCAGTGACATAAATAGTGCGATGGTCAAATAGCTGAGGCCATCTTGGCGCAACACGTTAATAATTTGAGGACCCGCTTGCCATCCAACCGAGTAGATGAACAAAGTAAACCCGATTGATTGGACGATCGGATCAATTTGAAATCCAAAATGACCGAAAACCAAAGCGCACAGCAAAACACCGCCGGTAATCCCTATCTCGAATTGACCAATTTTGACGTTGCCTATCACGTAACCGATGGCAATGATCGTAAAAACGACCAACACCGAGTTGGCTGAGAAAAGCTGAAAGAAATCGATAGTCATCTCTGCCCCGCTGTAGAGGGTATCGTTGTTCTCGCCTTTGGTTGCTTTACCGGCTGGAAAGATAACCCCAATTAGTTACGTTGCTGGCTCCTTCACACGATAGTAAATCGAGTAGAAGACCGGAATCATTATCATCGTGAACACCGTCCCAAAGGCCAATCCGACGGCCATCGTCGTTGCCATGGCGACCCAGAAGATATCCTGCATCAATGGAAGAACCCCAAGAATCGTTGTACCTGCGCCAAGCAAAACCGGGCTTAGTCGAGAAACAGCAGCATTCATTACCGAGTCATACTGTTCCATACCTTGCGATTTATTCAGATTGATTTCGTCTAACAACACAATCGCATTTTTTATCATCAACCCGATGAGGCTCATGGCCCCAAGCAACGCCATGAAAGAAAAGGGTTGCAGGAATGTTAGCAAACCAACGGTAATACCGATTATCGCCAGCGGGACGACCGAGAAGATCACAAAAACTGGTCGAATAGCGTTGAAGAGCACCACAATCAAAAACACGATAATTATGATAGCGGGCGCCGCACCGGGCTGAAGCGAAGTTTGACTGTCCACTGTCCCGAAGTATTCTCCACGCCATTCCAACTGATAACCGGGAGGCAAGGGTATAGCCTCGAACTCCTCACGGACACTTTCGAACAACGTTGGAAATGTAACTTCGTCAGGGCTGGCCTGAATAGTTACAGCGCGCTTGCGATTCCAGCGCACAATAATTGGGTCTTCCAGCTCAACTTTGATGTCTTCTGTTACCGCAGAGAGCGGCAAGTTCTTTACAGACAGGGCTGGAACGACCTGCAAAAGCTCAAAGTCTTCGGCAGTTCGTTGCCTTTCATCGTCGACACGTCGAACAATAATTGGCAAGAGATCTTCGTTTTGGCGATAGAGTCCGACGGGCAAACCGTCAAATGCCGCGCGAGACGCATTCGCGATATCAGCGCGAGAAGTTGCGGTCCAAACACCCGTAACCTGATCAAACTCAGGAACAATCTTTGGAACTCGATTGCGCATGTCGGTCCGGATGTCCTTTGCGTTGGGCGACTTTTGAAGTATCTCCACCCCCTGCCGCGCAAGATCCCTCAACACTTCCGGGTCTGCATTTGCCGGGCCCGAGAACCTTGCCTCGAACGGCCAGGTAAAACCGGGACCTGCTGTGAACTTTCGAACTCGGACCATTGCCTCAGGCAGGTTATCCACAACCCAAGGCTCTAGTTCTTCGACAAGGCTATAAACACTGTCTAGATCGGTCGTGTTAATAATGACTTGTGCGTAGCTTTCGTAAGGAAATTCTGGATCAACGGGAAGATAGAATCTGGGGCCTCCGGAACCTACAAACGTGGAAACTCCGGAAACACGCTCATCTCCCTCTAGGTGATCTTCCACCCTTTTTGCCAGAGCCGAAGTTTGTTGAATGCGCGTACCTTCAGGTGCCCAGATATCGACCATAAACTGCTGCCGCGTCGCATCAGTGAAGAAGAGTCGATCTACGAACTGGAACCCGTAAAGCGCGGATCCGAACACTGCCAGCATAACAATTACGGTAAGCCAGCGCACTCTGATGCATGTAGACAAGACCGCGCGGAACATCGTGAAAACAACGCCTGCATATGGATCTCGTGATGAGTCTCGGTCAGCTTCCGAGATCTTGATAAGATCAACACACATCAATGGCGTGATTGTCATGGCAATAAGCCAACTTAGCAGCAGCGAAACCCCTACCACCACAAATAGTGAACCGGCATACTCGCCTGCATCTGCGGTTGCTGCGAAGATTGGGTAGAAAGCCATCATTGCGATAACTGTCGCGCCCAGAAGAGCCCAACTCGGTTGGGCAGCGGCTTCAATGGCAGCCGCTTTGCGATCCATTCCTTTCTTCAAACGGACAGCCATACCATCTGCAACTACAATGGCGTTATCGACCATCATTCCCAGAGCAATAACCAGCGCACCTAGAGAAACCCTTTGAAGATCAATTTGCAGTATAGACATTACAATGAAGGTGCCGAGGATCGTCAGGATAAGCGCACCGCCTATTACCAGCCCCATACGCCAACCCATGGCCAGAGCAACAACGACTAGGACGATAAGAACCGCTTCGCCCAAGTTTATCATGAAGGCGTTTATGGCTTCCGTCACGAGATCGCTCTGCCAAGCGATTTTGTGCATTTCAATTCCCAAGGGAAGGTTGGCCTCGACAATGGCCAAAGCCGCATCCAAATTTCGTCCCGTGTCTACAATATTGCCGCCAGTCACATTGGCTATTGATATCCCAATTGCGGATTGGCCATTGAATCGCATGACATTGATGGGTGGTTCCAGGTAACCTTGTCTGACATCTACAACGTCCTTGATTGCGATTGTTTCAGCACTGCGGTCTCTGGGGCGAGTTGCCTCATCAGCAAAATCCGCGGGAATATCCAGAGCTTTGTCCAGCAAGCTTGTACGGACTCGTAAGTTCCCGATATCTTCCGGGCTTTTAAATTCTCCAGTCGGCGCAATTCGAAGGCGCATATCGCCAAGCTCTAGTTGCCCCGCATTAACGACCTGGTTCTGCAGTGCCAGCGTTGCAACAAAGTCTTCCGTCGTTACCCCGAGATCCAGAAGCTTTTGTTCCGAAGCATCAAGGTAAATAACCTTTGGCTGCACTCCCCAAGTTTCGACACGTGCAACTCCTTGAACAAGCGCCAGCTCTTTGCGGATCGCCTTTACGTATTCTTCCAGTTGCGCGTAGGAGAAACCGTCGCCCGTTATCGCAAGAACGAACCCATACACAAAACTGAAGTCGTCGATAACGTTTGGGGTCATGGCTCCTGGCGGAAGCTGACCATGGACATCCCGAACCTTGCTACGCATCTTGTCCCAAACTTGGGGCAAGCGGTCCGCCCAATACTCCTGTTTGATTTCGACCTTTACAATTGAAAGTCCAGCTTTTGAGTAAGACGTAAGAAAACGAAGTTCCGGGAGTTCTTGAATCGCAGATTCTATGAGGTCAGTAACCTCTAGCTCAACTTCTTCAGGGCTTGCACCAGGATATTGAGTAATCACGATCGCGGTTTTGACTGTAAAATCGGGATCTTCGAGTTGGCCAAGACGGAAATAGCTAAAAGTTCCGATGACCAAGATAAGGAACAGCGTAAAATACGTTACAACTCGGTTCTCAATGGATATCTGCGGAAGTGACATGGCTGCCTCCAGAATTTAAGGCGCTTCGACCCGGACCTTTTGGCCCTCGGTTATGACATTGACACCTGCAGTGACGATACGATCCCCCGCATCAAGCCCTTGAACAACTAATCCCCTCCCCCCGATAGAAATTACTTCAACAGATTTTGGAGAAACTGTGTTTGACGCTTCATCAATAAGCCAAACGAAAGTGTTTCCCGCGTTTTCCCCGTCAGGCGAAAACACAGCTGCGCTGGGAATCTCAACACCGGTCTTCGCCCAGTTCTCGGGCAGTCGTACACGAGCAGTCGCTTTACCGGCCATCCCGGGTTGGATTTTGGCTTCGTCAGGTTGATCCATTACAATTGTAACTGGATACGTACGAGTGCTGAGCGACGCCTCAGAACCTATCCTGGAAATTTCTGCAGGAACTTCTAAATTCGGTAGGCTTGAAAAAGTAACGCTGATTTCTTCCACGAAAGGAGCCAGCCCTATAAGAGCTTCTGGAACGCCGATTTCCATTTCGATCTGGGAAGTATCCAGGATGCGCATTACCGGTTGTTTCGCGACAACGTTCTGAAAGTTGTCCGCAAAAACCTCCGACACAATCCCATCGAAAGGTGCTTTCAGTTCCGTATAGTTTAGGTTGAGACGAGCAGCGTCCAGCAAACCTTCAGTCGCTTCAATTTTTGCCTTGGCTGCATCGACAACCATAATTTGGTCGTCGACGTTGGCCTGAGAAACAAAATCATTTTCGAGCAGTTTTTCTCTGCGCTCCAATTCTGTGGTTGCGTTGGACAATGCCGCTTGAAGAGAAGCTTGTTCCCCTTCAATTGTGCGAATCCGAGCTACATAAGGCTCCGGGTCCAAAGAACCGAGAATTTCCCCTGATCTGACAGTCGATCCCACATCGACCGGTCTGGTAATCATTCGCCCCGATACTTCGAAAGACAGGTTCACTTCCCGTACAGCTTCGGCTCGACCAGGATAGCTGTCAGTCCGAAACCTTTCTGTGTCACCCACGATCATCGACAAAACCGGTCGAGCAGGTTTTTCTGTCGCTTCGGCACTATCCTCTTCAAAGCACCCTGCAAGTGCACCTACAAAACAAATCGTCATCCAAAACTTGGCGTGTTGTTTAAAGCAAGTTTTTTCCATTTGTTTTACTCTCACTGAATTGGACAGGTTGGATGACCGCGCTGTTTGGCTTTCCGTTCGTTACTCAGACTTCATCGTAGGCGCTTAACTTTTCTACACAAAACACTAATTCAAACCTTAGAATAAAAAGTGCTTTTAGTGAACGCCCTACCGAATCGGTCATCTAACAGGCAGCTACGTAACTAGTGTCAGCAGTCTCATTTTTTGGTCGGCGCAGAAGAACTTTCCTGAACACCCGACGGAACAGGGAGGCGGATTCTAAGGCTTTTCACTTGGGCCCTCTTTTTTGCGTTGTAGTAAGTCCTTTTGTCAGACGCTCGTTTCGATCATTGGAACTGCATATTTAGTGCAAAAAACACTTGTCGTTTTGGTTGTCCTGGCCCGCTATCGGCAACTGACCATTGAGGTTCAACGAACACGTTGAATACAGTTTTTCCGTTTACCCAGACCTTTCCGACCCGGAGGCCTAACGGTACAGAATAATCACCGTTTTCCAGATTTGCTGTCCAAATTGGAGCCCCGCCTGTGTACCAGCCGTCGCCAAGTTGGCGGAACAGAATAGGTTGCAATGCGGCGGTGTTTACGCGTTCCCGGTCGTTCGTGCTACCCACGCCGCTTCGCCAAATTAGCAAGTACCCATACTGCCAAATTGCCGATTTTGCGTTGAAGTAGATATTAGCCAAACCCAACTGCCATTGGTCGCTGCCCAAACGGTCATCGGAGGCGGTTGGAGCCACAATAGAAGGGCCAATTGCAAAGCTTACTCCCGGTTTTTGTAAGTCGATCTGATAGGCGGCGAAGATGTCAAAATCCCCCACTCCATCTACCGTTGACCCACCATCGCCGACAGGAAAGCTGTTGAACGGCAAAGACGCGCGGATCAGCCAGTTTGTTTCCCCTAGCTGGACCGGTTGGGCGTAGCGAAGAATGAACGAATTTGCATCGTTTTCGCTAGGGCCAGTCAACTCATCGACATAATAGTTCTGCAAGTTGAAAGCCGTGAAATTTGCCAGAGGGTTATTGGCCTGCGCCGCAGCGTCTGCGCTGTCTTGTGCATAAACTTGGCTACTGAAAAGAGTAACCTTAGCCGCCAATATTGCTAAGACACAGAGCACACGCCGCAATCTTCCCTCGCCAATTTGCATTCGGTCCGCCTACCAAGCCCCGTGTTTAGGAAAACATGCTTGCATTGAAAGGCGATCGTTAGGGGGAATTTCGACATCCCAAAAGTGCAAAATATGTGTCACAGACCAAAGAATTTGCCCTAATAACTGACTGTTACGTGTCAAAGAAATATTGTTATGTCATATTTTCTGAATGTGTTATTCGGAATAGATGGGGGACAAAGAACTATACAAAAACTTGTCGGTTGAACGGACATTCACAACCACGTCTGACGTCGGGCAGTTGCAGGACGCATCCGTCGGTTGGGATCAAGAGTACTACCAAATGACTGCTGGTCCTTTGGAGAGCAGTCTTGACTTACTTCAAGTTGGTCAAAAACAGATTGCTCGGGAGAAATGGAATCGAAAAATAGTGTACCGCGGCACAGGTATGCCCGATTGTTTTTCGGCAGCGCTGGTTTTGGAACAAGCTGAACCCGCAGTTTTTTTTGGAGAAAAAATCGAAACAGGTTCGATTGTTGTTCAGCCTCCCAATCGAGAAGCCGAGCTTATTGGCAGTACAAACTGGGATGGGGTAAATCTGGCCGTTCCCTTTTCGGAAGCGCGGTCTCTGGCGCTCAATCTCACCGGGGATGAGCTCGACTTTGAAGACATACCTCCAGTCAGTAGTCTAACTCAGCAGGCGAGTAAAAGGCTGGGACTCGCGGCTCAAGATTTGTTGCACCGTTCGAAGCAAGCAAATGAATTTGAGATCGAACACCTGCTTGACCAATTTACAAAGTTATTCTTGTGGGAGTTGATTAGCTCGCAGGCTTCGAAATTTGCTTCCCCACAATCGTGCCGCTCCGCGGCAATCGTTAGTCGCGCTTGCGATATCGCATATTCGGACGATGTCTGCTCCGTGGGTCTGGTCGAGTTATGCAGTGAAATCGGAGTAAGCCTTCGGACTTTACACTACGCGTTCCGAGATTGCATCGGTATATCCCCCGCAACCTGGTTGCGACGCATACGCCTTAACAAAGTCCACAAAACACTTAGTGCTTCCAGTGTTGGGGAAGTTCAAATCAAAGGTGTTGCGATTGAAAACGGTTTTTTTCATCAAGGTCATTTTGCTCAACAATACAAACGGGTGTTCGGATGTCTACCGGAAGAAACACTTGGCCGACACTAACATGTTTCGTGGCGCAAAGCTCGCAGCCCAAGAATAGAGATCGGTGGCTCTAGCCGGCCGAAAGCGCGTCATGTACCCAAATTCAGTTGGATATCGCCTCGTCAACGACAGCGATGGTACCACTGGCGGTAATAACCACGGCTTCAGCGCGACCTGAAACCTTAGCGCCTTTATCGCCTGCCAGTATTCTGTCCCCAATCAGGCGCACAACCTCGGGAGCGTCAGCAAACTTTGAATGGTGTACAGTGGTCGTGTCTTGCACCTGGGACAGGTCAATCACGTTCAAACCAAGCTCGGAAATCAGTGTAGCATCTAGCTGTCCCACTCTCGGGTTTCTTGCAATCAAGCTTGAAACCGCAAGAGCTTGGTCATTTTCGGATGTCAGCACATAGAACCTCCGTTTGTCCTTGGGGATCGCTGATAACTGAGCAATGAATAAGTCTATGTCTATGTCGGGCGACGCAAGAATAACACTTCTGAGTTTACCGCTGACATTGAAAAGCCCGCGATTTGCGATGCCGCGAGCGGCTTCCATGGCAACAAGGTTACCCATCGAGTGGGCTACGATATCTATTGTTTCTACAGGACTGTCTTTGAGTAGCCCAGGAACCTCCTCAAGCTGATCCCGTGCAATGAGTGCACTGTTGATGTCGTAGACGTAGGCACCCAAACGAGCCTGAGAGGCCCAAGAGTATAAGATGGGCACTCCGCTATACCCCGTGTCTTCCAGAAACTGAGCAAACCGCAAAACTGCATCAGTCAGATTTGTGTTGTAACCATGTATCCATAGCAGAGAGGCACGTTCTCCCTTTGGCAAAGCCAAAACACTGTTCTCTACCGTACCTACAAACTTGCTATCGTTGTCAAATATTTGCGGGTTCGTGATAACGAAATGCTTATCGGGATCTGGCGAGCTGCCTCTCGGCCTTTCGATATTGCCCGTCTTGTGGTTTGGCGGGATTACAACATCTACAGCCGCAAAGTTAAGACGATTGGCGCGACGACCTGAAAAAAACTCAGTCGCCACCGTTGAAGGTTCGCGAACAGTAGCAATAAAGATCCTATGACCTCTTTCATCGATTTCTGCTTTGGATAAAGCTCTTGTTGGTTTGAGGCCGACTAAGTTCCTTTTGGAACTGCACCCGGTCGCGACAAAAACGCTCCCTGAAAATACGAAGTGCCGCCGCGACTGATCTATGGTCTTTTTGACGCTCAACTTCACAAACCCTTTTTCCACGAATATCGCCGTCAAAGGCATCGTAGCCAGAGCACATTACACATAAGTGGAATATAAATATCGGACAAATAGGCGGGCCGCAATTTTCCCTGTATCTCAAGGCTTCCACCCGAAAGGCCGAAAAATCAATTCTGCTCTAGCAGCACCATTCAGTAACTGTCTCAAAGATAAAATGACTTATCCAAGACAAAGGGCTAAGGAACCGGAACATCTTTGCGGATTGCTGCCGAGTAACCCTCGTCTAGTCCGTTTGCTAGTGCGTTAGCTGTGATATCTCCAAGACTATACAACTGCTGAATATCAATCTCAGTATTGGTCAGTCCTTGCTCGTACAGGTAGTCAGGAAAATAGCCATTAATTACAACGCGATAGTCGACAGGAACGCTAATGCCAACATGTCGTGCGATTAAAATTGCTGATCGGGAGCAATTGGTGAAAACTGAGTTGAACCAGCGGGGTCGCTCGGCGATTTCATTTGCAGCTTCTACATAGGCGCTGATCAGTTTGATACGCTCTTCTAATTCACCACGCAGCCTGAACAGATGTACTTTCTCTTTTCGAACATTAGAGCGAAGCCCGACGACATCACGCTCCTCCGCCGCTATCATTACAATAGGATGCGCTTTGAAAAAGTCGGCCACGGGAGAGAAAGACTCTCCGACCTGTCGGCGTACTTCGATCGACCACGTCAAATACCTGCCATCAGAAAAGCCGAAGCTTAGCATAAGGTGCGCCATTTCTGGCCCACCCCAATACGACATGAAGAGGTCCACACTTTCAATTTGAGACAGATCGTATTCTCTAGTAATCCACTTCTCTTCGAAAGTATCAGCCGACTGCCATTCAAATGCACGAACGTCATTCAGAGTTAGTGTGTTGCCGCTTATTTCACCTGTGACTGTCCGTACAACATCAGGCGACCAATTTCCGTCCGAAGGTGGGGTTAGTGAGTTCCACCATATTAGTATTGCTGCGAGATATACTGCGAATCCAGACAACCATCGCCATCTACTTCTTCGAAAAATTGAAACTAGCGTTCCGAGGCCAACGACGATAAAGGAAACAATCGCAATTAACCGGATCAATTCTGGGACTGAAAATTTGAACCATAGGGCCAAAGTGCCCCATACTGTTGAGTAAGCGACAACTAGAAACAATAAAGGAAAGCAAAGAGCATTCAGCACTGTGCGCATAGCGTATCCCACCATTCAATTGAGCCTTAAACAACCGTAAAAACGGCTAGAGTCGACTAGCGAGACCAAAAACCAAGGTGAGCATCAGAAAAAGGACCTGTGCCTCATACCTCTGGGTCAGTTCGTTCGAAGGGCAGACTGTCGTCAGCACCGCGCCTGTAAGAGCCGACCGCATTAAAGTGATTTCTCGCTGGACGTTATCAAACATCCGTTTAGTTGTTTTTTAGTTTCATATTTCGCCGCTTAGCGCAAATTGGCCCGCATTTGTCATAAGACAATATCCGGCCCCCGCTCCTTCCCCCCGGTCTTGCGGGAGAAGGCCCTTCGCTTTCAGGTTCGTATCTGCGCGATGCCTTTTATCGGAGGCCAGCCGCTTCCCCGCAGGCTTCTCACCTGCCCCGCTCTGACCGCGCACGGTCTCGGCGATCCCCGGTTCGACGAGCGTCTGAAGACGACCGTCGACCGGTGGGTTCCGTAGTCGCGTTTCTGCACCGGGCCAGAAGGAGCCGCGTCGGTGCGGGATGGGGTAGTCCCCGAACCATAGTTCACAATTGGAGGCCGGTCGTGAACGTACCGTGGTCACCGCTTTTTTTGATCGTTCACCAGGGAAAGCAGCAAGAATAAACCGGGCGCAACGGAGACGGGGAGACCCATCCCAACCCGGAAAGTCGGATTTTACGCTCTTGCTGACTAAGTGTATTGATCTCTATTTTTTGGGGATTCTTGTGTTTCGCGCGGCCGCAAGTTGTACAAGTCGTAGCTGGTGTGACGCGCGACAGCCCTCCAATATCGAAGGCCGCTCGACACAGAACCTAGCCAAATTGTTCTCTTCCTGTTCTTTTGTTGATGTGCAACCTTGGAAGGGGTCGCCGTGTCTCAATCAGCGCTTTCTGAGCAATCAGTACCGCCTTGTTGCACGTAAGCTTTTGGACGCGCGATCAGACCCTAGAGTGTGCCAAACGGAGAATAACATGAGCGCTAACGCGGACAGCGGTCTGAAGGACAATCGAGACGTTGCACATACTGAAGTTGACTATTCCGTCTATCCGCACATGGATGGGATCAAGTGCTCGATGTCATGGAAGCTCGGCAGTTATGGCGAACGCGGTGCTCTATCTGATGACATGATCGGGAGCTTGGCTGAACGGTTTGGCCTGCCAACTAAGCTCGTACGCGAACTCTCTGTGCTTCTTGGGAACTGCCTCAATAACGACGACGACATCGCAATCAACCTGACTGAGGTCCGTCGCTCGCAAGCGATTGTACGAGGTCAAAAGCACCTCAAGACACTCCTGCGGGAAGCCAAGCAGGGCACAATTACTACACAAGAACTCCGGAACGCATTGGGCTCGCTGTCGACTTATTTCGTATCGACGCCAGAAGATGCAGACCTTCTTCCTCAAGTCCTCGACAAGCTTGAGACCGCAACGACACTTACTCAAGATGTCATAGATGACATTCGGCACATCCTTGTGACCCCCGGCGCAGTTGCAGAGATGTCGCCCCGGGACAAGCGGTTCTCGCGCGACAAACGCCGTCAGTACATCGTCGAGAGCTGCTGTTACATCTGGAAAGATGCCGGTCGCCCCCTAACCTATACGACATACTCAGACGGTCGCCCCGGAGGACAACGGCAAGGTCCGCTCGTCAACTTTATCCAGGCTGTCGTGAAGATGATCACCGAGCCGGGGCAAATCCTGAGCGGTGAGACGATCCGCGTGGACATTGACGGTTTTCGCGACAAGCTTGAGCGCGAAGAGCAAGAGCGTTAGGCGCCGCCGGAATTGGGCAATCAATACACTTAGAATCAGCAAGCCCGCGTTGTCATGGTCATGGCATGACACGCGTTCCTGCCACACGCCCTTCTGACGACTACGCGCGCAAGCAGGTTGAGACAGCGATTGACCAGTTGGTCCGATTGCTGGCTGCCCAGGCAGTACGGGAACTGGACCGGGACGCCTCTGACCAAAAGGAGGCGCATCAGTATGCCACAGATCAATGCGAAGAAGAGCCCACCCCGCAAGCTTCTGACGGTGAAAGACGTTGCTGAACTGGACAATTGCTCGGAGAAGACGGTGCGCCGTGCGATTGCGGCTGGCCTGCTTGAGGTTATTCGGGTCGGCCCTGGCGGACGCCTCATCCGCATTGATCCGGCAGCTCATGCCGCCTACCGGCAGGCACAGTGCTGGTAGGTAATCGAGACCATTAATGTACATTAATGTCAATGAGTTATGGCATTTTCGGGAAGAGGGCCTGCCCGTAAGTTTCTAACTTTCTGTGCTACGCTTTTCCCGAATCGGACCCCCTGTCCACACCCGTCCGCCCGAGACCTGACATGTCCAAAGGACCGCAAACCCGATGACTAGCCAGAGCCCCGTTCCATTGACATTGGCCTTCGTCAAAGCCGACACACCGATGTTCGCCGAGCTCATCGACCAACTGCACTCCGACAGCTCTCTGTCGGACGAACGCCGTCGCGACATGATCTCCGGTCTGCGCCGCGTGGCCAAAGCCCTTGGGCTGCCGCCAGAGGATGTGCCCTGCGACAGTCGCTGGTTGCAGCCCCGTCTGTCCAAAGTCACACCGGCAGCACTCGGTCTTACACCGAAGAGTTGGCAAAACGCGGTGAGTGATGCGCGTGCCGCCCTCGCGCATTTCGGGCTGGTGGAACACCGCTTCAACCGGATCGATGATCTGTCTCCCGATTGGCACTCGCTCTGGACAGCTGTACTTGCGTCCGGGGACAAGACATTGCAACCCGCGCTCTGCCGCTTCGTACACTTTCTAAACCGGCAGGGCGTCAAACCTGCCACTGTGTGTGAAGAGCATGCTCAAGCCTATCGCGTAGCCCTTGAGCACAACGAGATCAGCAAATCTCCTGATGTTGCACATCGTGCCGCTGTCAACGGCTGGAACCTGGCGGCTCGACGTATTTCACAATGGCCCAACGTCACTTTGCCTCTGGAATCGCGTCGGAAGGTCATCACTTTTCCGGTGACTGATTTTCCGGCGCCTTTCCAAACCGATCTTGCAAAGCTGATGCATCGTCTGTCCAATCCAGACCCGCTGGCAGATGACGGACAGAACAGAGCACTACGACCCGCGACCCTGTCCCAATACCAAAGGCAGTTGGTTCGGTTCGCCTCCGAACTCATTCACTCTGGTATCCCGATCGCGGAGATTGGCGGATTGGACGTCCTGATTAATCCGGCGATGGCTGAACGGGGTTTGCGCCAGATGTTATCGCGCACCAACAACCAGACCACAAAGATGATCAGCGAGATTGCCGCGTTACTCCGCAATCTGGCCCGGTTACTAAATGCACCCGAAGACACCCGGGAATTACTGGCTGGGCTTGCAGCGCGTCTGGCGGTCAAACCCCAGAATGGCATGACCCAAAAGAACCGAAGCAGACTTCGAATGTTGCAAGAGGACCGGCATCAGCAGCGCCTGCTACTCCTGCCCGAACGGATTTTCGCGCGACCACGCGGCACCTCCAAGCCGTACGGATGGGCTCTGGCGCGCGAAGATGCGCTCGCAATCGCCATCCTGCTGGTCTGCCCCGTCCGTGTGAAGAATCTGGCTGGCATCCACATTGAACGCCACCTGCACCGCCCTGGTGATGGCCGAGCCTACCTGGTTCTGGAAGACGGTGAGACCAAAAATGAACGACCTGTCGAGTTCGAGATTCCGCGTGATGTATTGCGCATGATCGACAGCCATCTCAAATCTCGTTGCCCGGAACTCTGCCCCGCTGGAACGCCTTGGCTGTTTCCCCGCAGGGATGGTCAACATTCTGTTGATCCCGGCGTTCTGTCTGGGCGCATCTCCAAACGGATCCGGAAAGAAACGGGGTTGGAGATGAACGCCCACCTGTTTCGGCATTTCGCGGTGATGAACTGGCTCGACGCCAATCCCGGCGGCTACGAGGTTGCGCGTCGGTTGCTCGGACATTCGGAGGTCAGCCACACCATCAACATGTACTCCGGTCTTGAGGCACGTTCGGCAACCCGCGCCTTTGCTGACCTGATAGACGCCAAGAAAGGGCGTCGCTGATGAGCCTTGTTCTGCCGCTCGACGAATGGCCCGCGCAAGACCGGGATATGTGGCTCAGCCTTCAGGCGGAAGGTGGACCACTCGACGATTGCGGTGCCCTCGCTCATCTACGCGCAACCTCGTTGAAGACGTTAGAGTTGCGCTATGCCCGATGGTTGCAATGGCTGATTACCAGCGACGCGGAGGCGATCACACTGCCTCCGGCTCGACGCGGGACCCTGCCGCGCCTTTCCGCTTGGCTTCGGGACCTCTCACACACTCGGCCGATGACTCGGTTGATGTTCATTGATGGCGTGTTGCGTATCCTCTCCGTGGCTGACCCGACGCAGGACTGGTCCGCTCAGCGGAAGTTAAAAGCGGGATTGAAGCGCGCCGCGGGTCGAGGTGATCGGGACCGTAAACTTGGGCGTGTGTTGTCCAGCGAAGTTCTATTCCGTGCAGGGCTGTCTCTGGCGACGGGTCATGCAGAAGCTGCGTCAACACCGCTAAGCAGTATGATGTGCCTGCGGGATGGCACCATGATAGCGATGTTGGCCCTGATGCCGATGCGGCGACGCGCCTTCGCGGGCCTTCGGATTGGCATATCCCTGTATGTCGCAGCAGACACGATGACCGTCGCGCTCCCCGGGGATCTCACCAAATCGGGGCATCCCTGGGAAGCTGATGTTCCACCGAGCGTTGAACCGCTCTTGCGCCGTTACATCAACGAAGCCCGTTCCTTTATTATGGAGCGTGGCCAACAGCATCACAATGTCCTGTGGGTTGGCCGGTCTGGTGCTCCTTTGAAGAAAGACGCGCTGAGCCCTCGGATCGCGGAGCAGACACTGAAGCTGACGGGTCGCCGTATTCCACCGCATTTCTTTCGGGATGCTGCCGCGACAACCCTGGCCCGCTCTTCTCCAGAACATGCCAAGCTAATTCGACCAATTCTTGCGCATACGAGCTTCGGAACCGCCGAGCGCCACTACATCCACGCACAGACAATTGAAGCGGGCCGCGACTACGCGGCTTTGATCAACCAGAAGAGAAAGGCCCGGCGATGACCCGCGTTGCAATCTATGCCCGTTTCTCCAGCCAAATGCAGAGAGACGCATCCATCGACGACCAAATGCGACTGTGCCGGGAACGTGCTGAGCGGGAAGGTTGGACTGTTGTTGACGCCTATTCTGATCGTGCGGTCTCCGGCGCCTCCATGTTGCGCCCCGGTCTGCAAGCGCTGTTTCATGCTACACAGGAAGGACAAGTTGATCTGATTTTGGTGGAAGCGCTGGACCGGCTGAGCCGAGACCAGGCGGATATCGCCGCGATCTTCAAACGGCTAAGCTTTGCAGGGGTTTGCATCGTGACGCTGGCTGAGGGCGAGATCAGCGAATTACACGTAGGTCTCAAAGGCACCATGAACCAACTGTTCCTCAAAGACCGGGCCGACAAAACCCGGCGTGGTTTGCGCGGGCGTGTCGAGCTTGGCCGTTCCGGCGGTGGTAACAGCTACGGTTATGATGTCGTCCGGCGTCTCGGGCCCGACGGCCAACCCGTCACGGGGGAACGAGTGATCAACGCAGCAGAAGCTGAGATCGTCCGGCGGGTGTTACATGACTTCACCGAAGGGCACTCCCCGAAAGCCATTGCGCGCCGCCTGAACACCGAGGGTGTCCCAGGCCCTCGAGGAAAATTATGGCGTGACACGGCCATCCGGGGGCACCGCACTCGTGGAACAGGCCTTCTCAACAATGAGCTCTACATCGGCCGCCTGGTCTGGAACCGGCTGCGCTACATCAAGGACCCTGAGACCGGCAGACGTGTTTCTCGTCTCAACGATCCGTCCAAATGGATCATCGCGGAGGTCCCTGAGCTGCGGATCGTCGGGGAAGAACTTTGGGAGGCGGTCAAGCAGCGGCAAGGCGAGATCGAAGCTGATCCCCGCGTCAAAGCCATCAAGGAAACCCGGTTTTGGGAGAAGCGTCGCAAGAAGCACCTTCTGACAGGTCTTGCATTCTGCGGCACCTGCGGAGGACCACTCACCACTGTCGGGCGCGACTATCTCGCCTGCTCTGCTGCGCGCAAACTCGATACCTGCACGCACAGGCAATCCATTCGCCGCCATGTTCTGGAAGACGCCGTTTTGGATTTGCTTCGCCAACGTCTGATGCAGCCCGACGCAGTGGCCGCTTTTATAAAGTCCTTCAGCGAAGCCGCCAACGCAGAAGCAGGCACAGCAGAGGTAGCCCGGACCCGTCTGCAATCCGAGCGGGACAAAGCGGCGCGCAAGCTGAATGGGTTCTATGATGCAATCGCAGAGGGCATTCGCACCCCCGGCCTTCAAACGCGGCTCGAAGAGCTCGAAGCGCAGATTGCCGATCTTGAGGCGAAGCTCTCCGCACCTGAACCTTCGCCGGTGCGACTGCAGCCGAACCTGTCCGAACTCTATCGCTCCAAGGTCGCCGATCTGGCACAGGCACTATCTGACCCGTCGATACGCACCGGGGCTTTGGAGATCATCCGGGGCTTGATCGAACGTGTCACGGTCGAGCACACCAACGAGAGCGTTCAGATCGAACTAGAGGGTGCCCTGGCAGCAATGATTGGGTTGGCCCAAAATGAACAAAGCCGCCCTGAGGCGGCTTGTTCGAGACTCTGTTCGACCCAAGTGGTTGCGGGAGCAGGATTTGAACCTGCGACCTTCAGGTTATGAGCCTGACGAGCTACCGGGCTGCTCCATCCCGCGTCAGAGTCAGATTT
>NZ_JBQFOV010000022.1:0-24698 GCF_056533885.1 Ruegeria sp. F12 | reverse complement strand
ATGGTTCTGCCACAATGCCCCGATTGTTCCGACGACAATCTGCTGGAAGAGATCAACCTGATCCGCATCAGGCAGTTTGCCCATTGTCTTTTCCACAGGACTGCTTTTATTGTACCCGAACGGGCCGGGCCATTTTTGTGCCCTGAAGTCCCGAATCTTTGAGTTTCGCTGCGAGGTCGCAGGTGGTGACATCTTCCCACACTGGCTGAGCAGGCCGATTGTGCCCCGATCAAGGGGCAGTTGAACGCCTGAACCCGTGGATGCGGGTGAAAGGAATATAATGGGCAGACAGCGTCAAGGCGCGTCTGTCGGAGAAGAACCGCGATGACGCGCGCGCAACGATTGACTATACGGGCAGGGGGCCACAGCGCCAGACCCTGCCGCGCGCCGTCCGAAATCGCCCGTACAAGACACCTCCCCAAAAGTGCCTGTCCGCCTGGACGGGTCAGGACAACGCGTTTGGCGCGGTGCACCAAGGACAAATGGCTAAGAAAATGCTTATCGATGCCACCCACGCCGAGGAAACTCGGGTTGTGGTGGTCGATGGAAACAAGGTCGAGGAATTCGATTTTGAATCTGAAAACAAACGCCAGCTCGCTGGTAACATCTATCTTGCAAAAGTAACACGGGTCGAGCCGTCGCTGCAGGCGGCTTTTGTGGACTATGGCGGGAACCGGCATGGGTTCCTTGCGTTTTCCGAGATTCATCCGGACTATTACCAGATCCCCGTCGCCGACCGCGAGGCGCTGATGGAGGAAGAGCGCGCCTATGCCGAGGCGATGAAAGCGCGCGACGAGGCTGAGGAAGCGAAGCCCAAGAAGCGCCGGTCGCGGTCGCGGAGCAAGGCAGCGGATGTGAAAACCGATGATGCAGTGGAAACGCTGGAGGTGTCGTCGGAACCGTCGGGCATGGAAACCATTGACCTGGATGACGGGGATGAGAACGCCGATATGGCCGTTCCCGAAGGTTCGTCTCCGGTCGATCGCGTTGCGGAAACGCCGGTTGAGGAACCCGAAGAGGATGCGGCTTCCGAGGATACTCCGGCTGAGACTGAAGAAGCGGATACTGAGGTTGCATCGGAAGATGACCAGCCGGATGTATCGGTGGAGCCAGAGCTCGCAGAGGAATCTGAGCCTGATGCTGCTATTGCGGATGACGCGGTGGCAGAAGAAGCTGCGGAGACCGAAGAGGCAGAAGGAAAACCTGAGGACGAGGGCGAGGCGCGTGCAGATGCGACGGCCAAGGATGACACGATTGAATCAGTGGCGGATGAGGATGACAGCGAAGACATTCGTCCTCCGCGCAAACCGCGCCCGCGTCGGTACAAGATTCAAGAGGTCATCAAGGTCCGCCAGGTTCTGCTGGTGCAGGTCGTCAAGGAAGAGCGGGGCAATAAAGGTGCCGCACTGACCACCTATCTCTCGCTTGCAGGGCGTTATTGCGTGTTGATGCCGAATACCGCGCGTGGCGGTGGGATCAGTCGCAAGATCACCAACGCTCCGGATCGTAAGAAGTTGAAGGAAATCGCTGCCGAGATTGACGTTCCCACGGGCGCAGGTCTGATCATTCGGACCGCTGGCGCCAAGCGTACCAAGTCCGAGATCAAGCGCGACTACGAATACCTGCAGCGCATGTGGGAACAGATCCGCGAACTGACGCTGAAATCCATCGCGCCAGCTAAGATCTATGAGGAAGGCGACCTCATCAAACGGTCGATCCGCGACCTTTACAATCGCGAGATCGACGAGGTTCTGGTCGAAGGCGAGGGCGGCTATCGCATCGCCAAGGACTTCATGAAAATGATTATGCCGTCACACGCCAAGAACGTGAAGCGGTATGAGGATTCGTTGCCTCTATTTGCGCGTTATCAGGTGGAAAGCTATCTGGCTGGGATGTTCAACCCTACCGTACAGCTGAAATCCGGCGGCTATATCGTGATCGGCGTGACTGAGGCGCTTGTGGCGATCGACGTGAACTCGGGGCGGGCGACCAAGGAAGGCTCGATCGAGGAAACCGCGCTCAAGACCAACCTTGAGGCGGCCGAGGAAGTCGCGCGCCAGCTGCGCCTGCGCGATCTGGCCGGTCTGATCGTCATCGACTTTATCGATATGGACGAGCGTAAGAACAACTCGGCTGTCGAAAAGCGCCTGAAGGACAAGTTGAAAACCGACCGTGCCCGCATTCAGGTGGGTCGGATTTCCGGCTTTGGACTGCTTGAGATGAGCCGTCAGCGCCTGCGCCCCGGTATGCTTGAGGCGACGACACAGCCTTGTCCGTCGTGCCATGGCACTGGGCTGATCCGCTCGGATGATAATATGGCGCTGACCATTCTGCGCCAGATCGAAGAAGAGGGCACGCGTCGTCGTTCGCGCGAGGTGTTGGTACGCTGCCCTGTCAGCATTGCGAACTTCCTGATGAACCAAAAGCGCGAGCATATCGCGCAGATCGAGGCACGCTATGGCCTGTCGGTTCGGATCGAAGGCGATATTCATCTGGTCAGCCCCGATTTCTCGATGGAGAAGTTCAAGACTGCCAGCCGAATTGTGCCCGAAGCCTCCGCGCCTGTTGTGTCGGTGGACGCGTCCCTAATGGATCTCGTGGATGCAGATGAAGAGGAAAAGGTCGAGGAAGAAACGCTTGTGACCGACGAAGAGGTCAAACCCAAACGCAAACGTCGTCGTCGGCGTCGCAAGAAAGGCAATGGGAATGGCGACCAGGCCGAAGGGACGGCGGACGAGGCTGAAAGCCAGGACGAACCCTCTGCGGAAGATGCGCCTGCCGAAACGGATGCGGCCGAGAAAAGCGACGAGGAAGCAGAGGCCAAACCAAAGCGCCGCCGCGCACCGCGTCGCAAAAAGAAAGAAGAAGAACCGGTTGAAGATGAAGTCAGCGCCGAGGCGTCTGATGAGGCCGAGACACCTTCGGAACCCCTTGAAGCGGCAGCGGTTGAAGAACCGCGTGTCGAAGCTGCCGAAGAACCTGCGGCCGAGGCGTCAGAGGATTCCCAAGAAGCGGAGCCTGCAGTCGCAGCGGATGGACCTGTGGCAGAACCCGAAGCCGAAGAAGTTTCCGAAGAAGGGGCTGCAGCAGAACCTGTTGAAGAGCTTAGCGCCGAGCCAACCGCTGAACCCGTTGCCGAAGCCAGGGAAGAACCTGCAGCGGAACCCGTCGCTGAAGCTCCGCAAGAGCCTGTGGTCGAAGAACCGGTTCTTGAGGTTGTGTCGGACGAACCTGAAAAGCCCGCTAAGCCGAAAAGGCGTGGGTGGTGGTCATTGGGACAGTGACCAAAGGGCGGGCCAATGGCCCGCCTTTTTTGTTCAGTATTGAAACAATTCTAGCCTATTTTCTGGATGATATAGATCTGATGCCCGTCTGCCTCGTCCTGTGAAACGAGGCGATGACCGCTTTCCGCGCAAAAATGCGGAACGTCGACAACGGCTGCCGGATCGTCGGCCAAGACACGCAATAATGCGCCTTCCGGCATAGATTTCAGGCGCTTACGTGCCTTGAGGACGGGTAGGGGGCATAGCAGCCCCAACGCATCAAGTGTATCAGATGGGTTTGACATAGGCCTGAAATATTTCCAACTTGGCTGGGTGTCCAGCGTGCAACCACGAGGATGTGACCGAATGGCCCCGTGACGTTCACGGCCTCATACCATATGTGCTGAAACATGTTCGGAATTGATATCATAGACGCGGGCCTGCTGCCTGCCATGTTCATCGCAATGCTGGGCGGGCTGATCAGCTTTCTGTCGCCTTGCGTTTTGCCCATCGTTCCGCCTTATCTGGCGTATATGAGCGGCGTGTCGATCAACGAAATGCAGGATCAGGCGGCCGCTAGACGCAAGGCAACGCTGACGGCGCTGTTCTTTGTGCTTGGCCTGTCGACTGTCTTCCTGTTGCTGGGCTTTACCGCATCGGCCTTCGGGGCCTTTGTGCTGCAAAATCAAGTGCTGTTCGCAAAGCTGTCGGGCGCGGTTGTTATCGTGTTCGGCCTGCACTTTCTGAACGTGTTCCGCATTCCTTTCCTGGACCGGGAAGCGCGGATTGAAACGGGCGACTCGGGTGGTTCCGTGTTTGGAGCCTATATTCTTGGCCTTGCCTTCGCCTTCGGCTGGACGCCCTGCATCGGGCCGCAACTGGGGGCGATTTTGTCTCTGGCCGCGTCCGAGGCCTCGGTCGCTCGGGGAACTTTGTTGCTGGGCGTGTATGCGGCCGGGCTGGGTATTCCGTTCCTGCTGGCAGCGATGTTCCTGAACCGCTCGATGACTGTGATGAACAAGATCAAACCGCACATGGCGACGATCGAGAAAGTCATGGGTGGCCTGCTGCTGTTCGTAGGTATCATGCTGATCACCGGCCTGTTCACTCAGTTCAGCTGGTGGCTGCTGGAAACCTTCCCTGCGTTGGCAAATTTCGGTTAAAAACCGGACCCCTCTTACCTTGCCGGTAACGCTGCGCTAACCTGCGCCGCAGAAGGTAAGGGCATGCGCAGTCACGACAATCACAGGCAGGTCAAACGACGTCGGGTGTTCTATATTCCCGGCTATGACCCCATTCATCCCCGCCGGTACCGAGAGCTTTACCGGACCGAAAGCGCGGCTCAGGCGGCCATATCAGGGTATGAAATCACACTATCGCCCAGAACTGGCGATGGGCCATATGGTTGGCACGTGCGATCCGTGCAGGACGGGACGGCGGTAGAGGCCGAGTTTCAGGTGCTCGTGTGGTCGGATATCGTGCGCGACAGCATGTCGAACTCGATACCGGCAACCTATGGGCAACTGATCAGAACTGCGTGGGTCTATATCTCGACTGGGGCTTTGTGGCGATTGATGAAGCTCCGCAAAGGTCCTGTAATCGCCGCAATTTATCCGGTTGCGATGTTGCTGATCCAATTGGGTGTCGCTGTCGGCGCCGCGTTGGGAATATGGGCGCTTCTGTCGTCGATACTGGGCTGGGTGGCCTGCCTTCCTGCCACCGCATTGGGCTATGCCGTGCTGCGATGGTTCCGCAAAATCGACAACCACCTGTTCGCCTATTACCTGATGCATGACTATGCCCATTCCGCCGCATGTCGGGGGCGAACGCCTCTAGCTTTGCAGCAACGCCTTGCTGAATTCGCGTCGTTGGTCAACGCCGCTCTAAAGGACGACGTGGATGAAGTTCTAGTCGTAGGCCACAGTTCGGGCGCGCATCTTGGTGTCGCCGTCCTGGCCGAACTTATCCGGTCTGCACCCCCAGACAGAGACGGTCCAACACTGTCTTTTCTGTCGCTTGGTCAAGTGGTTCCGATGGTCTCTTTTCTGCCGGACGCGACCGACCTACGCGCTGATCTGCAGTTCCTCTCGCAGCAAGAGGGGGTGACGTGGGTCGATGTCTCCGCCCCCGGCGACGGATGCGCCTTTGCGCTTTGTGATCCTGTGTCTGTGACAGGCGTTGGAACCGATACGAAAAAGTGGCCTTTGGTGCTATCGGCCGCCTTTACGCAGACACTTTCACCAGAGCGGTGGGGGCAGTTGCGCTGGCGGTTCTTTCGGCTGCATTTTCAATATCTTTGCGCTTTCGACCGGGCGGGAGCCTATGATTATTTCCGTGTGACCGCTGGACCTTTGACGTTGGGTGCACGTTTTGGGGATCGCGCACCGTCCAAATCGCGCATTGATACGCCTGTGTCGAAATACCGCTCGGTGGTTGGATGAAACCGCCCAAGCCGACCCCGCGGCCAGACAAGGTCTCGCTTTGGCGGTATCTCAAATTGTTTCGGCAGGATCTTTTGTCGGCCCAGCCACAACGGCTCTACCGGGCATGGATGGCTGAGTTTCGGACTGTTTTCTTTCGCTCCTACTTGATCAACCAGCCGGAGCTAGTTGAAACTGTATTGAAAAAGAGGCCCGACGACTTCCCCAAGTCGAACCGCATCGCCGAAGGCCTGCGCCCTTTGCTGGGCAATTCAGTGTTTCTGACCAATGGTGACACGTGGAAACGCCAGCGGCGGATCATTGACCCTGCCTTTGAAGGCGGCCGCCTGAAAGATACCTTTCCGGCGATGCAGGATGCCGCGAAAGCCGCCAGCGATCGGTTGCAGCAAAACCTGAACCATATCCTCGAATGTGAGAAATTCACCAGCCACGCGGCGGCGGATGTGATCTTTCGCACCCTGTTTTCAGTGCCCATCGAGCATGAAGTTGCCGCGCAGGTGTTCACTAAATTCCGTACCTATCAACGCAGACAGCCCTTGTTGAACCTAGCCGCGTTTCTACCGCTGCCTAGCTGGATGCCTCGGTTCCATTCGCACCAGACAAAACAAAATGCCCGAGAAATCAGAGAGCTGATCGAACATCTTGTTTCAGCGCGCGCCGCGCTGATCGCCCAAGGTAAGGCGCCAAACGATCTGGCGACCAAGATCATGACGACCCCGGACCCCCAGACTGGCAAGTGTTTCGACACAGACGAGATGGTGGATCAGGTGGCCATCTTCTTTCTGGCTGGCCACGAGACCAGCGCATCCGCATTAGCGTGGGCCCTGTACCTACTGGCACTGTATCCGGACTGGCAGGACAAGGTGGCTGAAGAGGCCGCAGCGCTGGACACCCCCGGCATGACCGCCGTTGCTGGCTTGAAGATCAGCCGCGATGTGTTCCGCGAAACCCTGCGCCTATACCCGCCGGTCCCGATGATGGTGCGGCAGGCCACATGCCCCGAAGTCTTTCGGAACCGGCAGATACAACCCGGTGCTCAGATGGTTATCAGCCCCTGGCACCTGCATCGTCATGAACGCCTGTGGGACAATCCCGACGGGTTCGACCCCGGCAGATGGCACACTGAAAATGGCAAAACCTGCCAGCGCACCGCGTTTATTCCGTTTTCGGCAGGCGCACGGGTCTGTAGCGGGGCAGGGTTCGCGATGGTAGAAGGGCCTTTGATCCTGTCTACGCTGCTGCGCCGCTATAGCTTCGAACTGGTCGAAGGCCAAACACCGGTTCCCGTGGCTCATCTGACCGTTCGCTCAAAAGATGGCATTCGGTTGCGTGTGGTTGAGCGCTAACAAACTACCATCACCAATCACGTTGCTGTATGCGGTTGAAAACAGCGGAATCATTTCGAACGGGAAAACCTTATGTCCAAATCAGAACAGCGCGCGCAAATGGCCAATGGGGCGGGGTTTATCGCCGCTCTGGATCAAAGCGGTGGTTCGACCCCCAAGGCGCTGGCGCTTTATGGTGTTGAGGCATCGGATTACAGCTCGGATGCTGAGATGTTCGGCGAAATCCAGAAGATGCGCGCGCGTATCATTCTGGCCGATGACTTCACCAAGGATAAAGTGATCGGTGCCATCCTGTTCGAACGCACCCTGGGCGAAGAGATCGACGGCAGGAAAGTTGCCGATTACCTGTGGTCGCATAAAGGGATCGTGCCGTTCCTTAAGATCGACAAGGGGCTAGAGGATGAAGCGAACGGCGTACAGATGATGAAGCCGATCCCTGGCTTGGCGGATACGTTGGCCAAGGCCGACGGTGTTTTCGGCACCAAGGAGCGTTCTGTCATCCATGAGGCGAATGCAGAGGGCATCGCCGCTGTGGTCGCCCAACAGTTCGACGTCGCACGCGAGGTTGTTGCAGCTGGTATGGTGCCGATTGTCGAGCCTGAGGTAAACATCAACTCCTCCACCAAGGCCGAGGCCGAGGACATCCTGAAAGCGGAAATCCTGAAGAATCTCGACCAGTTGGAGGACGGGCAGGATGTAATGCTGAAGCTGACCATCCCCAGCACCGCCAATCTTTACGATGCTGTGGCCGATCACCCGCGTGTTCTGCGCGTTGTGGCGCTTTCGGGTGGGTATTCGACTGATCAGGCCTGTGCGTTGCTGTCCGAGAACGGCAAGATGATCGCATCTTTCTCGCGGGCGCTGACCGAGGGTTTGTCGAAACAGCAATCAGATGCCGAGTTCAACGCGGCGCTGGGTGGCAATATCGACAAGATCTTCCAGGCTTCGGTCTGATCTGACCTAAACCGGTTTTGTGAATTCGCGGCGCAAACGCGCCGCTTTTTCACGCATCACGCACCCTTCCGCGTGATCATTCACAAGCCCCATCGCCTGCATGAAAGCAAAAACCGTGGTGGGGCCCACGAATTTCCAGCCCCGTTTCTTCAAATCCTTCGACATCGCAATGGACTCGGCCGAGGTCGAGGCCGTTTGCGGAACCGGGGGCATTGTCGTCTCATACCGCCACACATAGGCTGCCAGCGACCCCTCGGCCGCGATCAATTCCTGCGCCCGTTGGGCGTTGTTGATCACGGCCTCGATCTTGCCGCGATGCCGGATGATACCTGCATCCTGCAACAACCGTCCCACATCCGCGTCATCAAATTGCGCCACCTCTTTGATATTGAAATGTTTAAACGCTTTACGGAAATTTTCGCGTTTGGACAGGATTGTGCGCCAGCTTAAGCCGGATTGAAAACTTTCGAGGCAGAGCTTTTCGAATAACCGTTGATCATCCGCGACTGGATATCCCCATTCAGCATCGTGATACGCAAAGAACTCAGGTGCGGCCTGACACCAGGCGCATCTGGGTTGGCCGTCCGGGCCTTGTACGGTCTTCAACATGTATGTACCCTTTTTGTTCCATTGACGCTACTGCGCCTCAGGCCAAAAAGCAATCGCTCACGGACGGTTGCGGTACCAGTTCAGCACATAGACCCGAATTGCCGACGCTAACCCGATATCAGGGTCACGCTCCACATCAATCTGCGCAGCCAACGCATTGATAGGCATTTGTTTTTGCTTTGCAATATCCCGAAATGCGGACCAAAATTCATCCTCAAGCGAGACCGAAGTTCGGTGCCCTTTGAGGGTCACAGAGCGTTTGACAGGGCGCCCGCTCATTCATCTAACTCGTGATTGTCCAGATCGCGTGTCTGTTTTTCTCGATCCAGTCGGTCCGCCTCTTTCTGAGCTTTACTGCGCCCGAAAGCGACGGCGTTCTGGTCAGCGCGAGCCTTTTTGTTGGCCCGCGCTTTTTCCTTGCGGTACCGGTTCAGATTGACCGGTTTGCCCATCAGTCCTTTGGACCAATCATCTGTTCGGGGCGGACAACCGCGTCAAAGGTCGCCTCATCCACGAAACCCAGCGCGATGGCCTCTTCTTTCAAAGTCGTGCCATTCTTGTGCGCCGTTTTGGCAACCTTAGTGGCGTTGTCATAGCCAATGGTGGGGGCCAGCGCTGTCACCAGCATCAGCGATTCCTTCATCAGCTTGTCGATACGTGGTTCGTTGGCTTGGATGCCTAGCAGCATCCGTTCCGTAAAGCTGTCCGCAGCATCGCCCAGCAACTGGATGGATTGCAGCAGGTTGTAGGACATCATCGGGTTGTAGACGTTCAGTTCAAAATGACCCTGACTACCTGCGAATTTGATCGCGGCGTCATTGCCCATCACATGGGCTGCCACCTGGGTCAGTGCTTCGGCCTGAGTCGGGTTCACTTTACCGGGCATGATGGACGAGCCGGGCTCATTCTCGGGCAGGATCAGTTCACCAAGGCCTGAACGAGGACCGGACCCCAAAAGCCTGATATCATTGGCGATTTTGTAGCAGCTACCGGCAATTGTCGCCAAAGCGCCAGACAGGAATACCATGGCATCATGTGCGGCCAGCGCCTCGAACTTGTTGGGGGCGGTGACAAAGGGCAGGTCGGTGATTTCTGCCATATTGGCTGCCACAGCCTCGCCCCATCCGTGCTGCGTGTTCAAACCGGTACCTACAGCTGTACCGCCTTGGGCCAACTCATATATGCCGGGCATTGCAGCGTTTACACGTGCGATTCCCTGTCGGATTTGATGGGCATAGCCGCCAAATTCCTGGCCAAGCGTCAGAGGGGTCGCGTCTTGCGTATGGGTACGGCCGATCTTGATGATATCTTTGAACTCATCCGCTTTCTGTTCCAGTCCACTGGCCAGCTTTTCCAGGCCGGGCAAGAGGACATCCCGAACGCTCATCGCGGTTGCGATATGCATGGCGGTTGGGAAGGTGTCGTTTGACGATTGCCCCATATTGCAGTGATCATTGGGATGCACCGGGTCCTTCGATCCGATTACGCCGCCGAGAATCTCGATGGCGCGGTTTGCAATCACCTCGTTCGAGTTCATGTTCGATTGGGTGCCGGAGCCGGTTTGCCACACTACTAGCGGGAAGTTGTCGTCGAACTTCCCTTCAAACACCTCACCAGCCGCCTGAATTACCGCATCCGCAATCGTTGCGTCCAGTTTGCCGGTTGCCTTGTTCTGCATGGCGCAGGCTTTCTTGATCACCCCTAGCGCACGCACGATGGCGACGGGCTGTTTTTCCCAGCCGATGGGAAAATTCATGATCGAGCGTTGCGTCTGCGCGCCCCAATACTTGTCTGAGGGAACCTCCAACGGGCCAAAGCTGTCGGATTCGGTGCGGGTCTGGGACATCGGTCACTCCGTCTTGTATGCCGTTGCATGCCGTTTACGCACAACTTTAGCATCATGCAATCGGCCAGTTGCGCGCACCATAAACTTAAGGTGGGCAAAGGTATAGATCGTGCCGAGTGTCATTTTCTTCTGTTAAACTTCAAACGGACCATTGTACGCGCCGGTAGGTGAGCTAGAATAAAACATCATCATTTTGGAGGCGCACGTGCTCCTACAAGTTCCGGTTCATTCCTTTAGACTTATTGGCCTTATTGCAGGTTGGGTGGCGTTTTTTTCGGTCGTCGCATTGCCATCGCATGCTGCTGAGATCACGCCCTTTGTCGGTGACTATGTAGGTTCGGCCAATATGGTTGATCAGGATGGCACCGAAACCCCAAGGGACATGAGCGTTTCGATCCAAGAGAACAAAAACGGATTCAATGTCAGTTGGAAAACGACGACCTACAAGCATGACGGGCGCGTGAAAGAGCAGGCCTTCTCGATCGACTTCAACCCCTCTGAGCGATCTGATGTTTTCTCGGCCGCGATGCGCCGAAACGTTTTCGGGCACGAAGTGCCGTTGGACCCGATGCAAGGCGAGCCATTCGTCTGGGGCCGCATCATGGGCGACACCCTGACCGTGTTTTCGTTGTTTATTGATGAAAACGGTGGATACGAGCTGCAGCAATTCGACCGTACCCTGGCGGAGGGTGGGCTTGATCTATCCTTTTCCCGGTTTCGCAACGGGATCAAGTCCCGCTCGGTCGAGACCTTCCTGAAAAAACAATAATCCCGACAGGGTTACTTCCGGAAACTGTCTAGCGACACGACATCAGCGTCATGATGCTCGTCCTGCTCCGCCTCGATTTCAATCGGCGCCTCTGCTATCGGTACCTCATCGTCCTCATCTTCGGCGCTTTCAAAACGCAGTCCGAATTCGACAGAAGGATCGACGAAAGTTTTGATCGCAACATACGGAATATACAGCGGTTCCGGAGCATCACCGAAGTTCAGCGTAATTGCAAAACCCGAGTCTCCGACTTCGAGATTTTCGAACCAGTGCTGCATGACGATCGTCATCTCTTCTGGATATCGCTCGCGCAGCCAATCGGCCATTTCAACGCCGTTCTGGCGCGTGTCGAAAGTAATAAAGAAATGATGCGCTCCGGGAAGACCGTTTTCAGAAACGCTGGTCAGAACCGTTTTGATCAGCCCGCGCATGGCGGTGTGCATCAGGTTCCCGTAATCAATGTCCTGCGACATGTGTCATCCTCAAATATGGTGCCCTTCAGCATAAGGGATTCCATTGGAAACGAAAGACCGAGAGTCGCGGGATTGTTCAAAGAAAATACGTTCCGACACCGGCTATGGCCATCAGGGCCAATGTCTTTCCCATGCCGAATTTGAATCGAAATATCAACACTCCAGCGATCACAGTTAATATCAGGGCGGAGATATTGAGCGTATTTGAAGCGGGCCAGGGCAAACGAACAAGCCCCCACGCTATCTCTGTCACGTCCGTGAAAAAAACATGCAAGGCAAACCAAAGAGAAAGGTTGAGAATCACACCCACAACTGCCGCCGTTATGCCATGCAATGCGGCTGAAAGGCGGGGTCTGGCGGCCAGCTGGTCCAAGTATGGTGCGGTCAGGAATATCCACAGGAAACACGGCACGAATGTAGCCCAAAGCGCAACGATTCCCGCAGCCAACGCCAACGGCAATCCTGCCGTTGTTTGTCCGGTCAGCATGGCGACGAATTGGGTAACAAGGATAAGCGGGCCCGGGGTCGTTTCAGCCAAACCCAATGCGTCGATCATCTGGTTGGTTGTGATCCACTCGTATCTTTGGACGACGGTTTGCGTCATATACGCAAGAACGGCATATGCGCCACCAAATGTGACTACTGCCAAACGGGCGAAAAACCAACCCAGATCGCTTAACAGTTTAGCGCCCGCAATGCTGAGGAGAAACAAAGGTGTCAGCCACAGAGTGATCCAAATCAGACAGGTGCGCACAGGGTTAGTTTGGGGCGAGGAAATGCCCGATACGGAAGACTGGCCCCCATCAAGCCGTAGATACCCCCAAACCGCGGCACTCAGAATAATGACAGGAAAGGGCAGTTGCAGTGCGAAGATGGTCAGAAAACCGAACAGGGCGATAAGTTTGCTTTCGCCACTGGTCAACGCGCGGCGTGACAGATTGCGCAATGCTTGAATGACAATGACGATGACTGTTGCCTTCACTCCTAGAAAGCCCGCTTGGACGAAAGGAAGGTCACCAAACCGAGCGTAAAGCAAAACCAGAGCGCCAATAACTATTGCACCAGGCAGTACAAATAGAGTGCCGGCAATCAAACCGCCGGGCACGCCGCGCAAACGCCAGCCGGCATAGGTGGCCAACTGCATTGCCTCGGGGCCGGGAAGCAGCATGCAAAGTGACAGCGCCCGCAGATAGGTGTGTTCATCCAACCAAGGGCGTTTTTCGACAAGTTCTTCGTGCATCAATGAGATTTGCGCCGCGGGTCCGCCAAGAGATAGCAGGCCAATACGTCCAAAAACACGGATCAACTCGGGGACCGAAGGGGGCGTCATCTGGTTCTGTCCATGAAAACGGCTAGGTATTGCGCTGACGTCAAACGACAGCTGCTGCGAGAAATTCCACTTTCAGTGCGCGAAGTTAGGTCTAAGCAACAAAGAGTTACGGCGGGAATATTGCGTTTTTGTCTTTGGAGTGCATTCAGATTAGGTTGAATAGGGCACGGCATGTCACTTGCCTCAGGCACGACCACGCGAAGCTTGGGGTTACCCCATCACGGGTGTTCGCGACCTGACCCTCTGCCCGTTGCTAACGCGCATCAGACAAACGGGTCAAGCGCCCTGCAAAACTATACCCAATCCAACCGCTGCCCGGTCATGCAAACAGGCAATGTATCCTTTGGGAACTGTCCTAATTGCTCGAAAAGCGAGATGAAGTCGAATTGGTTATATGCCTCAACCATTTTGTCGCCGCGAAAGCGCGCCACGACCTGACCCGTCACCTCAACCGGGGCACCATTGTCAGCCCGAGAGGTTTGAACGTGCAAAATACTGGACACCCAATCGCCGTTCTCGATGGTCTTACGTACATCAATTGAGATTTCTCCCAAGATATGGCGAAAAGCCATGACTAAATCACGAAAGTCGTCGGCACCGACCTGCATCTCGGGGATCAACCCCTCAGCCGCTGTATCAGGCGTGAAATACCGATCAATCGCATCGGTGTTACCGTTTTCCCAAACCTCGGAATACCACTCACGTAGGATCTCTGCATGTGACATCTCAGCTCTCCTGTCTTGCTGGAACAAAGATGAACAAAAGGAGTGAACAAACTCTGAACACTGAAGATAATATGAGGTGGAGAAATGCAGGTTTCTGTTGCCAGGTACCTGCGAACCCCGCCTTACGCGGCTAGGCGCAAGGGCTTAAGTTTCGGTCTTGTTACTGCTTACGCAGCAACTGCAACCGGAGCACGATTGTCGTTTGCAATTGTACTAGTTTCGCCGATAACGGTGGCAGACAGCCGAGACAAAGCTAACCCCTTTAGACGTTCGTCGATCCTATTTCGGCCCCGAAATCCTCAAACGAAGGATGATTGGTGGAGCCGCCGGGTACCGCCCCCGGGTCCGATCCGCTTATTACGAGCGCGTTTATGTCCATAGTCCCGAGGGACACATCTTATATAGGTGAGGGTCGTCGGGGATGCAATTGCTCAGTTTTAGAGCGTGCATTACATGATTACAGTTGCTTACGGTGCTTTATTCAAGTTCGCCACTATCAACCACAGGGCAAGTACCGCTTCGATTCCGCCAAAAGTCAGAGCCTTGACATAAGGCGGATTGTCCAGAATGACCGACAAGAACCGCCCCAGTGCTGCGCCTGCATAGACCACGCCCAACATTGCGTAGGTCATTGGCGCATTCAGCCATAGGACCGCAATACCCGTCACAACAAACAATCCGCCAACCGAGGCACGCATTTCGCTCAGTCCCATGGTGCTGTTGGTCGGGGCCAGATCCAGCGCGTTGGCGGTATAAGCCGGAGCCAGAAAGCCGAACAATCCAAAGCCGATTGTCAGCACGGCCGCAGTGATATTCAGGACGGATACCATCAGATCCTCTCTAGGCTGGTTTGCGTCGCTGTTCCGCGACATCATGGGCCAGTTTTCGTGTGTATTTTTCAAGCTTTACGAGGCTCTCATCAACCACGTCTGCATCGCCGTTTTCCAGGCCGTCGGCAATCTGAGTGTGCAGCGAAATGATTTCCTCGCGGGACCGGGCGGTGAAGGTGATCATGTTCATCAGTGGCTGCATCGCTTCGACCGCACCCGCCAACTGGTAGGACAACACAGGGTTTCCTGCGCCGTCGACCAGCGCACGGTGGAAGGCCACATCTGACGCGCAGAAAGCTTCATCCGTCAGGCCAGGCTGCGCTTGGCGAAAGATCTCGGCCCGCATGGTGGCCAGTTGATCGGCCGTCCGACGCTGTGCCGACAATCGGGCGCAGGCGCGTTCCAAGGCATAGCGCGCCTCGCAGGCCGTGTCGAAACTGACCGTGTTCATGGACAACAACAGTGTCGACGTAGTGATTTGTTGGGAATAGGCGTCCTCAAAGCTCAACCGATTGACAAAAGCACCGCCGGTCGCACCCCGTTGCGTGCGGATCAGAGACTGCGCAGCCAGCCGCTTCAAGGCCTCGCGCACCGTCGGGCGCGACACCCGAAATTGGTCGGCCAACTCTGCCTCGGACGGCAACCGCTCATCAACGATCAACTGGCCCGAGACGATGGCATCGCGGATCGCCTGCGCAATCTGCGCGGACAGGTCGGCGGGCTTCTGAGGATCGATTTTCATATTCCGGCACCTGCTGGTACGTTTTTATTTGTCTGACATTTAAAAGTCTGACATTTGAATTGCAAGGACTGAGTCGGGAGGGACAAGTGAGTCGCGCAGTTCTCCGTAACGGGTTTTGGCTGGGGTTTTACGCTCTGATCTTGTGGGCGTGGTGGATGATGTTCACCATGAGCCGCGCAATGGACCTGGACTGGATCGGCCGTCCGGGTCCGATGGGACAGGCCATGGCCGCGATGGATCCGCGGATGGACATGTATATGCCGATGGCCGAGTTCGGCCCCTTGTTCTGGATGTGGGCAATCATGATGGCTGCGATGATGCTGCCGACATTGGTTCCGACCCTGCGCAGCTATGACGACCTGATCCGCAGCGCCAATGGCACGCGGGCAGGGTGGCTGGGCGTGCTGTCCGGTTACTTCGCTGTTTGGGTCGGGTTTGCAGCACTTATCACGGCTGTTCAACTGGCGCTGTTGTTCGGTGGCGTGGTTGACATGCTGGGCATCCCCAAATCGACGTTCTTATCCGGCGCTTTGATGATCGCAGTGGGCGCATTTCAATTCACCCGAGCTAAAGAGGTCTGCCATGGCGTCTGCCATGCGCCAATGAGTTATTTTCTGGGCCATTGGAAAACCGGATTTACTGGCGGACTGCGGATGGGGCTTGGACTTGGCGCATTCTGCGTCGGCTGTTGCTGGGGGTTCATGGCGCTTGGTTTTGTTGGTGGCGTCATGAGCTTGTTGTGGATGGGTCTTGCGACTTTCTTCATGGTTCTCGAAAAACTGCCTCAGATCGGGCACGCGATCACGCGTCCGCTGGGGTTTGCTTTGATTGCGGGCGGCGCTTTGCTGCTCATCTATCCCTTTGCTTACGGAGGATAAGCTGATGGCTAAAAACAGAAAAACAGATTCGGACCGCTTGCCGATCAGTCAACGAATCGACAGCCGTATGCCCAACCCCAAACGGCGCGAGATGAGCCCGACCAACTGGGCCATCAAAGGTGAACTGATCCTGAATTGTTCCTGTGACGTGTTCTGCCCCTGTGTGGTCTCGCTGGGCGCGCATCCTCCGACTGAGGGGCACTGCCATGCCTGGATGGGCGTGATCATCGACGAAGGTCATTTCGAGGGCGAGGACCTGTCGGGACTGAATGTGGGTCTTCTGGTCGACATTCCAGGCCGCATGGGCGAAGGACAGTGGAAAGTCGCGGCTTATGTCGATGAACGCGCCAGCGGCAAGGCCTATAACGGTTTGCTGCAAATCTTCAGCGGGCAGGCGGGCGGCACCACCGGGCTGTTCACCATGCTGGTCAGTGAGATCATCGGGGCGGAGCGCGCTCCGGTCGTCATCGAACGCGACGGCACCAAGCGGCGTATCGTGATCGGCCGAAAAATTCAGGGCGAAATTGAAATGATGGCGGGCAAGGATCCGGATCACCCAGTGATGGTCTCGAACTCGAAATACTGGATGGGTCCGGATATCATCGTGGCGCGTGGCACCAAATCCAAGGTGCGGGACTATGGCCGGGTGTGGGATTTTGGTGGTAAATCGGCCGAGATTTGCCCAATCGACTGGCATGGACCCAAGTGATGATCACCGCGGCTTATGCGCAGGAGATGGCGCGCTATAATCGCTGGCAGAACAGTCAGTTGAAAGAGTTCTTTAGCGCACTCACCACCGAGGAATTGAACCGTGAGCGCGGAGCGTTTTTTGGGTCGATTCTTGGGACTGCCAATCATCTGCTTTGGGGTGACTGGATATGGATGTCACGTTTCGACGGAGGCGAAGGACCCGACGGTGGCATTCCGGAAAGCACAGCGATCTGTGCTGATGTCGATGAGTGGGTGGTGTTGCGTGACGTTGTTGATACCCGGATAGAAGGTTGGGTCGCCAGCCTGAAGGATGAGGCGTTGTCAGGGCCCTTCACATGGTTTTCAGCGGCAAAACAAGCCGATGTCACGAAGCCCTACGCGCAATGTGTAATGCATTTCTTCAACCATCAGACACACCACCGGGGTCAAATTCATAAAATGTTGACCGAGACCGGATCGGCAGCGCCGGTCAGCGATCTGGTCTTCTTACCACAGGAGGGATGAATGGCTCAGGTTTCGTTTTCACGTCGGTTGCGCCGGACCCCTTTCTCTGAGGGTGTCGAGGCGGCGGGGGTCAAGGCCTACACAGTCTATAACCGGATGTTGCTACCCACCGTTTTCGAGTCGGTAGAGGCCGACTACCGACACCTCAAGGAACATGTGCAGGTGTGGGATGTATCGTGCGAACGTCAGGTCGAGTTGCGCGGCCCGGATGCAGCGCGTTTGATGCAGATGCTGACCCCACGTGATCTGCGCGGCATGTTGCCAGGTCAGTGTTTCTATGTGCCCATCGTGGACGAAACCGGCGGGATGCTGAACGACCCGGTGGCCGTGAAGCTTTCCGAGGACCGTTGGTGGATTTCGATTGCCGATAGCGACCTATTGTTGTGGGTAAAGGGTATCGCCAATGGCTATCGGTTGGATGTTCTGGTGGATGAACCGGACGTGTCCCCTCTGGCCGTGCAGGGTCCCAAAGCCGATGAGCTGATGTCGCGTGTATTCGGCGACCGCGTGCGCGATATCCGGTTTTTCAAGTTCGACATGTTCGCGTTCGAAGGCCGCGACTTGGCCGTTGCACGCTCGGGCTATTCCAAGCAGGGCGGGTTTGAGATCTATGTCGAGGGCTCAGATATCGGTATGCCGCTGTGGAACGCGCTGTTTGCGGCGGGGGAGGATTTGAATGTGCGGGCGGGATGCCCGAACCTGATCGAGAGGATCGAAGGTGGTTTGCTGTCTTATGGCAACGATATGACCGACGACAACACGCCGCATGAATGTGGGTTGGGCAAGTTCTGTAATACGCACACAGCAATTGGATGTATCGGTCGGGATGCGCTGTTGCGCGTGGCCAAGGAAGGGCCGGTTCAGCAAATCCGGCCGATTGCGATTGACGGCGCGGCGGTACCGCCCTGCGATCGGCCTTGGCCTGTCTATGTTGACGGGAGACGGGTGGGGCAGGTGACGTCTGCTGCTTGGTCTCCGGATTTTGGCACCAATGTTTCCATCGGGATGTTGCGGTTGAGCCATTGGGATGCCGGCACCCAGGTAGAGGTTGAAACACCTGATGGGATGCGTAGCGCAATCGTACAGGCGCATTTTTGGACTTAGGCGTGGTTGGGGCTCTGCCCCCGTCGCTGCGCGACTCCCCCGGGATATTTTTTGCCAGGTGAAGGACGGGGCCTGGCACCATGAGATGAAAGGAACGTTCAGATGTTTAATGCGTTGGTGATGGAGAGAGACGACGAGAGCGGTCTGGCCAGCCCCGTGGTCAAACAGCTGTCAACCGATGACCTGCCTACGGGTGAGGTTACAGTTGCGGTCGAGTATTCGACGGTCAATTACAAAGATGGTCTTTGCATGTCGCCCAAAGGTGGCGGTCTGGTGCGCAGCTACCCGCATGTGCCGGGCATTGATTATGCTGGTACGGTCGAGGCGTCCGCGGATGATCGTTACAAGCCCGGCGACAAGGTTGTGCTAACTGGCTGGCGTGTGGGTGAGGCCCATTGGGGTGGTTATAGTCAGAAGGCCAACGCAAGAGCCGACTGGCTGGTACCGCTGCCCGATGGGTTGGACACGCGTCAGGCGATGGCTGTAGGAACCGCTGGGTTTACCGCCATGCTGGCCGTCATGGCGCTTGAGGATCACGGCCTCAAGCCTGGCAACGGGCCGGTGCTTGTAACCGGTGCTGCGGGCGGTGTTGGTTCGGTTGCGACAGCGATTCTGGCAAACTTGGGCTACGAGGTCGCAGCAGTGACGGGCCGGGCCGAAGCGGGCGATTATCTCAAATCTTTGGGGGCTACGACCATTGTTCCTCGTGATGAGTTGAACGAGACGACCAAGCGTCCGCTGGAAAGCGAGACATGGGCAGGCTGTGTCGATGCCGTTGGTGGTGACATGCTGGCCCGTGTTCTGGGGCAGATGAAATACGGTGCGTCGATCTCGGCTGTTGGTTTGGCAGGTGGCGCCGGACTTCCGGCAACCGTCATTCCGTTCCTGCTGCGTGGTGTAAACCTGTTGGGGATCGATAGCGTGATGCAGCCCTACGAGAACCGCGTTCGGGCGTGGAAACGTGTTGGGACCGATCTGCCCATGGACAAGTTGGAGGCCATGGTTCACCCGGCCACACTGAGTGATCTGCCACAATTGGGCGCTGATATCCTTAAGGGGCAGGTCAAAGGCCGGGTGGTTGTGGACGTAAACGCCTGAATCCATGTCAGAACACCGCACCGGTCCGGCGCTGCCCGGACCGGTTCCTGCGCCCTTGAACGACCGTGAAAATGCCGCAAACAGCTCTGGTCATTGGCGCAATTCCGGATCATCATCGCTATACATCCCAATTGTGATGGCTTATGAGCCATCCCAACAGCACCTGAAGACGGGGAGTGAGCAGAATGGCTGACGATTTCGAACTGGATACCGATGATCTGAAGCGCCGCATGGAAGGCGCGATGTCCAACCTCAGAACCGAATTCGCATCGTTGCGGACCGGGCGGGCTTCGGCCTCGATGCTGGAGCCGGTGATGGTTGATGCCTATGGTTCCATGACGCCCATCAATCAGGTTGGCACGGTCAATGTACCCGAGCCGCGCATGGTGACGGTCAATGTCTGGGACAAAGGTCTGGTCGGCAAGGTCGAAAAAGCCATTCGCGAAAGCGGGTTGGGGATCAATCCGCAACTGAACGGGACGATCATCATGTTGCCGATCCCGGAGCTGAACGAAGAACGTCGCCGCGAGCTGGGCAAGGTTGCCGGTCAGTATGCTGAACATGCGCGCGTCTCGATTCGTAATGTGCGTCGGGATGGGATGGACCAGATCAAAAAGGCTAAGGCAGACGGGATGTCCGAGGACGATCAGAAGTTCTGGGAAAGCGAAGTTCAGGACCTGACCGATCAGATGATCAAAACCGTGGATGCCGCGCTTGAGACCAAGCAGGCCGAGATCATGCAGGTCTGAGACCGGATATGCCTGACACCCCACAGACGGCGCCTCAGGATGGGCCTCGGCATATTGCGATCATCATGGATGGCAACGGTCGCTGGGCTCAGGCGCGTGGACGGCCGCGCCTGTTTGGCCATCAGGCCGGTGCGCGGCGCGTGCGGGATGTGGTCGAGGCCTGCCCGGGGCTTGGCATCAAGTATCTGACTGTCTTTGCCTTCTCGACCGAGAACTGGAAGCGGACACAGGCCGAAGTGGCCGGGCTGATGAGCTTGTTCCGGCGCTACATCATTAAGGAAACAGCGAACCTGACAAAAAACGGGGTACGGGTTCGGTTCATTGGCGATCGGGTGCGTCTGGACGCTAAGCTGATCGACCTGATGGACACGCTGGAAAATGCCACCAAGGATAACGATCTGGTGCATCTGACCATTGCTATCAACTATGGCGGTCGGGACGAGGTTGCGCGTGCCACCAAGCGGTTGGCGCGTGACGTGGCCGAAGGTCGGTTGCGACCTGAGGATGTGGATGAAGAAACGCTGCCAAAGTATCTGGATACGCACGTTCTTCCCGACCCTGATCTGGTCATCCGCACCAGCGGTGAAGCGCGGATCTCGAACTTTCTTTTGTGGCAATCCGCCTATTCGGAATATGAATTCATTGACACGCTCTGGCCGGATTTCACTGCTGATGAACTGGCGCGGTTGTGCCAGAATTTCGGGGCTCGCGAACGTCGGTTTGGGGCTGTCCCAGCATGAGCGACAGCCGATGGTCTGATCTGACAGCGCGGGTTCTGTCGGCTGTGGTGCTTGTGGCCGTCGGCTCGGTTGAGGTTTGGCTGGGCGGGCTGTGGTTCGAAGCCTTCATCGCTATCGCCTGCGGCCTGATGACCTGGGAGTTGGTTCGGATGATCGACCCGGACCGGACTGGGGTCGCTATCCAGCTTGCAGTGTTGACCGGGGTTGTTGTTGTCCTCAGTTATCATCTTCCGCCGCTTTATAAATTGCCGTTCCTGCTGGCTCCGGCACTGGTTGGGGCGGGGCAGGTAAGTCGGGCCAAGGGTACGTATCTGCTGTTTGCAGCGTGGATTGCGGCGGCGGGGCTCGGGTTTATCTCTATACGTGAAAACATGGGGTTTGGCTGGATGGTCTGGCTGATCTCGGTAGTTGTGGCGACGGATGTTGCGGGATATTTCGTGGGCAAGGCGCTGGGTGGGCCGAAATTCTGGCCGCGCGTGAGCCCCAAGAAAACATGGTCGGGCACTGCTGGCGGGTGGTTCGCGGCGGCGATCGTCGGCGCGGTTTTTGCGGCTTTCGCAGGGTTCGGATTTTTGTTCGTGTTGGTGTCCGTCGCAGCCTCGATGGCCAGTCAAGCCGGCGACATAGTGGAAAGCGCGACAAAACGGAAGTTTGGCGTCAAGGACAGCTCGAACCTGATCCCGGGCCATGGCGGCTTTCTGGACCGGTTTGACGGGATGATGGGTGCGGCTTTGTTCGTTCTGATTGCTGGGCTGCTATACGCACCGGGACCGATGTGATGCGCAGGGTTTCGATTTTTGGCGCCACCGGGTCGATTGGGCAGAACACGATCGACCTGATCGACCGGAACCCTGATGCGTATGACGTGGTGGCACTGACGGGTGGGGCGAATATCCACAAACTGGCGGAGGATGCCAAACGCCTGCGCGCCAATGTGGCTGTAACCGCCCATCAGGACCGGCTGGAGGATCTGCGGGCTGCTTTGGCGGGTTCCGACGTGCAGGCAGCGGCTGGCTCTATGGCCCTGACCGAAGCGGCCGCGCGGCCAGCGGATTGGGTGATGTCGGCCATAGTTGGGGCTGCCGGACTTCCACCGGGGCTAGAAGCTTTGAAGCAGGGCGCGACGCTTGCCCTGGCAAATAAAGAGACTTTAGTCTGCGCAGGTCCCCTGGTCCTTGATACGGCGCGGCAACACAATGCAACCCTTTTGCCGGTCGACAGCGAGCACTCCGCTGTGTTTCAGGCCCTGGCTGGAGAGGATATGAGCACCGTCGAGCGGATCATCATCACAGCCAGTGGTGGGGCATTCCGCGATTGGCCGTTAGGTGATCTGGCCAACGCAACGGTCGAGCAGGCTTCCAACCATCCGAACTGGAACATGGGTCAACGAATTACTATCGACAGCGCCTCGATGTTCAACAAGGCGTTGGAGGTAATTGAAACCAAGGAATATTTCGGGGTTTCACCTGAGCAGGTTGAGGTTCTGGTTCACCCCGAGTCCATCGTCCACGCGCTAGTCGGGTTCAACGACGGGGCGTTTATGGCACATATGGGTGCGCCCGACATGCGCCACGCCATCGGATACGCGCTGCATTGGCCCGCGCGGCAGGACTTGCCGGTCGAACGGCTCAATCTGGCCAAGCTTGGTCAGTTGCGGTTCAGCGAGCCCGACGATGCACGCTATCCTGCGCTGAAACTGGCCCGGCACGTGATGCAACGTGGCGGCTTGTCTGGTGCCGTGTTCAACGCCGCCAAGGAACGCGCGCTTGATCACTTCATCGCGCGTAGGATCGGATTTTTGTCGATGGCCGATTGCGTTGCCGCTGTTTTGGACCGATTTGATGCCCAAAGCAGCCTTATTGATGCCCCTTTGACCCTTGATAACGTGCTGCAAACGGACCATCTGGCACGTAAATGGGTCGATGAAGCCATAAGCCAAAGAGCAGGATAGAATTTTGGACATACTCTCGCTGATCCCTCAGTTTGGAAACTTGCTGTATACAATTGTGGCTTTTGTCGTCGCCTTGTCGGTGATCGTCGCGGTGCATGAGTATGGACACTACATCGTCGGCCGCTGGTCAGGCATCCATGCCGAGGTTTTCTCAATTGGGTTCGGACCCGTGCTGCTGAGCCGCGTGGACAAGCGCGGAACGCGGTGGCAAATCGCTGCGCTGCCTTTTGGCGGCTACGTGCGGTTTCTGGGCGATTCCAATGCGGCATCCGGCAAGGATGAGGCGGCGATGGACGAAATCACCCAGAAAAGCCCCGAAGAACTACGCCGCACCATGCATGGCGCGCCTCTGTGGGCACGCACGGCAACAGTTGCGGCTGGACCGGTGTTCAATTTCGTCATGTCGATCATCGTTTTTGGCACAATTTTCCTATCGCAAGGCGTGACCAAGGAACCTTTAACCGTCGGCAGCCTGCACCCGCTGCCGGGCACCGAACAGCAATTGCGGGAAGGCGATGAGATCTTGTCGATCGCCGGTATTCAGGTGCCCGAATTCGACGAACAGGACGCCTGGACGCAGTTCACCGATGCGCTACCCGTGCAGCCCGTTTTGGACTATACTGTCCTGAGGGACGGCCAGACGCAGGACGTAACCGGCCCTTGGTTGTTCCCGCCTCTGATCCAACAACTTGCCCCACGCAGCGCAGCCTATGACATCGATCTGAAGCCGGGTGACGTAATCACTGCAGTCGATGGCGATCCGATCTTTGCGTTTGAACAACTTAAAGAGCATGTCGAAGGCTCGAATGGAAAAGTCCTGTTGCTGAACGTGTGGCGTGAAGGGGCCGAGCTGGATTTTGCACTAGCCCCGCGTCGGACGGATGAGCCGCAGCCTGATGGCGGGTACGTCACACATTGGCGGATCGGCATTGTGGGCGGCATGATGCTGGAACCGGCGACCGAACCGGCCGGCCTGTGGGCCTCTGTGACAGGGGGCGCGCGTCAGACCCTGCGTATTATCGACGCGTCCCTGTCGGGCATGTGGCACATGGTGACGGGTGCAATTAGCACGTGCAACATCTCGGGCCCCATCGGAATTGCGGAAACGTCAGGCGCTATGGCCAGTCAGGGCGCGCAAAGTTTCATCTTCTTCATTGCCGTCTTGTCCACAGCAGTCGGGTTGCTGAACCTGTTCCCGATCCCTGCACTGGATGGTGGGCATTTGGTGTTTTACGCTTATGAAGCCGTGACAGGCAAGCCACCCAGCGACGGCGCGTTGCGGATATTGATGGGGATCGGGGTCTCGTTGATCCTTGGTCTTATGGTATTTTCTGTAACAAACGATCTCTTCTGTTGAATGTGGCCTTAGCCGCCCAGAAAAGCCGTAATTCCGCCGCATTCAATCTGTAGGTTTGTGACCAAATCCAAACTGAGTCAGAGGCTACAATGGCAAAGGCGCTGAAAAAATCCTATCGAAGCTTCAGCTTCCTGTTCATGTTGAACTGGGACTCGATCCTGTTCTTTGCGGCGACGGCAATTGCGATGGCAGGCTGGGCCTATTTGATCAGCATGTGATTCTGTAAGCACCGAAATTGAAAAGTGTTTGGCGGCCCATTGGGCCGCTTTCTGTTTTGG
>NZ_JBQFOV010000021.1:0-34894 GCF_056533885.1 Ruegeria sp. F12 | reverse complement strand
CCGTCATCCCCAAATGATCACGCAAAAAGCCAGACAATAACGTCCGTCCCTCAACTTCACCGCTCACAGCTACGCCGTTCACAGTCATCGAAATCTTCATCAGATTTTCCTCCCTTAAATTTTCGGATCAACCGCCGAACAGGCGCTTGAACCATCCTTTTTTCTCTTCCGGCGGCGGCGCTGCCTGAGCTGGCTCAGCCGACGTTTCTGACACAGCAGGGGCCGCTGCCGGTTCGGGCGCAGCCTCGGCAGGCGCGGGCTGAGGGTCTTCCTCGACCGCATTCTGGAAATTCTCAAAGAACTGGTCGGCCATTTTCTTGGCCACGCCATCAATGACCCGCCCCCCTAGCTGAGCCAGCTTGCCGCCCACGCGCGCATCGACATTATAGGCCAGCAACGTCCCCTCGGGCGCATCCGACAAGGTGACATCTGCTGCACCCTTGGCAAATCCGGCGGCCCCGCCTTTGCCTTCCCCAGATAGCTTGACGCTTTCCTGATCCACCATGTCCGACAGGGTCACTTCACCTTTGAACGTGGCCTTTACGGGTCCGACCTTCTGCACCACTGTCGCGGCAAACCCATTTTCTGCTGTTCCCGACATTTCTTTGCAGCCGGGGACACATTCTTTCAGAATGTCGGCCGATAGCAGTGCCTCCCAGACTTTGGAACGTGGGGCCGCAATGACGCGGCTGTCATGAAGTTCCATGTCACTCCCTCCAGTATTTTCGGTTAAGCTACGCGGTGATCTACCCGGTGCCTATAAGACCTTGGGTGTAGTCACCGCAGTTTCGGCGGTGCATGCGTCAGGCCGTGCGCGGCGAATATCTGCTCGATCCGGCCATCCTGAAGCGCTGCATAAATCGCATCGTCCACTGCATAGCTGAGGCCGCGATAGGCGAAATGAACCGCAACGCCACTGGTCCAGCTGCTGACGGCAAAACCGGGCAAGGGCGGCGTGTGCAGATCCAATTCGGGCGTCAAACCGGCTTCGAGCTGAGCGCGTGGGCCCATGGCCGCCATGGTGTCACCTGCCGCCAAGGCCTCCATAGCAAGACCCGCTGTGGGAAAGCGGTGCACATTCTGCGCAAGCTGGCCGCCCGGAAAGGCCGACAGGTAGAAATCAGCAATCGAGTCATTTTCCACCGCGACCGTATCAAAGCGGAAATAGGCCGGAACGGGCGGGTCTTCGGGGTATTCATCCTTGCGATAGGCAATCGCGATTTCTTCATCGTGATACTGACCGGTGAAAACCACTTGTTCTACCCGACAGGCGAATTCACTGTCATAGGGGACGTGTAGCATCACATTGGCGACACGTCCGTTGATCAAAGGGCCTTTCCAGACCCAGTTGCGCAGGTCGGCTTCAAGATTTTCTCCTGCGGCGACCAGATTGAACCGAGCTTCGACACCCAGATCTTCGGCAATCAACTTGCCGATTTCTATATCGACGCCCTGAATCCTGCCGTCTTCCTCGAACGACCATGGGGCGAAATCCTCATAGGCTGCGAACTCAATATAACCGCGCTCGATAATGGTATCGAGATCGGCTCCCACGATGTCACGGCTGGCGTTTTGCGGTTTGGGTTGGGGCACATGATCTTCACACCTGGCCATTGCTTGCCCGGTGGTCAGGGCCGCAGCCAACAGGGAGAAAACAAAAAAGCGTCCGATCATGTGCCCCACTCTGCCGATCTATTGCGCGGCAGACAAGCCGATGGTCAGCTGTTCCGCTGCCTCGGCAAAGTTCGGGCTGTCCCCCGAAATTAATACAGCGGCGCGTAGGGCGACGCTATCGGCCACGGGCGCGCCCGAGCCGGTCTCAATCGTTCCCGCAATCTCGCTGAGTTCAGATTGTAGCGCGGCTGCGTCTCCGTCGCCGCCGTTGGCCATCGCGGCCAGCAGATCACGGATCTCCTTCAGCCGGTCGGAATGATCGTCCAAAGCCCCGTCATCGGGACGGGTTTCTATATATGTGCGGATGGCCCACGCGGCCTTCTGGCCCAAAAGCTCGCCAAAGGCGGGCATCTTGGTGATCCCGTTCTGAGTGTAACCTTCGCGGAACCGCTCGGCATACCATTCATCGCCATATTCTTCGGCCTCAAGATACCTCAGATCAGGGGCCAACCCGCCCGAGACAACACCCAAACCATGGCATCGCGCGCAGTTCTGGTTATAGCCGGAATCACCAATTTCAATCGCCGCCTGCCAGACCTCTTCTCCCTTGTCGCGGTAAGGGTTCTCGATCAGCCACTCATCGCCCACATCGGGCAGAGCGTCAGTATTCACGGGCTGCGGGGCGACATCGCCATGGGCCAGCGCCATGCCGCCAGCCATGACGGCGCCTAGCATTACGCTATAAAAACCTGGACGCATCTTATCCTCCTCTACGACGCTTTCCCCGGTCATAGCTTAGCAGAATTCAGCATGGAATTAGACCTTGGTTGCACATTGGGGGGTAGCTGCGACTAAGGTCTAATGGTCCCGAAAGGGATGAGCAGATTTTATCAAATTGCTAGGGAGGAGGCGTCGACATGAAAACCTATTTGCGCGCCTTGATCGCTTCGGCTCTGCTGCCGGTCGCAGCTTTTGCCGAGGTTGAGGTTTCGGTCACATATTTGCAGATGCAGGTACCGCGGCCTCCGGTTTTATCCAACCTTGATCCGATTCCGGACGATCTGGGCGTGGCAGGGGCCGAGCTGGCCTTGACCGATAATCTGACAACCGCGAAATTCCTGGGGCACAAATACAATCTGTCCGTCACATCCGTTCCCGAAGGTGGCGATTGGCTGACCGCAGCCCGTCAGGCTTTGGCGGACAGCCCGTTTCTGATCCTCGATGCGCCTGCACAAGCGCAGCTGGACGTTGCTGACCTGCCTGAGACGGCGAACGCTATTCTGTTCAACGCATCCGCGTCTGATCTGGATGTGCGAGACCAGAATTGCCGCGCCAATCTGCTGCATACTTTGCCGTCGAACATGATGCGCACCGATGCGCTGGTTCAATTTCTGGTCAAACGCCGCTGGGACGAGTTGGTGATGATCACCGGCGTCCATCCCGGTGATCAGGCCTTTGCACAGTCTCTCAAACGTTCGCTGGAAAAATTCCGTCTGGAGCTGAGCGCCGAAAAGACATGGGAATTCGACGCCGACCTGCGCCGCAACGCCGCCCAAGAGGTGCCGCTGTTTACACAGGAATTCGGTGACTATGACATCCTGCTGGTCGCCGATGAATTGGACGATTTCGGCCGGTATATCGAATTCAACACATGGCAGGCCCGCCCCGTGGCAGGGTCCGACGGACTGCAACCTGTAACGTGGTCGCGTGTGGTGGAACAATGGGGCGCGGTCCAGATGCAAAACCGGTTCACCGAACAGACCGGCCGCAGCATGATGCCAAAGGATTATGCAGCATGGGCCGCCTACCGGACTTTGGGCGAGGCAGTGACACGCACGCAATCCAGTGACCCGACCGTTTTGCTCGACTACATCCTGTCGGACGATTTCGAACTGGCCGGGTTCAAGGGCAGGGCGATGAATTTCCGGTCCTGGAACGGGCAGTTGCGGCAACCGATCCCATTGGTCACCGACCGCGCCGTCGTTGCGATGGCGCCGCTGGAGGGGTTCTTGCACCAGCGCACGGAACTCGACACGTTGGGACTAGACGAGGGCGAAAGCCAGTGTCAGGCATTCAGGGAGTAACTGGGATGAGATTGACAGCACTTCTGGCGGCGACCGCCCTCTGCGCACCGGCGGCCGCGGACGAAATGTGGATCAGCAATGAAAAGGACGACACGCTGAGCGTGATCGACATCCAGACGCTCGAGGTGATCCGTACGATAGAAACCGGCGAACGCCCACGCGGGATCACCTTTTCCAAGGATTTCTCGGTGCTGTATATCTGCGCCTCGGACAGCGACGCGGTGCAGGTGATGGACCCGGAAACGGGCGAGATCCTACACGATCTGCCCTCGGGCGAGGACCCCGAGCAATTTGTGCTGCACCCCAATGATCGCCATCTTTATATCGCTAACGAAGACGACGCGATCACCACCGTAGTCGATACGGAATCGCGCACCGTAATTGCTCAGATCGACGTCGGGATTGAGCCCGAAGGGATGGCTGTGTCCCCCGATGGCAAGATCGCCATCACCACGTCCGAGACCACCAACATGGCTCATTGGATCGACACCGAAACGCAAGAGCTGTTCGCCAACACTCTGGTCGATTCCCGCCCGCGCCACGCGGAATTCCTGAAGGATGGGACCGAGCTTTGGGTCAGCTCGGAAATCGGCGGTACCATCACGGTGTTCGACGTGGAAACACAGACCGAAAAGGCCAAGATCGAGTTCGAGGTCGAAGGTGTCCACCCCGACCGGGTGCAACCCGTGGGGTTTGAACTGTCCAACGGGGATGAGACCGCCTTTGTCGCGCTGGGACCGTCGAACCATGTGGCGGCCGTGAATGCCGAAACCTATGAGGTTGAAGACTACATCCTTGTGGGGCGTCGCGTCTGGCACATGGATTTCAACGCCGACAAATCGCTGCTGTTCACCACAAACGGCGTATCCGGCGATGTGACCGTGATCGACGTGGCGAAACGCGAACCCATCAAGACAATCAAGGTCGGACGCTTCCCCTGGGGCGCGGCCTTCCGTCCGACCAACTGAAAGAATTTCGAGGAGACTTAAGAGATGAAGCAAGTGATATGCGTGGCCGCGATGATGGCTATGGCTTTGCCAGCTGCGGCTTTGGCCGATGATGACGATGACGGATTTGGTCTGGCCGGAATTTTGTCGGCGAAGAACAAAGAAGACCTGCCGCCGATCACTCTGTCCGCCGGTGTGCCTCTGGCCGAGGCCTCGTGGGTGCTGAAATCCGGCATGTATTACGAGTTCGAGATTCAGGGCGATGGCAGTCAGGAACTGGCTTTGGTTGGTCCTGAATTCTTCCGCGCGATCTGGGTTGATGAAATCGTCGTCGAAGGACTGGAAATCCGCCCTCTGGGGCTGGACTCGGTCGAATTCGATGATGCTGGTGAGATGGAAATAGGCTTTGTCGCGATCAAGCCGGGCAGCTACTATCTGAAAGTGCCGGGCAGCACCGGCGAAACACAGCGGCTGGAGATTACCATTCAGTGACAGGGCTTTCAGTCCGAAATGTCAGCTACGCCTATGGCGAGAAACGCGCGCTTGATGATGTGAGCTTTCATGTCCCCCAGGGCGCGTTTTGTGCGTTGCTGGGACCGAACGGAGCAGGGAAGTCGACCCTGTTTTCTCTTCTGACACGGTTGTTTACCACGGCGCAGGGCGTGATCGAGGTTGCAGGGTTCGACATCTCAAAACAGCCCCGTCAGGCGCTGGCTCAGATTGGCGTGGTGTTTCAACAACCTACGTTGGACCTGGATCTGACGGTGCACCGCAACCTCAGTTATTTCGCCGCTTTGCACGGGTTGGCGGGGCGCGATGCCGAAACGCGGATCTCAGCCGCGCTTGACCGGCTGGACATGGCCGAACGCGCGGCCGAACGCACCCGCGACCTGAATGGCGGGCACCGTCGAAGGCTGGAGATTGCACGCAGCCTAGTCCATTCCCCTTCGGTTCTTCTGCTGGACGAGCCAACGGTTGGACTAGATGCGGCCGCCCGAAAAGCCATCACGCAGCATGTCCATGCGCTGTCGCAGCAGGACGGGCTGACCGTGCTCTGGGCGACGCATTTGACCGACGAGATCGAGCCGGATGACCACGTCGCCATCCTTCACCGTGGCAAGCTGCTGAAACAGGAACTGTGCAGCGACCTGACCAGCGGACAACCTTTGCAACACGTCTTTCTGTCCATGACAGGGGCCACGGCATGACCGGCGCGCTGATTGCCCTGCGCGCCATTCTGATACGCGAGGCACTACGTTTTGTTCGTCAGCGCAGCCGATTTGTCGCCGCGCTGGTGCGTCCTCTGGTCTGGCTGATTGTCTTTGCCGCCGGATTTCGCGCGGCATTGGGCCTGTCTATCACGCCACCCTATCAGACCTATATCACATATGAGATTTACATCGTTCCCGGCCTGTGCGGTATGATTATGCTGTTCAACGGGATGCAAAGCTCTCTCAGTCTTGTCTATGACCGCGAGATGGGCTCCATGCGCTTGCTGCTGACCAGCCCTTTGCCCCGCTGGTGGCTTTTGTTTTGCCGCTTGCTGGCCAGCACGACGATCTCGATCCTGCAGGTCTATACCTTTCTTGCGGTCGCCGCGGTTTACGGCATCGATATGCCAATCATTGGTTATCTGCTGGTGTTCCCGGCACTGATCGTGGCGGGGCTGATGCTCGGCGCGTTGGGGTTGGCGCTGTCCTCGGCCATCAAGCAGCTTGAAAATTTCGCGGGGGTTATGAACTTTGTCATCTTCCCAATGTTCTTCCTGTCCTCGGCGCTTTACCCGCTGTGGAAGATGGCCGAAAGCTCGGCCCTGTTGCGCGATATCTGCGCGTTCAACCCTTTCACCCACGCGGTCGAGTTGATCCGTTTTGCGCTCTACGGGCAATTCAACGCCGCAGCCCTCGGATGGACGATTCTGGCCGGGTTTATTTTCCTGGGACTTGCGCTTTGGGGATATGATCCGGCGCGGGGAGTGAAGAAACCCCGCGGGTAGAGCCTCTACGACCATGGCAGACGTGAAATCGCGCGAGTGTTGAGGTAGACTACCCCAAAACCAGAGGGCTCGACCATGATCCGTATCGCTGCACTGTCCCTGTTCATAGCGTCCGCCGCCTCGGCCCAAACGGTCGAGGATGAGTTCGGCACGCTCAACCCGCAGGACACAGGATGGGGCAAGGTCATGAGCAATATCGACAACGGTATCACCGACATGACCACCTGCGCGTCGGGCTACTACATGACCAAGTCAGGGCGGCATGATCTGGCGCGTACTTTGTTCAGAACCTGCGCCGAGGCGGGCTATACCGGAGCCATGACATGGATGGGTCAGTTGGACAATAACGGTCTAGCGGGTCCCTATGACCCGGACGCAGCCGCCGCATGGGACAAACGCGCCGCCGATCTGGGCGATCCGGTTGGAAAGTTCAATTATGGCCTCAACCTGCTGCGCGGGCACGGTGTGGCGCAGAATCAGGAACTGGGACGCGCCTATGTCGATGAAGCCGCGCGGGAAGGGCTGAAAATCGCCAAACGGCTGCAAGAATCGGGCTATGATCCGAACGAAGTCACACCCGACGCGGATGAATGGAAATACGCGCCCCTGTTCTGAAAAGCGCAATATCCCCACATTTCTACGACCAAAGGATGAGGGTGCGCCTTCAGTTTCTTGATGTACGTCAAGCCCTTGCCCCCAGCGGAATTCGTATCATTCGAAAAACGTTTGGAGGACCCTATGAAACACCTCGCCTTGTCACTTGGCCTCGTCGCTTACGCCATCTCGGCCCCACCCGCGCTGGCTCAATCCACCTTCGACCGCATCAAGGTTGACGCCGGTGAAGATCTGTTTTTCTCGGAATGTCGACGTTGTCACGCGCCGGATGCCACGGATCCAAGCTATGGGCCTCAGTTGGAAGGGATCGTAGGGCGCAAGGCAGGAACCGTTGACGGCTATGACTATTCAGACGCGCTTGCAGGTTCCAGTATCGTCTGGACGCCCGCAGCACTGCGCGCATGGATGGAGGACAATGACGGTTTCATGCCCGGCACCAAGATGCGCCATGTGGGTATCGAAGACCGAACGATTCAGGATTTTATTCTGGCTTACCTGAGCAGCCTTTCCGCGCAATAACCCTATTCAATCACGATACCTGGCAACCAGTGGCTGTCAGGGTCGGATTCGTGGATGTCATCATGCTTTATCGGTCTGAGGTTCCCGGCCTCGGGCGGTGCAGACAACACGTCCATGTCCATTTCGTGCAATTGCCCAACAAGATGGTCGCCGTCCGCGTTCAAGCGGTAGTAGATGCCGTTCCACATGTTGATACCGTATTCGGTCGCTCCCTTATGGATGAACAAAAGATCATATTCCAGATCGGTCAGATCCTCTGCGGAAACATACCGCTGCAACTCGTAGGGGTAGGGGACATGGCACCAGTGTTTGTCCGGGCCTTCCAAGCACTTAAACGGGCGCATTGACAAGAAATGTTCGGAAAACACCTCGTCATTGAATTCGAGATCGTAGATCGTTGTCTCGCCATTTTGCGAGAATTTTACGTACCCTATCAGTATTCTATGCCCAGCATCATCAACGAGAAAAATCTCTTTCTGCCCGGTTAACGGTTTGGCCACCGAAGGTAGGGCCGAAGCAAGGCCAAGCAGCACAATGCTTGAAAAAAGCCGTCGCATTGTATCCTCCCTTCAGAAAAAGTTGGGTCACACTAGTTGAAATCGTCCGCTCAAGCCCTACGACCATTGTGCAATTTCACCGAAGGACTCTCCCGCGAATAATACTCTCGCCAACAATCCCGACGTGTCGGAGATTCGGCACGGAGGAAAGACATAAGTCTAGGGAGGACACCGATGAGCCGGTTTATCATGGCGGCAGTTGCAAGTGTGATTGCAACGGGCGCGGCCTATGCAGAAGTTACCGAAGACGATCTGGCGAACGACCAAACGATCACCACGCAGATCGTGACCAATGGCATGGGGCGGCACTTGCAGCGCTACAGCCCGCTGGACATGCTGAACAAGGACAACGTCGATAACCTGCTGCCAGCCTGGGCTTTCAGCCTTGGCGGCGAAAAGCAGCGCGGTCAGGAAACCCAGCCGCTGATCTATGACGGTATGATGTATATCACCGGATCCTACTCGCGCCTCTATGCGATTGATCTGAAGACCGGTAAAGAAGTCTGGCAATACGACGCGCGTCTGCCCGAAGGCATTCTGCCCTGCTGTGACGTGGTCAACCGTGGCGCGGCCATCTATGGCGACATGGTCATCTTTGGCACGCTGGACGCACGGATCGTGGCGCTGAACAAGGACACGGGCGATGTTGTCTGGCGCGACAAGATCGCCGACTACAAAGCGGGCTATTCCTATACAGCGGCTCCACTGATCGTCGACGGGCTGGTGATCACCGGCAATTCGGGTGGTGAGTTCGGCATCGTTGGCGCGGTTCAGGCGCGGGACGTCAATACCGGCGACCTAGTCTGGGAACGGCCGGTGATCGAAGGCCATATGGGCACGCTGAACGGCGAAGAAAGCACCATGACAGGTGAGCTGAACGCAACCTGGCCTGGCGACATGTGGAAAACCGGCGGCGGCGCGACGTGGCTGGGCGGCTCGTACGATGCCGACACCGACACGTTGGTCTTCGGCGCGGGCAACCCGGCCCCCTGGAACAGCTGGTTGCGCAATGCAGGGACCCCGACCGAAGGCAACAAGGGCGACAACCTCTATGCCGCCAGCCGCATCGGGATCGACCCCAAAACTGGCGACATCAAGTGGCACTTCCAGACCACGCCGCGCGAAGGCTGGGATTATGACGGCGTAAACGAAGTCGTCGCCTATACCGACCGCGAGGGCAATCAGCGCTATGCAACCGCCGACCGCAACGGGTACTTCTATGTGCTGAACCGTGAAGATGGCGGGTTCGTATCTGCCACGCCCTTCGTCAAGGATATCACATGGTCCTCCGGGGTGGATGAAACCGGTCGTCCGATCTTTGTCGAAGATAACCGCCCCGGTGATCCTGCAGCGGCAGCCGATGGTAAGAAAGGTGAAGTGATCTTTGCTTCGCCCTCGTTCCTGGGTGGCAAGAACTGGATGCCGATGGCGTTTTCGCAGAAAACCGGCAATTTCTATGTGCCTTCCAACGAATGGGGCATGGATATCTGGAACGAGCCGATCACCTACAAGAAAGGTGCCGCCTATCTGGGCGCGGGCTTTACCATCAAGCCGAACTACGAAGACCATATCGGCTCGCTCAAGGCCATTGACCCGGATACCGGCGAATGGAAGTGGGAATACAAGAACGACGCGCCGCTTTGGTCGGGCGTGATGACCACTGCTGGTGGTCTGGTGTTCTTCGGCACACCCGAGGGCGAGTTCATTGCTTTGGATGATGAAACCGGCGAAAAGCTATGGTCGTTCCAGACCGGTTCGGGCATCGTCGGTCAGCCTGTAACTTGGGAACAGGATGGCGAGCAATATGTCTCGGTCATCTCGGGCTGGGGCGGCGCGGTTCCGCTTTGGGGTGGTGAAGTGGCCAAAAAGGTCAACTACCTGAACCAGGGTGGCACTTTGTGGACCTTCCGTCTGCCGAAAGAGCTGGCCTCGGCAAACTGATACAAGGGTCTTTCGATCCAAGCGCGCGCCCCAAACGGGCGCGCGTTTTCTTATACGACTTTTCGCCAGTTTGCGGCATTCCATTCCCTTGCTACGCTTGGTTAAATTGGGCAACCCATTGCAAAGGCCAAGACCCATGCTTGCAAACCCTCAAGGGCAAAATGATTTCGAAAACGTCCTGATCGTCGATGATCACCCACTGTTTTGTGATGCGCTTTCGATGACGCTGCAAAGCGTTGCACATATTGGCGAGATCCACACCGCCGACCGGCTGGAAGACGCTCTGACCATGATTGCCGAAGGTCTGAAACCGGACGCGGTTATGCTTGACCTGAACCTGCCTGACGTGGATGGGTTGGACGGTCTGGTGCGCTTGAAAGCGGCGGCCAAAGCACCTGTGATCGTTGTGTCCTCTATGACGGACAATCGGGTCATCAGCCAAGTCATCCACGGGGGAGCCTCAGGCTACGTCCCAAAGCACAGCCAGCGCGATGTGTTCCGTACGGCCTTTGAAACGGTCCATTCCGGTGGTGTATTCCTGCCCGAAGGATGCGTGCTGATCGACGAAGAACAAGATGACGAACAAAGCGATGCAGTTGGGCGGCTGGCCACCTTGACCAATCAGCAATCCCGTATCCTGCAATTGATCTGCGAGGGCAAACTGAACAAGCAGATTGCGTATGACCTGTCCATCGCAGAGACGACCGTAAAAGCCCATGTGACTGCAATCATGCGGAAACTGGGGGTTCAAAGCCGGACACAGGCCGTTCTGATCGCCAATAAAGCCTCGTTCGCCAGCGTCTTGCAAGAACAGGGCTAACCGTATTACGTTCGACTCTCGTCGCGCTTTAGGGAGGAGGCCCGATGGACCAAGCAGTCGGGTGGGCAGAGGCCCAAACCCGTGCGCCAGGCATCGTGAAAACTGCATTTGTTGGCTGTGGCGTGCAAGACGCCGTCGCACAACTTGGCAGCGCACTGGAGTCAGACAATCTGACACTGATCATTCTTTTTGTGAGTGGCAGCGCGGATGCTGCGCATATCATTGCGCAAGCGGCCAAGAAGTTCTCACCCGTTCCAGTTGTTGGATGCACGACGGCCGGTGAGTTGGCGGGGGACGGTTATACCGAAGACCAGATCGTCGCCATAGGCCTGCCCGCAACCCATTTTGAAACGCGCACGATCTTGGTGCCGGATCTAGATGATTTCTCAGCCCCCAATATCATCCACGAGATGATCCGCAACCGAGCAGAAATGACGGATATCCAACCAGATTGGCAGCATGAGTTTACCTTTTTGCTGATCGACGGTTTGTCAACGAAAGAGGACATTCTGACCTCGGAATTGGCGCTAGGGCTGGGGCCTGTGCCGCTGTTTGGCGGATCGGCGGGCGACGGAACCCGGTTCGGCAACACCTTTGTTCTGCATCAGGGTCTGGCACATGAGAATGCTGCGATCCTGACTCAGGTACGCACACGCTGTCCAATCAAAGTCTTTAAGACTGACCATCTTGTGCCAACGGCCCAACGCATGGTCGTGACGGACGCGGACCCAACCAACCGCATCGTGCGTGAGATCAACGCCGAACCGGCGGCGCGTGAATATGCACGAATATTGGGAAAAGACCCCGAACAGCTGGATACGTTTACCTTTGCGGCTCATCCAGTCGTCGTTCAAATTGGCGGCCAACATCATGTTCGCGCCATTCAACGCGTTGCCGGTAACGGGGATTTGGTCTTTTTCTCGGCCATCGATGAAGGTCTGGTTCTGACATTGGCCGAACCGATGGACATGATCACCCATCTAGAGCGCGAAATCGGTGCTCTGACCCAATCCGCGCATCCGGATACGATATTGGGCTGCGACTGTATCCTGCGCCGATTAGAAGCCCAGCAAAAACAAATGACGGGCGCGTTGTCGCAGATCATGTCGGAGAACAACGTGGTCGGCTTCTCCACCTATGGCGAGCAATTCAACTCGATCCATGTCAATCAGACTTTGACCGGGGTCGCGATCTATCCACCCGAGGATGACGGCCATGATTGAATCGCTGATCGACCCGCATGACCCTCTAGAACGCCAAAACCAGAAACTGCTGAAGATTGCCGAAGCCCTGATGCGCCGGGTCGAGGAATCGACCGATGCCAGCGGGGCGGCCTATGCGCAATTCCAGCGCGCCGCCGTGCTGGAACAAGAAGTTCGCGCCCGCACGCTGGATCTGGAACGCGCGCTGCAATTGCTCAACGAGTCGAACGCGCAGCTTGCACAGGCCAATCAGGAAACCGAGGCCGCGCGCGCCGACCTCGCCAACGCAATCGAGACGGTTCAAGAAGGGTTTGCACTGTTCAACCTCGAAGAAGAGCTGGTGCTATGCAACAGCCGCTTCGGGATGCACATGCCCGATATTCAGGCGCAATTGGTGCCGGGTCTCAGCTTTACCGAATATGTCGAGCTTGTCAGTCAATCCAGGTTCCTGTCCCTGCCCGAAACGCTTACGCCACAAGATTGGGCCAAACGGCGTATGTCCCGTCATACGGACGATCATGTGGTGTTTAACGTCCGGCTTAACGGCAATCGGTGGACGCAGGTTTCGGAACATCGGACCCCCGATGGCGGCACGGTCATCCTGCAAACTGACGTCACCGATATCATGCGCATCGAACGGCAAGAGAGGGACCGTATCCTTGACGACAAGGCCCGCCTGATCCGCGCCACGCTGGAACATATCGACCAAGGCGTTTGCATCTTCGACAGCAAATTGCGCCTGATCGGATGGAACAATCGCGCCAGTGAACTGCTGGCCATCCCAAATGCGCAGTTTCAGATGGGCGTCCAGTTCAAAACCGTATTCGACCGCCTTAGCGCGACCATCCGGTTTGAAGGCGGCGTCAGCGATGCCGATCTGCTGGATTGGGTCAATCGAACTGCGGAACGGGCACCGCTGAAGTTTCAGATGCGCAGCGGGCGGTTCAAGATCCTTTCCGTGTTCGCGCAAGAAATGCCGGATCGGGGGTTCGTGATTTCCTTTACCGATGTCACGGCCGAGCACCAGTCGGCGCAAGCCCTGCACGAAGCCAAGACCCTGCTAGAGCACCGCGTCGCCGCGCGAACCGGGGAATTGGCCCACGCCTTGAAAGCGGCTGAGCGCGCTAATTCTTCAAAATCACGTTTTGTTGCTGCAGCGAGCCACGATCTGCTGCAACCGCTTTCAGCTGCCAAACTCTATGTCGCCACATTGGGCAGCGGGTTAAACGAAAACGACGCACGTAACGTGGCCGGAAAAGCCGAAAGCGCGCTCAACAGTGTCGAGCATATCCTCGAGGCGCTTCTGGATATCTCGAAACTGGATTCCGGTCGTGCCACGGTGCACCAGACCACCTTTTCAATTAGCAATCTGCTGTCTCAGCTCGAAGACTCGTTTCGTCCTGTCGCCCAAGCCAAAGGGCTTGAATTGCGGTTCGTACATAGCAACGCTTTGATCCGCAGTGACGCAAGCTACCTGCGGCGCATCCTGCAAAACCTGCTGTCCAACGCGATCCGCTACACAGATGCAGGCAAGGTTCTAGTTGGATTGCGTAAACAGCAGGGCTCGGTTCGGATCGAGGTCTGGGACACAGGCGTCGGAATCGCATCCGACCAGCAAGAGATCGTCTTTCAGGAGTTCCAACGGCTCCATTCCGATGCCAGCGCAGCCGAGGGGATGGGCCTGGGGCTCGCCATAGTCGAGCGCGCCTGCGGACTGTTGGATCACCCCATTCAGTTACGATCCGAGCTGGGGCTGGGAACGATGTTCTCGGTTGAGGTTCCTTTGGCGGATACCGCACCTCTAAAACCGCATGGCCATGTACTGCAACAGGTCGATGACTCGGTGACACTAACCAGCACTGTGGCTTTGTTGATCGAAAATGACGAGAACCTGCGCTCTGCACTGACCATGACGATGGAATCCTGGGGCATCCAAGTTCTGGAGTGCAGCAGCGAGGAACAAGCAGTTGGCCTGCTGCGCGAGATTGAAATTGTGCCCGACATCGTCATTGCCGACTATCAACTGGACCACGGTAAAAAGGGAACGGATGCGGTCGTAGCTTTACGGCACGAATTCGGTAACCTGCCAGCCTGTATCATTTCGGCCAACAGATCTTCTGAACTGACCGGATATTGCAAACGCGCAGGTGTCCCTTTGTTGCATAAACCGATCGACGTCCAACGGTTGAAATCTGTTTTAGAGACCTTGTTGAAGAAAATGGAACCAGAATAGATTACCTGTAAGACATATTATGTTAAATTTATGATCCCCCATGAAGCCAACAAGCGAGCTGTTGTTCAAATCTCCAACGGGACACTGACAGCGACCCTCGGTTCGATTGGTGCCTCGCTGATTGATTTACGTCTGGACGGCATCGACCACCCCTTGGTTTTAGGTTGGAAAGCGCCGAGCGAATATCTGCGTAATGACCCATATCTTGGTTGCATTGTTGGGCGCTGCGCAAACCGGATATCCAACGGGCAATACGCTCTGAATGGAAAAACCTATTCAGTGGAACGCAATTTTCTGGGCAAACATTGCCTTCATGGCGGAAGTAAAGGCGCTGCCCGACAGAACTGGCGGCGGACCAACCAGACAGAGAATGCGGTGTCTTTCGAACTGGAAATACCTGAGGGAGACATGGGTTTTGGGGGCGCTTTGTCCGTCAAAGCTCACTATTCCATTACGTCACCCGCGACGTTGAACTTGGACATCCGGGCCATAGCAACGGGCGACACGATCTGCAATTTCACGCCGCATTGGTATTTCAACCTGAATGGCGACGGGGATATCGGGGACCATCTGTTGCGTGTCCGGGCACAAGACTATTTGCCGGTCGATGACGAACTGATCCCCTTGGGTTCGGTCGAACCTGTCCGCAACACGCCTTACGACTTTCAAACACTCCGGCCCGTCGGAGACGCTCGGTTAGACCATAATTTTTGCATAGCGCGCGAACGTATTAGACTAAAACATATCGCCCAACTGCACGGGCTTCGGTCTGGTGTCGCTTTGGACCTGCATTCAACCGAACCGGGGCTTCAGATCTATTCCGGTGACTTTCTAGACAGCGCGGATCTGCCAACCGTTTTCGGCGCGCCCTATTCTACACGCAGCGGCCTAGCACTAGAGCCGCAAGGCTGGCCGGACGCGATCAACAACCCTTCCTTCCCCAGCGTCGTCTTCATGGACGGGCAAGAATATCACCACCAATCTCAGTATATGTTTAGCCGCCTGTCCGACCGTCACAGTTGACCCAACGACGATCCTCTATCATCCTGATCCGAAATTGGTTTCCGCTTCGTTGTCTGTTTCGAATTGAATTGGTTAAGGTCCCCTGATGCCCGGTGTTTCACAAAAACAATATGTTCTTGATACGCATCGTTTGCGAGACCCCGAACAAACGCTGGAGATCGTCAAACCCCATCTCAAAGACATGGGCATCACGCGCGTTGCAAACCTGACCGGGCTGGATTGGATCGGATTGCCAACCGTGATGGTCTCGCGCCCGAACTCTCGTTCGGTGGCGGTGTCTTTGGGCAAGGGGCTGTCACTGAGCGCGGCACAGGCCTCGGGCGTGATGGAGGCGATCGAGTCCTGGCACGCCGAACGTGTCCACCTGCCCCAGCGGCTGGCGCGGTATTCCGATCTTGTGGCCGATGAGGCGGTTGTCGATGTGACCCGCCTGCCCCGTGTGACCGGCGGACAATTTGACCCTCATGCGGCGATGCTGTGGGTTCAGGGATGTGATCTGAATGCCAACCAAGCCTGCTGGGTCCCGCTTGAGATGGTGGACACAGACTACACCGCCGCCCCAAGCGCCAGCCAGGGGGCCTTCCCCCGAACAACCAACGGGCTGGCCTCCGGCAACAATGTCACCGAGGCCAGTTGCCACGCGATTTGTGAGTTGATCGAGCGGGATGCCACAACCCTGTGGCATCATCAAACACCGCAGGTTCGGGTTGATCCGGACACGGTCGATGATCCCAGATGCCGCAGCGCGATGGCCATGATTGACGCCGCCGGTCTGGATTGCGGGATATGGCAGACCACCTCGGATATCGGCATCGCCTGTTTTCGTTGCGTGATTGCCGAGGCCGGGGGTCAGCCCGGCCATATCGGGATCGGGGATGGCTGCCATGTGGACCGCTCCATCGCCTTGTTGCGCGCTTTGACCGAGGCCGCTCAGACCCGTCTGACCTATATCTCGGGCGCGCGTGACGATCTTGATCCTGCCGAATTCACCGATCAAGCGCAATCCGAACGATGCCAGTACGTCCGCGACCTGATTGACGCGGCCCAACCGATCCAGAGTTTCACCGATTGCCCCACCCACGCCAGCGCATCTTTCGAACAGGACCGCGATCTGCTTTTGGAGTGTTTGGACCGGCAAGGCATGTCACAAGTGGTAATCGTTGACCTGTCACAACCGCACATAGACATCGGCGTGGTGCGCGCGGTCATACCCGGTTTGGAGGCACCGCATGACGACGCGGATTTCATCCCAGGCGTACGGGTCGCCCGAGTGCAGGAGCAGCACACGTGACTGCCGTGGTCTTTGCAGGTCCGACCCTGTCGGCCAAGGCCGTCGCAGCGCATTTGGACGCCACGGTTCTGCCGCCCGTCCGGCAGGGTGACGTCTATCGTGTCACCCGCGATAAACCCAGTGCGATCGGGATAATTGACGGGTATTTCGAAGGGGTGCCCTCGGTTTGGCACAAAGAAATCCTGTGGGCGATGGAACAGGGTATTCCCGTCTATGGCAGCGCCAGCATGGGCGCGCTACGCGCCGCCGAACTGGCCGATTTCGGAATGATTGGCGTCGGGCGCATCTTTGACGACTACCATTCAGGCGTATTGCAGGATGATGATGAAGTGGCGGTTCTGCATGGACCTGCCGAACTGGGCTATCCGTCTCTCAGCGTGCCAATGGTTTCGATCCGGACCACTGTGGAACGCGCGCGGGCTCAGGGTGTTTTGTCAGACGAAGGTGCCCAAACTCTTTTGCGCGTGTCCAAGGAGACCCAGTACAAGAAACGCCAGTGGGAGGGTATCGTAAAGGCGTTAACGAGCGGCTCTGAGATCACCAGCTTCATGGCTTGGTTGCCCAACGGTTATGTAGATGCCAAAGCAGAGGATGCCCTCGCCATGCTCGTCCAAATGGCCCAAGGTATTGGGGATGACACAAGTCATTCACACAGAACAGAACGGACCTTGATGTGGAATTCTCTGCGCCGCCGCGTTGAGGCCGAAACACCCTCCGACCCCGCCGTAATAAACGAATTGCGTCTGCAACCCGCGCTTTTTGCCGAAGTGAGAGATCGCGCCCTGCTGCATGTGTTGGCACGGGATGAGGCGCACAGACGCGGCCAAACGCCAGACCGCGACGCGCTGGTTCAACAAATGACAGCGCACCGGGATCGTGCCAACCTAACCCGCCACGCAGACCTGATGCGCTGGCTGGACGCGAACGACCTGAGCCCAAACACCTATGAAGACATGCTGGCCGACGCGGCCCGTCTGTCAGCCGTATCGCAAGACCGAGGCGCGGATATTGAAGCCCCGCTCTTGAACGAGTTGCGCCGTGCGGGGATCTATTCCCAACTTCGGGACCGAGCTACTGCGAAAGCAGAGTTGCAAGCGACCGCGCCCCTCACGACTGGATCGGACCGTTTGCGCATGGTGCTGTGGTATTTTGAAACACATCTTGACCAAGAGGTGCCCGATGATCTTGAATCCTATGCAAGGTCGCTTGGTTTGTCCGGGCGGGATGCGTTTTATGAGCTTATAGAAACAGAGTATTTGTATTGCCAAAAAGCCGTCACAACGGACGACTCCAATCACGAATAGGGGCGCCGGACGGGCACGGGAGGGCACCGGATGACTTCACCCGAACAGACACCTGATGACGAACCCGGAACCCGGTTCCTATTGTTCCCACAATCGCCTTTCCTGGAACCCGACGCGGAACTGGAGCTGGTCGAAATCTCGGCCCCGCAGGGCAGCATTGGGCCGGGCCCCTCGGGGCCGCGCATGTATACTGTCAACCCGGTTGGCAAAACCACGCCCTATGGGGCGATAGTTCCCGGCCCCGACGGTCCGGGCATGTATCTGCCACCTTGGAACGGCTATATCCAGCCTCCGGCCATGCCGGACGAGTTCGGAAATTTCATCCATATCGACCCCACAGACCCTTCTTTTGAAGCCGCACATCTGTTTGGGTCTGCACATTTCACCATGGATGTGTGGCAAGGCTATTTTGATCACCCAATCCCTTGGCACTTTGCCCGTGATTTCGACCGGCTGGAACTGTCGCTGCTGCCTAGCCTAGACAATGCGCATATCGGGTGGGGGTTTCTGGAAACCGGCGGCACCCATGACCATGGCGACGAATACCGCCCCTATAGTCTGAACTTTGATGTCGTCGCCCATGAGATCGGCCACGCAATCATTTACAGCGTGATCGGGATGCCCTCGAACGGGGACGCCTCCGGCGAATACTACGGCTTTCACGAGTCTGCCGCCGATATGGTGGCGCTATTGGCCTCGCTCCATTTCGGATCAGTGGTCGAGAGCCTGCTGCAAAACACGCGTGGAAATCTTTATACCTACAACCGCCTGAACCGGTTTGCCGAACTGTCCGAGAACGCTCAGATCCGAATTGCCGCCAACAACAAAACGCTGTCCGAGTTTTCCCATGGCTGGTCCAGTGAACATGCACTGTCTGAACCGCTGACCGGCGCGATGTTCGATATCTTTGTCGATATCTATCACGAACGGCTGCTGCTGCACGGGCTGATCTCGCCCGAGGAAGAAGACCTGTCGGACCAACTGGAAGGCTCTCCAGACTACAGCACTGTCATGCAGGAGATTTTCGACAAACGCTACGCTGAAAATCCCGATGGGTTCCGTATCGCCTTGCTTGAAGCGCGAGACTATCTGGGTACCTATCTGGCCGATACCTGGTCGCGCCTCGATGCGGACATGCTCAGCTATTTCGGCGTGGAAAAAGCACTGCTTGCCGTAGATCAGGAGATCACCGGCGGCGCGTTCCACCAGATCATCGAGGGCAACTTCAGAATGCGCGATATCGGGCTGACAACGGCCGGTCCCCGCCTGCCTGACCCGGAAGAAGACAGCCATTCAAATTCAGTCCGTACGATGGTCCCGGATTGACCAATCGCAAAATTCTTTTTTTTGAAGCCGATTTATGGCATGGAATAGAGGGGTGATTTTTTTGGATTTTCTGGCACGGGGCATCTCGGGCCGTGGTGAAAAGGGTGAACGGTCAAACCCGCGACCCCACAATTGGGAGATGAGTTTATGGGTGAAACATTGCTCAGTTTTTCGGAAGTGCTAATTTACGGAAGAGTCCTGACTGACATTAAGCTGGAAAACAAGAAAAAGGGCGGCAAAGGCAACAACAAGCATCTTTCCGACCAGCTTGAAGATGAGAAAGTTCAGGGCGGAAACGACTTAAAAGCGCAGTTCGCCAAGATTTATGGTTTTGCCTATGAAGGCACTTATTACGATCTGCCAGAACCGGCAATTTTTCTGGTTCATGGCGACGGAGACCCCGTGAATGGTAACCCGAATGAACCTCCAAACAATGCATCACGCGCTCCAAGGGATCCTTCGATCGGCGGCGTCGCGGCGGCTGATTACCAAGTAGCAAACGACATCATGGTTTGGCGCTACGAAAAGGCCGATCAGACCATGCGTATGGATGTCACAACCGGTCAGTTCGAACAGGTTCTACTGGACATTTATTTCGGCTTCGACAGCCCGGCGATCAGTGGAGCAAAGGTGTCGGGTGCCAAGGTTAGCGGTGCGAAAGTCTCGGGCGCCAAGGTTTCCGGTGCCAAAGTCAGTGGCGCGAAAGTCAGCGGTGCGAAAGTGCGGGGCAGCGACTAAGCCCCCTTCCCTTTCCCGGTTCAAACAGGGCGCGCAGGGTCGCGCCCTTTTTTATGCTCAGAACCCGGCCTTTTTCAGACCTTCTACAAAGTGTTGGGTGTCATCCTCCAGCCGGTCGGGCAGAACCTTGGCCCACCGTGACAGAGAGAAGTTGGGATGCGCTTCGCGGTGCTTGTCCGCGATCAGACGCGCCATATCCGTGTTCCCCAATTGCGCATGGCTCGCGGCCAGCATCCGTTGCCCCTCGGTTGGGTTGTTCATCTTGTTGACCGTCTCTATCACGTCCTCATAGCGTCTGAGATTGTAATAGGCGCCGCCCAGATGCCACAGGTACTGATCGGGGAAATAAGGGTTCAGCCGCATGGCCTGTTGCAGATGCGTGATCGCCGTTTCGTTATCACCCGAATGGGCCAGAGCGTCCGCGTAATCCGAATGCATATCGGCGTCATTGGGGTTCAGGGCCAATGCACGTTGATAGGACTGAATAGCGGCGTCATGTTCCTTGCGATACAGATGCACATACCCCAATTCACCAAAGCCGCGCGCATCCGTCGGGTCCAGCTCAATCGCCTGTTGGGCAAAGGTCAGCGCCTGTTCAAACGCCTTGGACGGGTCATCACTCCAGGAATAGCGCCAGTCGATGTTCAGCGTCCGTGACAACGCCGCCGCTGCGCGTGCATAGCCGCCGTCGCGTTCCAGCGCGGATTGGTAAAAGTTCTGCGCTTTGCGATTGTCGTTGCGCGTGTATTTGAAGATATGCTGTTGGCCCTGAAGAACCGACCCATAAGCCTCAAGATCAGAGGGGATCGCCTGGATCATCCGCTGCTTTTCATGTGACTCGATCATGACGGCAGTCGCAGCGACGATACATTCGGTGACTTCGTCCAGAATGTCGAAAATATCGTCGATATTGCGGTCGAACCGTTCCGCCCAGATCGTGCGTTCACTACTGGCATCCACCAACTCGGCCGAGATCCGGATCCGACTGGCTGATCGGCGTACGCTGCCTCGCGCGATATAGCGCACGTTTAACCGCTGTGCGGCGTCTTTCGGCGGCATGGATTGCGCTTTGAAGAAAAAGGACGAGTTGCGCGCGATGATGAACAGGTTCCGGAACTTGGACAGGTTCATGATGATGTCGTCTGTCAGACCTTCGGCCACCCAATTATCGGACTCGTCCCCGTGGCTGGCAAAAGGCAGCACGGCAACTGATGGTGTATCAGGACGTTCGAGAATATCCCCCAACACTTCGGGTCGCATCGTTCCCGCCATGGTTGCGCCTGCAACCTCGCTGCGGACGCAATAGGTCGACACCGGGTTCATGATATTCTTGAGCTGCTTGGGCCCCAAAAACTCATAGCCATAGCGCAGGCGGTTGCAGACCTGATCATAGACAGCCGAACTAACATAGACACGCTCGGGCTCGGCAATCTCTTGCAGCCGTGCGGCGATGTTGACGTTATCGCCATGAATGCCGCGATCGTCGATCAGGATTTCCCCAAGATGAACGCCCGCACGGAATTTGATTCGCTGGTCTTCGGGACCGGCACTGTTATGCGCGCTGGCGATACGATGCAATTCGACACCAAACTCGACCGCGCTTGTTGCTGTTTCAAACAATGCCAAGATGCCGTCGCCGCGCACCTCGACCACCCTGCCCTGATGTTTTGCGCAGGAAGATTCGAGATCAGAAATCAATGATTTCAGCGCGTTATAAGTATCTAACTCATTTTGACTCATCAATCGCGAATACCCGACGACATCGGCGAACAGAACAGCGCCAAGCTTTTGAGTCATCGTAAAATTCGGATTGGTCGTATTCACTGTTTATTCTCGTTTATTTGGCACCGAGCGGGTCCGTGGATCAGCATAAAGCAAATTTTGAAATTTAACGACTACTTGCGGTATTAACGACTTTCACTCAACCACTCTTGCACTTCGGCGGCCATGTCCAAGCCGCAGACGCATTCGGCCCCAACGAGACCTGTGTATCGTCAGACAGTTCGGCCGCCAAAGCGTCGCGTCGTTTCGCCCAATCGCCTTTGAGAACACCCACAACAACCATGTCGTGAAACTGCCCGTCTGCAAACCAGGCTTCACGCATGGTCCCTTCGACCTGACATCCTATCCTTGCAACCAGATCGCGGCTGCTGGTGTTGTCCGCCCGATAATAAGAGGTCAAACGGTTCAGCCCTAGTTGCCGAAAGGCAAAATCTACCACCAAAGCCGTCGCTCGGATACCAACGCCGGTGCGTCGCGCGGATTTGTCGACAAACATTGCGACCACCGCATCCCGGTTTACCAGCGACACGCTTTCGATCCCGGCCAGGCCAACCGCTTCACCAGAGCTGTTTTCCACCACGAACCAACATTTGCAACCCGCTCCTTCGGCGGTGAACACGGCCTTCCAACTTTCTTCTGTCTGAAACTGGTTCAACGGAACCCGCGATGTCCGATCAAAAAGCGCAACGTCTTCAGGGTCTTGGAACCAATGGGAGATGACCTCAAGATCCGCTTTCTCCATCGGGCGCAATCTAAACTTATTACTCAAGTTGTCTGACACTTAAATCAACCTTTAAACAAAATCTTAACGATCCACCGATAGACACTAGCACACTAGATGTGGAAATACGAATTCAGAAACCTCAATTCGGCGCATAGTTGCCCTCGCCTTAAAGTTTCATCTTAATACTTCCTGATCGAGTAGCGCAAACAAAACCGGCCCGCCGCAGAACGACGGGCCGGTAAACCGTGAGTGGGCTTGATCTTAGTCGTACAGAACCGCCGCGATTTTTGGATCGTCCATGTTCGAGGCGTCATAGTAGTAGAAACCGGTGTCGATCAGTGCCGGAACCTCTTCACCTTTCAGTGCGGAAACAGCGGCCTTGACGGTCTCGTAACCGATCCCAACTGGGTTCTGAGTGATCGCACCAGCCATCAGTCCGCTTTTGATTGCGTCCTTCTGCGCTTTGCCGCTGTCATAGCCGATGATCACCAGACCTTCGGTGCCCAGTTCCTGAACACCGTTCACAACACCGATGGCCGAGCCTTCGTTGGTGCCGAAGATGCCGTCCAGATCAGGGTTAGCCGTCAGGATCGCCTTGGTAACTTCGGTCGATTTCAAGTGGTCGCCCTGGCCGTACTGAACCGTGACAACTTCGATGTCAGGATATTTTTCTTCGATACGGTTCACAAAGCCATCGCGGCGGTCGATGCCGGTGCGGCTGGTCTGGTCGTGGGCCACAACAGCAACCTTACCTTTACCGCCCAGCTTCTCGGCCATCTTGTCGGCAGCCAGACCCGCAGCGGCCAGGTTGTCGGTGGTTGCGGTCGAAACAGGGATGTCGCTGTCGACACCACTGTCGAACGCGATGATCGGGATACCCTTGTCATTCGCCTGACGCAGCAGCGGGATAGCCGCCTGGCTGTCCAGCGCAGCAAAGCCGATGGCTTTGGGGTTGTTGGCAAGTGCAGCGGCCAGCATGTCGATTTGGCGGTCGACCATTGTTTCGTTGTCGGGGCCTTCAAAGGTGATGGTTACGTTGTACTCGTCAGCTGCCTGCTCGGCGCCGGATTTCACCGCCTGCCAGAACTGGTGTTGGAAGCCCTTCGATACCAGCGGAATATAGATTTCTTCCGCTGCGGCCATCGAGGCCGGACCTGCAATCGTGGCTGCGCTCAGCGCACCCAGAATGAAACGACGTGAAAACATGTTTTTCTCCTCCACAGTTGGTCGTTTTATAGTTGGTTTCTTCAGCCGGACTTTTTGCGCCGTGCCATGTCGGCATAGACCGCCAGAATGATGATTGCGCCGGTGACAACGGTTTGCCATTCCTGCGCCACGGACAGCACGCGCAGCCCGTTGGTCAGGACCGCCATGATCAGCGCGCCGATCAGCGTGCCCAGAATGGTACCGCGTCCGCCCGAAAGCGACGTGCCACCGATTACCACGGCTGCGATCGCCTCAAGCTCGTATCCCAGACCCAGCGCAGGTTGCGCCGAGTTCAGGCGCGAAGCGATCAGGATGCCGCCGATGCCGCAGATTGCACCCGCCAGAGCGTAGATGCGCATCTTCCAGGCGTCGGTGTTCACACCCGACAGGCGCACGGCCTCTTCGTTCGAACCCAAGGCGAAAGTGTAGCGGCCCAGAACCGTGCGGCTCAGGATGTACGACGCTGCAATCGCCACCAGGAACAGGATCAGCACGCCGTTCGGGATGGGCAGCGCCGGGAAAATCTCTCCGATCAGCGACCCGCGCGAGATCTGGTCAAACCCCGGCGTGTCGTTGAAATAGATCGGCCGCGTGCCCGAGATGACCAGCGACAGGCCTTTCAGGATCAGCATCATACCAAGCGTGGCGATGAAAGGCGGGATCTTCATCTTGGCAACGAAAGTGCCCGAGCAAAGCCCACAGAACGCGCCTGCCGCGATGGCCGCCGCCACGCCCAGCAGCAGGGGCATCCCCAGATAAGTTAGCACCACGCCCGCGATCACGGCGCAGAAGGTCATCAAAGTGCCCACCGAAAGGTCGATCCCACCTGTGATGATCACCAGCGTTGCCGCCACCGCCAGCACCCCGTTCACCGAGGTCGCCTGCAAAATGGCGATCATGTTCGAGGTCTGCATAAAGTTCGGCGACGCAATCGAGAAGCCGATCAGCAGCGCGATCAAACTGGCAAAAGCCAGCAGCTTTTGATACGCGCCGCTGTCGGACAGTCCTGCGAGTGGTTTTTTCTTTTCAACGTCTGTTGCCGTGGTCATTGTGGTGCCCCCGTTACCTGCATCGCCGCCGCGCGTTGGGTGGCCAGATGCATGATGTCTTCCTGAGTAGTGTCTTTTCCGCCGGGCAGAATGCCGGTCAGCCGGCCCTCGCACATCACCGCGATACGATGGCTCAGGCGCATGATTTCGGGCAGTTCCGACGAGATCACGATGATGGTCTTACCCTGCTCGGCGAGTTCTTCGAGCAATTTGTAAATCTCGGACTTCGCGCCAACGTCGATGCCACGCGTGGGTTCGTCAAAGATCAGGATATCGCAATCACGCAGCAGCCATTTTGCAATGACGACCTTTTGCTGATTGCCCCCTGACAGCAGTCGGACCTCTTGCACGTCCGAGGGCGTGCGAATGCCCAACTGCGCGATATATCCCTTGGCCGTGGTGCTGATTTCACCGTCATTCAACACCCCTCCGGTGCCGGTGAACAGATCCATCGAAGCCAGCGCAATGTTGTCGCGCACGTTCATGCCGGTGGCCAATCCGAAATGCTTGCGGTCTTCCGACAAATAACCGATGCCCGCCCGCACCGCATCCTTGGGCGACTTGATCGAGACCTCGTGTCCGTGCACGCGGATCGTTCCGCTGTCCTTCACATCGGCGCCGAAAATCGCGCGCGCTACCTCGGTTCTTCCGGCTCCCATCAGGCCCGCGAACCCCAGAATCTCGCCCTTCTGGACCGAGAAGCTGACATCCTTGATCTCTTTGCCGCGATTCAGACCAGAAACCTCAAGCGAAACTTCGGCATCGCCAAGATCCGGCACGTCCAGAGGTTTCTCGTTCACCTCACGCCCAACCATCATGGCGATGATTTGGCTGATTGGTGTCTCGGCAGCGCCCACGGTGCCCACATATTCGCCATCGCGCATCACGGTGACGCGGTCGGCGATTTGCTTCAGCTCGTCCATTTTGTGGCTGATATAGACGATGCCCACGCCCTCGGCCTTGAGACGGCGTATGATCACGAACAGTTCAGCGATCTCGGCATCGTTCAGAGCCGCTGTGGGTTCATCCATGATCAGAACCTTGGACCGGTACGACAGTGCTTTGGCAATCTCGACCATCTGCTGTTTCGCGATGGTCAGGCTGCCCACCAATGTCTTGGGGTCCAGCGACAGGTTCATCGAGGCGAAAATCTCGGCCGTTTGTGCGTTCAGCGCGGCCTCATCCAGACGACCGAAGCTTTTGCGCGGTTCGCGACCGATAAAGATGTTCTGTGCAACGGTCAGGTCGTTCATCAGGCTCAGCTCCTGATGGATGATGCCAATGCCCAGATCCTGCGCCTCGCCGGGCGTGGTCGGGCTGACCGACTTTCCTTCGATCACCAGATCACCACCGTCGCGCTGATAAATCCCCGACAGGATCTTCATCAGCGTGCTTTTCCCGGCGCCGTTCTCGCCCATAAGTGCGTGAACCTCGCCCGAAAACAGATCGAACTGCACTGTTTTCAGCGCGTGCACGCCGGGGAAATACTTTTCGATCCCCGTCATGTCGACCAGTTTTGTCATGTTCCCTCCCATTGTACCCTCATCCCCTAGGGTGTGTGATTACATTACGGCGCCGATCTGCCAGGGGACGAATTCGACCCCCCCAAATCCCAGCTCTTCGCTTTTGGTTTTCTCGCCCGAGGCAACGCGGATTAGAATTTCGAACAATTCCTCTCCTTTCGCTTCGATGCTGACCCCATCGGTGACGATGTCACCGCAATTCAGGTCCATATCGTCGGCCATCCGCGCATACATTTCAGAGTTCGTTGCCAGCTTGACGCAAGGGGTCGGCTGATAGCCCGAGACCGAGCCCCGTCCGGTAGTGAAAACGATCAGGTTCGCCCCTGAGGCTACCTGCCCCGTGACCGAGCATGGATCGAAACCGGGGCTGTCCATGAAAACAAAGCCCTTTTTGTCGACAATCTCGCCGAACTTGTAGACATCCCGCATCGGCGCTGTGCCGCCCTTGGCAACAGCGCCGAGCGATTTTTCCAGAATGGTCGTCAACCCGCCACGCTTGTTACCCGGGCTTGGGTTGTTGTCCATCTCGCCGCCATTGCGTTCGGTATAGTCCTCCCACCAATGAATGCGCTCAATCAACTTGGCGCCCACTTCAGGCGTTTCAGCGCGGCGGGTCAGTAGGTGCTCGGCCCCGTATACTTCCGAGGTTTCCGACAGGATTGTCGTACCACCGTGGCGCACCAGAAGGTCGGATGCATATCCCAGTGCAGGGTTTGCAGTGATGCCCGAATACCCGTCCGAGCCGCCGCATTGCATTCCAACCGTAATCTCGCTGATCGGCGCGGGTTCGCGCGTCACTTGGTTGGCAAGTTCGGCGATTCCCTTGATCTCGGCCAAACCTCGTTCAATCGTACGCCGCGTGCCGCCCTCGTTCTGAATGGTCATGTAGCGCAGCGCACCATCGGGGCGGATCGGACGACCCCCAACCAGGTCAGCTACCTGCATCACCTCACAACCCAGTCCGATCAGCAGAATACCGGCAAAATTGGGATGCTGCGCATAGCCCGCAAGGGTGCGGAACAAAGTGGCATAGCCCTCATCCTCGCCGGACATGCCGCAGCCGGTGCCATGCACAATCGGCACCACGCCGTCCACGTTCGGATAAGCTTCCAACAGCCCTGATTTCTCGGCTGCTTCCGCAATGAATCGCGCGACTGAACCCGAACAGTTCACTGTGGTCAGAATGCCGATATAATTCCGCGTCCCCACCTTGCGGTCTGCACGGTGATAGCCCTGAAAAGTTCGCTCTTCTGCGATCTCCGGCAACGGGTCATTGGCCGACGCATATGCATAGTCCTGCTGATGCGCCCCCATGCCCAGATTGTGTACATGAATATGCTCACCTGGCGCGATGTCGGATTTTGCCTGCCCGATGATCTGACCGTAGCGAATGACATTTTCACCAGCCCGAATCGGTTCCACTGCGATTTTGTGGCCCCGCGCAATCTGTGACGTCAGCGGAGCCGAAACATCCGCCAGCTGCTCCCCCGCCTGCAAGTCGCGCAGAGCGATCACAATATTGTCATCCGGGTTCAACTTCACGACGTCTCGCGCCGCCTTCTCCAGAACATCTATGCCGCCGTTTGCTTGCATCACTTCCCCACTTGCTTGGTCATGTTGCTAAGTGGAAAATCTGTACTTGTCAACTAACATGTTAGAATGCTAAATCACAAACCATGAACAAACCTCAGGACATTGACGCCGCTTTGCTGCCCGTGATCTCGTCAACGGAAGGGTCGCTGACCCAACGGGTTCATCAATCTTTGAAGCAAGCGATTCTGGCGCTGGATTTTCCACCCGGCGCAAACCTGCGAAAAGCTCCGGTGTGCGAGCGTCTGGGTGTGTCACGCGCACCCGTCGCTGACGCAATCGCGCGGCTGGCGTCCGAGGGACTGGTGGATGTGGTCCCGCAATCGGGCACCCGTGTGTCCTATTTCTCGATGGACGAAATCCGCGAAGGTGTTTTTCTGCGCGAAGCGCTGGAGCTGGCCACTGTCGCCAAGGTCGCGCGGGATCTGACCGAGGATCAGCGTAAACGGCTGAGCCGCAACATGCGCTTGCAAGAGCTTTTGATCGAGGACGAGGACATCCCCGGATTCTATCAGGCAGATGAAGAGTTCCACAGCATGCTGATGGATTTCACCGGGTTTCATCGCCTTGCGGATGTGGCGCAGACGGTGTCGCTTCAGGTCAGCCGAGCCCGTATGCTTCTGTTGCCGACACCTGGCCGGGTGGTCGAAACTTTGGCCGAACACCGGGCCATCTTCGATGCAATCGCCAATCGGGACGAACGCGCTGCACAAGACGCGATGCATATCCATTTGGGGCAGTTGATGCCACGCCTAGAAGAACTCGAACGGCAAAAGCCCCATTTGTTCAACCTCACACAAAAGTCGAATTGCGAGACCGAATGACCGTTTCCCAGACAGAACTACTGAACAACCGCACAGCACGCCCTGTCCTTTTAACCCGCATGGGCTTTGGCGGTGCGCCGCTGGGGAATCTATACCGCAAGGTTTCGGATGCTGACGCGCAAGCGGCTCTGCAGGCGGCTTATGATTCAGGCATCCGCTTTTTTGATACCGCACCGCAATATGGCCTTGGTCGATCCGAGCAACGTATTGGCGAAGCAATCGCCCGATTTGGGCGCGAGAACATCCAGCTGTCGACCAAGATCGGGCGGCTTCTGCTGGATTGCGAACCCCACGAAGTGACACCCGAAGCCTTTGTCGACGTACCACAGAAACGGATCGTGTTCGACTACACCTATGACGGTGTAATGCGGTCATACGAGGCCAGCCGTGAACGGATTGGTGTGGCTAACGCCGATATCCTTCTGGTCCATGACGTCTGCGTTTTCAGTCAGGGCAGCCAAGAGATGTCCGACGCCAAAGTGCGCGAGCTGTTTGACGGTGGCGGGTACAAGGCGCTGGTTGAATTGCGTGAAGCGGGTGAAATCGCGGCAATCGGCGCAGGCGTGAACGAATGGCAGGTTTGTGAAAAACTGTTAGGACTTGGCGATTTCGACGGGTTCCTACTGGCCGGTCGCTACACTTTGCTGGAGCAAGAGGCTTTGGACAGTTTCCTGCCGCTTTGCGAAAAACGCGATGTCGGGATCATTCTGGGCGGCCCCTACAATTCGGGCATTCTGGCCACGGGCGCGGTTCCGGGTGCTAAATACAACTACGCCGACGCGTCCGAAGACATTTTGGACCGCGTGCGCAAGATCGAGGCAGTCTGCGCCGCGCATAACACACCGCTGATCGCTGCAGCACTTCAATTCGTTCTGGGCCATCCCTGCGTCAAGACTGTCGTCCCCGGCGCGGTCAGCGCCAGGGAAGTTCAGGCAAATGTCGCGTTGCTGGATCGCGAGATTCCAGCCGGTCTCTGGTCGGATCTGCGCAGTGAAGGCTTGATCCGGCCCGATGCACCCCTGCCAGCGGAGCTTGCCGATGCTACGTAATATTGATCCAATCCTGTCCCCGGACTTGCTGCACACTTTGCGGGCAATGGGCCACGGCGACGAGATCGTTATCGCCGACGCAAATTTCCCAGGCACAAGCACCGGACCAGACTGTATCCGCGCCGACGGGTCATCCGCCAGCGATGTCCTGCGCGCTGTCCTGTCGGTTATGCCGCTGGACAATTTCGTCTCCGACCCCGCTTTGACCATGCAGGTGGTCGGTGATCCGGATGCGGTGCCTGACGCTGTGGCGGATTTTCAGCGCATCATCAACGAAACCGCTGACAACCCGGCTGATGTACAGGGGCTAGAGCGATTTGCATTCTATGACCGCGCAGCAACGGCCTATGCCATCGTACAAACGGGTGAGCGCAGGCTCTATGGCAATATCATCCTTAAAAAAGGGGTGATCGGTTGAAAATCGACGCGCATCAGCATTTCTGGTCAGTCGCGCGCAACGACTATGGCTGGCTGACCCCCGATCTGGCAGCGATCTATAGAGATTTTCTGCCGCATGATCTGTCCCCCATGTTGGAGCAGGCAGGCATCGGTGGCACGGTGCTGGTACAAGCAGCTCCGACTGTAGCTGAGACAGAATATATGTTGTCGCTGGCTGATCAGGCTGCCTTTATCAAGGGCGTTGTAGGTTGGGTTGACTTCGAAGCGTCGGCTTCACCAGCACAGATCGCTGCTCTGGCACAACACCCCGCTTTGGTCGGTTTGCGCCCGATGATCCAAGACATTGAAGATCCCGACTGGATGCTGGGCGACGCACTTACACCTGCCTTCGCAGCACTGCAATCCCATGATCTGACATTCGATGCGCTGACCTTGCCGCAGCATCTTGGACCTTTGCGGCAGTTGCTGGCTCGGCATAAGAACATGCGTGTGGTAATCGACCACGGCTCCAAACCCTTAATCCGCGACGGTGTGATCGAGAGTTGGGCCGAGGATATGGCAGCGCTGTCCCGCGACACCGATGCGTTCTGCAAGCTATCCGGACTGGTGACCGAAGCAGCATCGGATTGGCAGATCGACGATTTGCGCCCTTATGTTCAGCACCTTCTGGATACGTTTGGCCCATCGCGCCTGATTTGGGGCAGCGACTGGCCAGTCTGCACGTTGGCCAGCTCTTATGAACGCTGGCTGGAAACCACCGACGCGCTTCTCAGCGCGCTGACTCAATCCGAACGCGATGCGATCCTCGGTGGGAACGCCGCGCGCGCTTACAATCTCAGGACCTGACATGACAACACTCAATCTGGATTCTGCCGGGCTTTGGCTTGGCCGTGTGGAACGGCCGGGTATCGGCCCGTGCGTGGTAACATTGCGTGAGGGTCAGGTGGTGGATATCACCACCAAGAAAGCTCCTACCGTTCGCGACATTCTGGAACGCGACGACGCCGCGGATTACGTACGATCGGCCCCCGGCGAGGCGATCGGCCCGGTCGAAAGCGAGCATGAATGGCTGGCCCCCTGCGATCTGCAATCGGTCAAGGCCTGCGGTGTCACCTTTGCAGGTTCCATGGTCGAACGCGTGATCGAAGAACAGGCCGCTGGCGATCCGGCCAAGGCCGAAGCCATCCGCGCCCGCATCGGCGCGCGTATCGGCGACAGCCTTTCCAACATCACCCCCGGCTCCGACGAAGCCGCACAAGTCAAGCAGGCGCTAATCGACGAAGGCCTCTGGAGCCCGTATCTTGAGGTCGGTATTGGACCGGATGCTGAGGTGTTCTCGAAAGCGCAGGTGTTGTCATCCGTGGGCTTCGGTGCCGAGATAGGCCTGCACCCGATCTCAACCTGGAACAACCCTGAACCCGAGGTGGTCCTGGCGGTGAATTCGCAAGGTGAGATCAAAGGCGCGACACTGGGCAATGACGTCAACTTGCGCGATGTCGAAGGCCGCTCGGCCCTGCTGCTCAGCAAGGCCAAGGACAACAACGCATCTTGTTCGATCGGACCAATGATCCGCCTGTTTGATGACAGCTATACACTGGACGATGTGCGGCAGGCCGAACTGACCCTGACCGTGAACGGGCCGGATGGGTTTGTCCTGAACGGCGCGTCTTCGATGTCTCAGATCAGCCGCGACCCGGCGGATCTGGTGAAACAGACTATCGGGCGGCACCACCAGTATCCCGACGGGTTTATGCTGTTTCTGGGAACGCTCTTTGCACCCACACAGGACCGGGACACACCCGGCGGTGGTTTCACCCACAAGCTGGGTGATGTCGTCACAATTGCCAATGACCAACTCGGCGCATTAACCAATACGGTGCGCCTGTCGACCGAATGTCCCGAATGGCGGTTCGGGGCGTCTCATCTGATGCGAAACCTGGCCGAACGCGGCCTGTTGTAGGAATTTAGAAACATGTTGATCGGAAAACACCTGATTGCCGGCGAATGGCTTGGATCAGACGCCACCTTTAGCTCGGAGCCTGCTCACGGCCCAAGCCATGATTTCCCGGTTGGAACGCCCCCTCTGGTAGACGCTGCGGTTGAAGCCGCGGAGGAGGCCTTCGCCAGTTTCGGCTGGTCCACCCGCGCCGAACGTGCCGCCCTGCTGCGCAAAATTGCCGATGAGATCGACGCGCGCGGCGACGCCATCACCGAAATCGGCACACAGGAAACCGGCCTGCCCGAAGCCCGTCTGCAGGGCGAGCGTGGCCGCACCGTGGGACAGCTGCGCCTGTTCGCTGATCATATCGAAAAGGGTGACTATCTGGACATGCGCCACGACCAGGCCATGCCGGACCGCGCGCCCCTGCCCCGCCCCGACCTGCGGATGATCCAACGCCCGCTTGGCCCCGTGGCCGTGTTCGGCGCGTCAAACTTCCCACTGGCTTTCTCGGTCGCGGGCGGCGATACAGCCGCGGCCTTGGCCGCAGGGTGCCCGGTTGTGGTTAAAGGCCACTCGGCCCATCCCGGCACTGGTGAGATTGTGGCTCAGGCCATCGACGCCACGATCAAGGCTACTGGGGTGCACCCCGGTGTCTTTTCGCTGGTGCAGGGGGGCAAGCGTGACGTGGGCACTCGTCTGGTGCAGCATCCGCTGATCCGGGCCGTGGGCTTTACCGGCAGTCTGGGTGGCGGTCGCGCCCTGTTCGATCTATGCGCTCAACGCGATGAACCCATCCCGTTCTTTGGAGAGCTGGGCTCGGTCAATCCGATGTTCATCCTGCCTCAGGCCGCTGCCGCACGCGGGGCTGGGATCGGGACCGGCTGGGCCGGATCGCTGACCATGGGCGCGGGGCAGTTCTGCACCAATCCCGGCATCGCCGTTGTGGTCGACGGGCCCGAGGCCGACGCCTTCCAAGCCGCTGCCGAGGCAGGGCTGAACGCAACCGCCAACCAGACCATGCTGACCGATGGCATCGCCGACGCGTATCGCGATGGCGTGGCACGGGTGGCCGCTGGCACCGGTGTGACGCAGGTCATGGGCACAAGCTGCGCCGCCCGCGACGCGGCCCCATATCTGTTCGCTGTGTCAGGCGACGACTGGCTATCTGATCACAAACTGCAAGAAGAGGTGTTTGGCCCGCTCGGTATTGTGGTTCGCGTTCGCGACACCGCTCAGATGCTGCAGGTCGCCCGCGCAATAGAGGGTCAGTTGACCTGTACCTTGCATCTTGACGACAGCGACACTGCTGACGCAAAGGCCCTGCTGCCGCTGCTGGAACGCAAAGCGGGCCGATTGCTGGCCAACAGCTTCCCCACCGGGGTTGAGGTCTGCGACAGCATGGTCCATGGCGGCCCCTACCCCGCCTCGACCAATTTCGGTGCCACGTCGGTTGGCACCCTGTCGATCCGTCGCTTTCTGCGCCCGGTCTGTTACCAGGACATCCCAACCGGCCTTTTGCCCGAAGACGTGTGAGAGTAAAGACTGGGATGCATAACCCCTCGGACCGATTGGCAGGTAAAACGGCCCTGATCACAGCGGCGGGTCAGGGCATCGGCCGCGCTACGGCCGAGGTGTTCGCGGCAGAGGGCGCGCAAGTCATTGCCGGCGACATCAATGATGTGTCGCTGGCTGAACTGGCCGAAGTTGCAGGGATCACGACCCTGAAGCTGGATGTCACGGATGCCGCTGCGGTCAAGGCGGCCGTAGCAGACCTGCCTGCATTGGATGTGTTGTTCAACTGTGCCGGATATGTTGCCGGCGGAACCATCCTTGATTGCAATGAGAGTAACTGGGACTTCAGTTTCGATCTGAATGTCAAAGCCATGTATCGACTTATTCGTGTGACCTTGCCCGGAATGCTAGGCAAGGACGGCGGATCGATCATCAACATGTCTTCGGTTGCTTCGTCAATAAAAGGCGTGCCAAACCGATTTGCATATTGCGCCTCGAAGGCTGCGGTGATCGGATTGACTAAGGCCGTTGCCGCGGATTTTGTCCAGCAAGGCATCCGGTGCAACGCAATCTGCCCCGGTACCGTGGACAGCCCCAGCCTGCACGACCGTTTGCGGGCGACCGGTGACTATGAAACGGCAATGTCCGGCTTTATAGCCCGCCAACCGATGGGGCGCATCGGCTCGGCGGACGAAATCGCAGAGCTCGCGCTTTATCTTGCAAGCGACGCCAGCAAATACACCACCGGCCAGCCATTCGCCATCGATGGCGGCTGGACGATCTGAAGATAGTGAGGATTTTACGATGAAGTTGCTACGCCACGGCCCTGCCGGACAGGAAAAGCCCGGTATTCTGGATCAGGACGGTACGATCCGCGACCTATCTGGGGTGGTTGATGATATCGCAGGCGCAACGCTTGACGATGAAAGCCTGGCGCGCCTAAACGCGCTGGATCTTGCCAGCCTGCCCGCCGTCGATGCCAATACCCGCATCGGGGCCTGTGTGGGCCAGGTGGGCAAGTTCATCTGCATCGGCCTGAACTATGCCGACCACGCCGCCGAAAGCGGCATGGAGCTGCCCGCCG
>NZ_JBQFOV010000020.1:0-53866 GCF_056533885.1 Ruegeria sp. F12 | reverse complement strand
GCGCGGGCAACGCCCGCGCTTTGCCGGGCCCAAGGTCGCTCAGGGGTATCGGCGTCAGCCGATGGCCCGTGGCGGGCGCGGGAGGGTTAGTCCTCCTCGAACGGGTCCCATTCGTCTTCGACCTCGGGCAGGGCCTCGGTTTCGACCTTGGCGGCGCGTTCTTCGGGGGTTTCGATGCGTTTGATCTTGGCTTTGGGGAATTGAGCCAGCACCGCCTGCACCAGCGGGTGCTGTTCCGCCTCGGCTTTCAACGCCAGATCGGCGGCGTCGCGGATTTCGGCGATGGTTGCTGCCTTACCGTTGGCGACAATCGTCACCGCCCACCGATTGCCGGTCCAGCGTTGCAGTGCGGTACCCATGCGAGCGGCCAGGTCGGTTGGGGCCGAGCCCGTCGGTGTGAATTCGATCCGTCCGGGTTGGTACGAAACCAGCCGGACACCGTTTTCGACCTCGACCAGCAGTTTCACATCCCGGTTGGTGCGGATCAGTTCGACCACATGTTCGAAGGTCGGGTAGCGGGCCAGAGCCGTCTGCACATCCTGCGCCAGTGCCGCCGTCGGTGCACCTGCTCCGCCGCGGACGTGTGGCGCATAGGCAGAGGCCACGGGGGCCTGCACGGCGTGCGGTGGGGCGCTCATTCCGCCGCCGGGTCCGCCATTGGGTGACGGAGGCGGGGTGTCTTGCAAACGTTTGATCAACTCTTCCGGGCTGGGCAGGTCGGCAACATGGGTCAGGCGGATCACGGCCATCTCGGCGGCCATCATGGCGTTGGGGGCGGCTGAGACCTCTTCCAGAGCCTTCAATAACATCTGCCACATACGGGTCAGGACGCGCATCGGCAGGGCCTCTGCCATTTGCTGACCGCGCGCGCGTTCGTCGGGGGACACGGTCGGGTCTTCGGCGGCATCCGGCGTGATTTTCACGACCGAGACCCAATGGGTGATCTCGGCCAGATCGCGTAGCACGGCCAGCGGGTCGGCGCCTTCGGCATATTGCGCGCCAAGCTCAGTAAGCGCCCCGGCGGCGTCGCCGCGCAGGATCATGTCCATCAGGTCCAGCACTCGGCCACGGTCGGCTAAACCCAGCATCGCACGCACCTGATCGGCGCTGGTTTCCCCGGCACCGTGTGAAATCGCCTGATCCAGCAGAGAGGTCGCATCCCGCGCCGAGCCTTCAGCCGCGCGGGTGATCAACGCCATCGCGTCCTCGGCGATTTGCGCACCTTCGGCCTCGGCAATGCGGCGCAGCAAGCCGATCATGTCTTCGGGTTCGATCCGGCGCAGGTCGAACCGCTGGCAACGCGACAGAACCGTCACGGGTACTTTGCGAATCTCGGTGGTAGCAAAGATGAATTTCACATGCTCGGGTGGTTCCTCAAGCGTCTTGAGCAGCGCGTTGAAGGCGCTGGTCGACAGCATGTGGACCTCGTCGATGATGTAGATCTTGTAGCGGGCCGAGGCCGCGCGGTAGCGGACGCTGTCGATGATCTCGCGAATATCATTGACGCCGGTGCGGCTGGCGGCGTCCATCTCCATCACGTCCACATGGCGGCCCTCCATAATGGCCACACAATGTTCGCACTGGCCGCAGGGTTCGGTGGTCGGCTTGCCCTCGCCATCGGGGCCGATGCAGTTCATACCCTTGGCGATGATACGGGCCGTGGTGGTTTTGCCGGTGCCGCGAATGCCGGTCATGATAAAGGCTTGCGCAATTCGATCCGCCTCGAACGCGTTTTTCAGCGTGCGTACCATGGCGTCCTGACCGACTAGATCGGCGAAGGTTTCCGGGCGGTATTTGCGGGCAAGAACCTGATAGGCGGGGCTGGGCGTGTCGGTCATATCTGCTCTGTCGGATTCGGAGTCCGATGCAGCGTAGTGACCCCTGCCGCCCACGTCCACAGCAGCAGCGCAGGAAATTCGATTTGCAAGCAAGGACGCAGGCGATACATCATCGGTGCAGATTGATCGGAACGTGCCATGAATAATTTCGCCATCTATTCCCTGCGACTGGGGCCGGGTCGTCTGGGGATATCTCCGCTGCCCGGCGCGGGAGGTGCTTATGCGGCCGATCTGAAGACGGTGCAGGACTGGCGACCGGATCTGGTGATTTCAATGACCACAAGCTCTGAGATGAAAAACCTGGGAGCGGCGGCGTTCGGTGGCGATCTGGAGCGGCACGGGGTCGAATGGGCTCACCTGCCGGTCCAGGATTTTGGTGCGCCGGATGCGCGGATACAGGCCATTTGGTCCAATGTCAGCCAGCGGGCCCGTGCGCTGCTGTCCGGCGGCGGAGGCGTTTTGGTCCATTGTCGGGGCGGCTGCGGGCGATCGGGTATGGTTGCTTTGCGGTTGATGACGGATAGCGGACTGCCCGCAGATACCGCTATGCAGATGCTACGGACAGTACGTCCCTGCGCCGTCGAGACCGAGGCGCAGATGGTCTGGGCCACTTCGGCGGCCCGGACGGGCAGCTGAATTCAGGCTGAAAGCTGGTGTTCGGTCGGCGCGGCTGGCTGGGGCGCCGTGGTAACCACTTCCATCATCGCGCAGGGCGGTGTCGGCAAAAGGCTGGCTGCGTGGGCGGTGAAATCTGCTCCGAACAACATATCCGCATAGCGATCCAGCCGCTCGGCCGGAGTGTCGGCGGCCACACCGCAGAACACCCGGATCTGATCGGGTTGGGCGCGAAACCGGGCCGAGCACCCTTCGGCGCAATGGGTCAAGTCGCTGCTGCCTTCGATCTCGAACGCATCGGTTGTTGCCGGACGGGCCGTGGCCATTGCATCCGTCAGGGCGCGTGCCATTCGGGCCAGTGCCGGGCAGGGGGCGCCGGTTTTTTGGCATACCGTCGCGGTGAATTCGTGGGTCTTGGTCTTCCAGATCATGATGCGCCCTCCGCGCGCTGGACGAGGGGCATGGATCAGGTTTGACAGCGTGCTGACGACCTGTCCCGGACACCCCGCCCGAGTTTCGGTTTTCGTTCGATGGCAGGTCTCCTGACTTGCGGGTCGTGGCTTTGCCGACCTTCCCAGCCTTTCGGCCAGTGGTATCTCGGCATTGCTCACCGCTTACAGTTGCGGGGGCAGTCTCGGCCTTGGTTCGTTCCGGCAATGCCGGGCAGAACCGCACCGTGTTCCCTTTTCATCCTATCCCGAAAAGGGACAAGAACCATCACGCCATCGCTAGCGGTTGAGCGGGCTTCGAGTCAAGCGCCATTGAATACCGGCGCGACGTTGGGTCAATTTCCCCACGGCTTGACTCTGATGACGGAACAGGGCCGACTGCGCGGGTGAACTAAACAGTTTAGAATATGAGGCGCGGGCGATGTTGGACAATACGCATCCTGTTTTGACCGAAGATGTCCAGTTTCCGTCTGGTTCGGCGATGCTGTCGGGGCGCCTCTATCTGCCTGCCTTGCCCCCCAAGACAGTTGTGGTAATCCATGCAGCGACCGGCGTGCCCCGCGACTATTATCAGCATTTTGCCCATTGGCTGGCGGCCGAGCAGGGCATGGCTTGCCTGACCTATGATTATCGGGATTTCGGCCATTCCCTGACCGGCCGATTGCAGGACTCGCAGGTAACCATGGCGGACTGGGCGCTGATCGACATGCCCGCTGCCCGCGCAGAAATGCGCAAACGTTTCCCGGACGCGGAACAATGGAGCATCGGCCATTCCGTTGGTGGAATGCTGGGCCCGGTTCAGCCGGATATCGCGCAGATTGACCGCATGATCTGTGTTTGCTCCGGGCTGGTCACCCTGTCTGATCACCCGTGGCCGTACAAGGCACTGGCGGGGTTGTTCTGGTATGGCCATGCGCCGTTGGTTGTCAAAGCGGCGGGGTATTTGCCGGGCAGGGCTTTGGGCTTTGGGGCTGACCTGCCCGCGCGGGTCTACTGGCAGTGGCGTAAATGGTGCACGGCACCGACGAACTATCTGCCCGATTTGGGCAAGACCCTGCCCGAGGCGCACTGGGCCGAGCAGGGAGTGCCGGTCGATCTGATCGCATTCGACGACGATCAGGTGGTGCCGCCCAAAGCGGTGTGGCGCCTGGCCGAGCTTTATGGCCCGAATGCGCGGCGTAGGTTGTTGTCACTGTCAGATTTTGGGGTGAAAGAGATCGGGCATATCGGCGTGTTCGCCCGTCGCAACGCAGCGGTTTGGCCGCAGCTTATTGCCCAGGATCATGTGGGAGAAAAGTGAGAGGTTGGACATCGACCCAAGCGGGGCTCGTTGTGGCTGCTTCCTTCCGGACCTGACCAGGTTGGCGAGGCGCTCGCCCGCGCCAACCTCTCAGCACGCGATATAGGCAAGTGCGCGGCAAATGACAACCCGTCAGAGCGTCAAATGGATCATCAGAAAACCGGCCTCGTCCTCTCCAGCGATGTTGGGTGCAAATTCGGCGATGTCGTCCAGATGATGCCAGGCCTTGTGGCCTGTACGCAGAACCGCCAACGCCCCGGCCACAGGGGACAGACGGAACGGACGCTCGAACACGGTGCCGGAATGAGGCCCGGCAGTCACGTAGTTTTTGACCAGATCTTGTAGGGGCAGAATCGGCAGCGGAACGCGCGTCGCCCGCCCGGCAAAGGGGAAGTGCCCACCGCCATTTGCGCGGTAATTATTCAACGCCACCACAAAGGTCTGCTCTGCATCCAAGGGTTGGCCTTCGAAACGAATCTCGCGGACGCGGCGGGCCGATGGGTGCAAAAGTGCCCCATCTGCGCCAAACCGAGCGGGCTGGCTAAGGTCGATCCGGTATGTCAGCCCATGCAGGACGTCAAAATTATGCCCTGCGCGGTCCGAGGCCAGCAGATCGCATCGTTGGCCGGGGATCATCCTGCTAAAGACGCCTGCGGACATTTCCAGCCAGTCTTCGATTTGCGAACCGGTGACGGCGACGGCCATCATCTCATCGGGAAAGACGTTCAAGTCCGTCACATGGCGCAGGCAGATTTCCCCGGCCGGGACGTCGGTAAAGAACCGAGGCCCGGCACGCCCGCCGAATTTCGACGGGGACACGGCAGACAGGATTGGGCAGTCCCGATAGTCCGTATCCTTTAGAAAAGGTCGCAACGCGAGGATTTGAGCGGCGGCCACGAAAGCCAAGCCCCGGTCATAGCCGCAAAAGCTGAAATAGCTGTGCATGTGCTGCTGTACCTGTCCCACAGGTTCGGCCACCCGCCGCCGCGTCTCGGCGTGGCCGGTGGCAAGTAGCTGCGTCAGTGCGGCGTCTTCATCTGACGCCTCTGTCGAAACCGAACGCACCTGCGCGTGTCCATGAAATACCTGCCATCGGTCGTCCAGTGATGTGCCGAGGGTCAGGTCGATGACGCCCAGATATGACCCCGCCGCACCGGGCATCACGACGGGGGTGCTGTGCACCAGCCCGCAATCAACGTCGATATAGCCGCTGTATTCTTGTTCAGGGCTGGGAAAAACCATATGGGAATGCCCGCCCGCAATGGCGTCGATCCCGTCGATGGCGGCCAACGGTACCAACGCGTTTTCCATGCCGGGCGTGTCTTGCGCCGGACCGAACCCCGTATGCGCCAGCGCCACAACGATATCGCAGCCCAGTTCGTGCAGTTCAGCGACTTTGCGGCGCGCACAGTCAAGGATGTCGCCGATCTGAACTGCACCTGCCAGCTTGTGCGCCTCCCATTTTGCGGTCTGGGGTGGCAGGACCGAGAATATGCCGATTGCAAGCTCGTACGCGTGCCCTTGGATTTCGACCTGACGCCTGACAATGGTGTGCTCCTGCCAGACCTGCGGGCTGGAGGATTTGTGGGCATTGCTGCACAGAACAGGGCAGGGGGCCTGCCGCATGATCCGGTCCAACACGTCCAGACCAAAGCCATAATCGTGATTGCCCAGCCCTATAGCATCGTAGCCCAGAAGGTCGAAGGCCTGCATCAGAACATGGCGCTCGGGGTGTTGAGCCACGGCCCAGTCGCCCAGCGGCGTGCCTTGGACCGAGTCGCCATTGTCTACCAGCAGAACCAACCCGTCCTGTACCTCGCTTCGGGCCTTGCGGATCAGGTCTGCGGTCCGGGTCAGGCCAATCGTCGGTTCGTGCCTGTCAGTGTAATAGTCATATGCCGTCAGATTCATATGCAGATCGGACGTGGCCAGAATTCGCAGTTGGACGGTTTGAGAGGAAGGAAAAGTCGACACTACTCTACTTTAGGCAGTTTTTTATCAATCATTTTCAACAAAAAGAGTGTTGCGTGCAATTTTCAAGGCGGACCTGCGGTCTTTCAGCGGCAGCGGGTGTTTTTTCGGAGTTCCATGAATACCCATTGCAACCCCAGAACCATCGTGGCAGCCCTATGCGCACAATCTGGGGGGCATGCAATGAAGAATGCAGAGTTTGTGACGTTCGGCGGATCAGGGCTGGACCGTGCGGCGCATATTCGGGGCGATGCCGACGCGCTGGCTGGCCTGGTGGCGGACCCGAATGCCAAATGCCTGCTGATATGGCGCGGCAAACCCCTTGTAGAGGGTGAGGCTTCGGATCGGTTGGGTCTGATCCCGGTGTCTCATGCGCTGGTCGAAAAAGGGCCGGGCGGAGTTGCGGATGGGCTGATTTTTCTGGGCCTGTCGGATGGTGTCCCGGTCTTTGCTGCCGATATCTCGAATTGGGAACCTGACGGGCAGGATTTGTCTGAAGTAGGTGGTTTCGTGGATGGCTCGGAACAGCAGCATCCTGACCTGCCAGACAGGTTCGTATTTGCCGAGCTGCGCCGGATCATGACGTGGCTGTCCCCGCGTGATGCCGAGCTTGCGGCGACCGCCAAGGCGGTGATCGGCTGGCACGAAACCCATAAATTCTGCGCCCGCTGTGGCGCGGCCAGCGCGATGACGCAGGCCGGATGGCAACGAAGCTGCCCCACGTGTAGCGGCCAGCACTTTCCGCGCACGGACCCGGTGGTGATCATGCTGATCACCCATGGGGACTCGGTACTGATGGGGCGGTCTCCGGGTTGGCCCGAGGGGATGTATTCGCTGCTGGCGGGTTTTGTCGAACCCGGCGAAACGCTCGAAGCTGCTGTGCGCCGCGAAGTGTTCGAAGAGGCGGGCGTGCCCGTCGGCGCTGTCACCTATCTGTCCAGCCAGCCCTGGCCCTTCCCGGCCTCTTTGATGTTTGGTTGCGCGGGCCAGGCGCTGTCGCGTGACATCTCGATTGATCCCGTTGAAATTGAAGATGCCATGTGGGTCAGCAAGTCCGAGATGATGCAGGCCTTTGCCGGTGAGCACCCGGTTCTGAAACCTGCCCGCAAAGGGGCCATTGCACATTTCCTGTTGCAGAACTGGCTTGCAGATACGCTGGACTGACGAAATAGAAACGCAATAGGTCAACGAACTAAAGGTCGGAATGCAGTTCACAGTACAGGAAGATATTCAGGCACCGATCAACGCCGTTTTCGAAATGGTCGCCGATTTCGAACGGTTCGAACGTATGGCCATGCGCCGCGGGATCGAGGTGCGGCGGCTGTCCGGCCACATGGGGGTGGTGCCGGGCACCAAATGGCAGGCCGACTTCACCCTGCGGGGCAAGCCACGCCATGTTGAGATAACAATGGCACACAGCGACCCGCCCGCGCAAATGCGGTTCGAGGCAATCGGCAAAGGGGTCGGCGGTGTCACTGAGGTTGATCTTCTGGCTCTGTCCCAACGCCGTACCCGGTTAAGCGTGGATGTAACGCTGACGGCCAAATCCCTGCCCGCGCGGCTGTTTCTGCAATCGCTGCGGCTGGGCAAATCGCGGTTCCGGGCCCGGTTCCAATCCCGACTGACCGAATTCGCCCGCGAGATGGAGGAACGACACCTGCACGGGTCGTAAAACCGATATGAGCGATCTGATCCTGAGACAGGCAACCTCATACGACGCGCCGGGTATTGCTGGAGTGTTGCAAGCCCTTGTTTTGGCAGACAAGCGCAGCAAACCGGCAGATGCCGGGTTCGCCGAAACGCACTATGTCTCTCATCCCGGTCAGATTCAGTGCCTTCTGGCGTTGGACGGGGACGAGGTGCTGGGGTTTCAATCGCTGAAGCAAGCGGTAGAGGGCAACCCCTATGGCGCGCCTGTCGGCTGGGGATTGATCGGCACGCATATTCGCCCTTCGGCGGCTCGGCGCGGGGTCGGTCGGGCGTTGTTTCAGGAAACCCTGAAAGCTGCCCGTGCGGCAGGCCTTGTGGCGATCGACGCGACGATCGGCGTCAACAATGCGGAAGGGCTGGCCTATTATCAGGCAAGGGGGTTTGTGGACTGCCGCCGAATTGACGGCGCGCGCCGCAAATCCTTCACCTTGTGACCGCCGCCGGGTAAACGCCTAGCACTTCGACATTTGTGGTGAAATGCTCCAGCTCTTCCATCGCCAGTTGCACATTGCGGTCGTCGGGGTGCCCCACGATATCGGCATAGAACTGCGTGGCGGTGAATGAGCCGTCGACCATATAGCTTTCCAGCTTGGTCATGTTGATCCCATTCGTGGCAAACCCGCCCATCGCTTTGTACAGCGCGGCAGGGATGTTGCGGACCTGAAAGACGAAGCTGGTGATCATTCCGTGTTCACCGCGCCGCGTGCGGTCTTCCTCGCGTGACATTACAAGGAAGCGGGTGGTGTTGTCGTCATTGTCCTCGATATGTCGGGCCAGAACGTTGAGGCCATAAATCTCTCCGGCCAGTTCGCTGGCCAGCGCGGCCGAGTGAAGTTCGCCCTGTTCGGACACTTCGCGCGCGGCGCGGGCATTATCGGGGCTGACGCGCCCGTGGATGTTGTGCTGTTTCAGAAAGCCCGCGCATTGGGGCAGCAGAACCAGATGGGAATGGGCCTCGGTAATGTCGTCCAGCGTGGCACCCGGAACGGCCAGCAGGTTGATATGGACGCGGACAAAGGCCTCATCAATGATGTGCAGCCCGCTATGAGGCAGCAGGCGGTGGATATCGGCCACGCGCCCATAGGTCGTGTTCTCAACCGGCAGCATCGCCAGATCCGCCGCGCCCGAGCGCACCGATTCGATCACATCCTCGAAAGTGCGGCAGGGCAGGGCCTCCATATCGGGGCGTGCGTTACGGCAGGCCTCGTGACTATAGGCGCCGGGCTCCCCCTGAAATGCGATACGTTTGGTCATTTGGTCGATTCCGTGCAACAAGTTCCAGAATTGGGCGTTTAGTCGCGGTGTCTATACCTTGCCTCTTGTCAGGGGAAGCCTTAGACACCCCGCAGACAGCTGAAATGGACTCGCGATCAATGTTCGACACGATGACAGTTACCAAGGCCGCCGCAGGCCTGTTTGGCACCTTCCTGGTGCTGCTTCTGGCCAAATGGGCCGCCGAAGGCCTGTACCATGCCGATGGTCATGGCGAGAAGGCCTCGTACATCATTGAAACCGAAAGCGCAGGCGAAAGCGCCGACGGTGAGGAAGTGGTGTTCGAAGACCTGCTGGCCGCAGCCGACCCGGAAAAAGGCGCACGCGTTTTCCGTAAATGCACCGCTTGCCACAAGCTGGAAGACGGCGCGAACGGCACAGGCCCTTATCTGTATGGCATCGTTGACCGTCCGGTCGCGTCGGCCAATGGCTTCACCGGCTACTCGGCCTCGATGCAGGCCCATGGCGGCAACTGGACACCCGAAGCGCTGGATGCCTTCCTTGAGCGCCCGAGCGCCTATATTTCCGGCACATCCATGAGCTTCGCGGGCCTGAAAAAGCCGCAAGAGCGTGCCGACCTGATTGCCTATTTGCAGACCATCGGCAACTGATCCTGCGAATAACCCGAAAAAACAAAGGCCGCTGCTCCGTGCAGCGGCTTTTTTTGTCTAAACAGAACTTCACAAAGCGCTCACGCATTCTAAACTTGAATTTGTAAGTGCTGGTATTTTAGCTGGCGAACGCAAGATTAAAACACGTGATGCAACAGGGGATGAGCAACATGAGGTCCAACCGGGAAATCGTTCAGGCGCGTGTATTGGATTTCAGAGGCGGGCTTTGGGCTCTGATGGCCGGTATGGTCATGGTGATGTTGATGGCACTGCCGGGGCGGGCCGAGGAAACGATCATCAAAAGTCACGGTTTCTCGGAATTTGGTGATCTAAAATATCCCGAAGGCTTTGCGCATTTCGCCTACGTCAACCCGAACGCCCCGCGCGGAGGAGAGCTTTCCTATGCCGCGCAGGGCACGTTTGACAGTTTCAATCCCTTCACCCGGCAGGGGCGAGCGGGCGCACGATCCGCAGACCAATACGAATCCCTGTTGATCGAATCTTATGACGAGCCTGCCTCTTATTACGGCTTGCTGGCGGAGAGCCTCGAATACCCGGAAAGTCAGGAATGGGTCATTTTCAATATGCGGCCCGAGGCACGGTTTTCTGATGGAACGCCAGTCACGGCAGAGGACGTCGTGTTTTCTCACAATCTGCTTTTAGATCAGGGTTTGAAATCTTACGCCGAGGCCGTTCGCAAGCGTATCCCCCGCGCCGAGGCATTGGATGAACATCGCGTCAAATTCTACTTTGCCCCTGATATCCCGCGCCGGGCGCTGATCTCTCAGGTTGGTGGCACGCCGGTGTTTTCCAAGGCTTGGTTCGAGGCGGACCCGGAAAACCGCCGATTGGACAAATCTCGCCTTGAACCGGGCATCGGGTCGGCCCCCTATCTTCTGGACAGCTACGACATCAACCGACGCATCGTTTACAAGCGCAATCCCGACTATTGGGGCGATGAGATCAATGTGAATGTGGGTCGGAATAACTATGACACCATCCGCATCGAGTATTTCAGCGACTCGATTGCCGCGATGGAGGGGTTCAAGGCGGGAACATTCACTCTTCGGCAGGAAAACAACTCGAAAAGCTGGGCGACGGCTTATGATTTTCCGGCGATTGCAAATGGCAATGTCCTGCGGGTCGAGCTTGAGGACGGCAACGTCCCGTCGGCCTCTGGTTTTATCATGAACCTTGACCGGCCTCAGTTTCAGGACCCCCGCGTGCGTGAGGCGGTTCAACTGGGCTATAACTTCGAATGGACCAATGAAAGCCTGCAATATGGCCTGTTCCAGCAGCGCGATTCGTTCTGGCAAGGCACGCATCTTGAGGCAACCGGCCTGCCCGAAGGGCGTGAGCTTGAGGTGCTGCAAAGTCTAGGCGATGCGGTGGACCCTGCTGTGCTGACCGAAGAACCGGTCTCGGCCCATGACTCGCGCCCGGCCCGTCAGAATGACCGCCGCAACCTGCGTGCTGCGATGCAACTGTTGGATGAGGCGGGCTGGAAAGTCGGAGACAACGGCATCCGCAGCAATGACAATGGCGAAGTTCTGAAGATCGAGTTTCTGTCGGACCAGCCCACTTTGGATCGGATTATCCAACCATTTGTGGACAACCTGCGCGCCATGGGGATTGATGCGACCTATAACCGGGTCGACAACGCTCAGTTCACACTGCGCCGTCGGGATCGGGATTTCGACATGATCTTTGGCGGCTATCCGACCTCGTTGCAGCCATCCACAGGGCTCTATCAGCAGTTCGGGACCGAGGCAGCCGCGTATTCGGTGTTTAACCCGTCGGGCGCGCATGGCCCCGATATCGAACCGCTGATCGACAATATCGTCGCCGCGACTGACAGCGAAGAACTGCACGCCAATGTGCGGGCGCTGGATCGTGTGCTGCGGGCCAAGCGGATCATGGTTCCCACCTGGTTTCTGGGTAAATACTGGGTCGCCTACTGGGACATGTACGAGCACCCTGCGAATCTGCCGCCCTATGCGCTGGGCGTCGAGGACCTGTGGTGGATCAACGCCGAGAAAGAAGCCGAGTTGAAATCCTCGGGCGCCTTGAGGTAATCCGCCCTCATGGGAGCATATATTCTAAGACGTCTGTTGCTGGTCATCCCCACTTTGCTTGGGATTATGATCGTCAACTTTACGCTGGTTCAGTTCGTTCCGGGCGGCCCGATTGAACAGATTATCGCCCAGATGGAAGGTGGGGGTGATGTGTTCGAAGGCATTGCCGGCGGCGGCAGCGATATCGAGCAGCAAACCGGCGGCGCGAATGACCGCTATATCGGTGCGCGTGGGTTGCCGCCCGAGTTCATTGAAGAGTTGGAAAAAGAATTCGGATTCGACAAACCTCCGGTCGAGCGGTTTCTGGACATGATGGGCAACTATCTGACGCTGGATTTCGGCGAGAGCTATTTCCGGTCGATCAGCGTGATTGATCTGGTGCTGGAGAAAATGCCGGTGTCGATCTCGTTGGGGCTGTGGTCAACGTTGATTGCTTATCTGGTGTCGATCCCGTTGGGAATTCGCAAGGCGATGAAGGATGGCTCGACCTTTGATACCTGGACCAGCGGGGCAATCATCGTGGCCTATGCCATCCCCGGTTTCCTGTTTGCGATCTTGTTGCTGGTGCTGTTTGCCGGTGGCTCCTACTGGCAGATTTTCCCGCTGCGGGGGCTGACCTCGGACAATTGGGATGACCTCAGCGCGGTGGGCAAGGTGCTGGATTATTTCTGGCATATCGCTTTGCCGATCATTGCTCTGACAATCTCTGCCTTTGCGACGCTGACTTTGCTGACCAAGAACTCGTTCCTGGACGAGATCAAAAAGCAATATGTGATGACCGCCCGCGCCAAGGGCCTGAACGAGCGCAGGGTGCTCTATGGTCACGTGTTCCGTAACGCGATGCTGATCGTGATCGCGGGTTTCCCGGCAGTGTTCATTGGCGTGTTCTTTGGTGGGTCAATCATTATCGAGACGATCTTCTCGCTGGACGGTCTGGGCCGTCTGGGATTCGAGGCCGCAGTGGCGCGCGACTATCCGGTGATCTTTGGGACACTGTTCATCTTTGGTCTGATGGGGCTGGTTGTCGGCATCATCAGCGACCTGATGTATGTGCTGGTCGACCCGCGCATCGATTTCGAAAAGCGGGAGGGGTAAATGGCACTGTCCCCACTCAACCAGCGCCGCTGGCGCAATTTCCGCCGAAACGGACGGGCCTTCTGGTCGCTGATCATCTTCTCGGTGCTGTTCGGCCTGTCGTTGTTTGCCGAATTCATTGCCAATGACAAACCCATTCTGGTGAACTACCGGGGTGAGTATTTCACGCCGATCTTCAACTTCTATCCCGAAACGGCCTTTGGCGGCGACTTCCAGACCGAGGCGATCTATCGCGACCCCGAGGTTCAGTGTCTGATCGACAGCGGCGGGATCGAAGATTGCTTTGACGATCCCGAAGGCATCATTGAACAAATTCAGGCCGGAACATACGAGGCCGAAGGGTTCGAGCGTGGCTGGGCTATCTGGCCGCTGATCCCCTATTCCTTCAACACCAGCGTGGATCGCTCCGGCGCGGCTCCGCTGCCGCCCAACGGGCAGAACCTGCTGGGCACGGATGACACCAAGCGCGATGTGCTGGCACGGGTGATTTACGGGTTCCGCCTGTCGATCCTGTTCACACTGATGGTCACCGGCGCGGCCAGCATCATAGGCATTTTTGCAGGGGCCATTCAGGGCTTCTTTGGTGGCTGGCTCGACCTGATTTTCCAACGCGTGATCGAGATCTGGTCGGCCACGCCCTCACTTTACGTGATCATCATCATGTTCGCCATTCTGGGCCGAAGTTTCTGGCTACTGGTGGCGCTGATGATTCTGTTCAGTTGGACCGGCCTTGTTGGCGTCGTTCGTGCTGAATTCCTGCGGGCGCGCAACCTTGAATATGTGCGGGCGGCGCGGGCGCTGGGTGTGGGCAACATGACCATCATGTTCCGCCATATGCTGCCCAACGCGATGGTAGCCACGCTGACCTTCATGCCCTTCATCGTCACAGGTACGATTGCCGGGTTGGCCTCGCTGGACTTTCTGGGGTTTGGCCTGCCGTCCTCGGCTCCGTCGCTGGGTGAGCTGACTTTGCAAGCGAAACAGAACCTGCAAGCGCCGTGGTTGGCTTTCACCGCGTTTTTCACCTTTGCCATCATGCTGTCGCTGCTGGTCTTCATCTTTGAAGGCGTGCGGGATGCGTTTGATCCCAGAAAGACCTTCTCATGAGCCTTTTGGATGTGAAAAACCTCAAGGTCTCGTTCAAGCAGGACGGGCAGGTCTCTGATGCGGTCAAAGGCGTGTCGTTCACCGTGGATCGCGGGGAAACGGTTGCACTGGTGGGCGAATCCGGCTCGGGGAAGTCGGTGACCGCGCTCAGCACCGTGTCGCTGTTGGGCGACAGCGCGATTGTCGAAGGCTCGGTCACCTATGACGGGGATGAGATGATCGGCGCCGCGCCAGCCAAGCTGATGGATGTGCGCGGCAACGATATCAGCTTTATCTTCCAGGAGCCGATGACCTCGCTGAACCCGTTGCACACGATCCAGAAACAGATGGCGGAATCGCTTGCGCTGCATCAGGGCGTCACAGGGGACGCCGCGCGCGAACGGATTGTCGAGCTGCTGACCAAGGTTGGCATCCGCGACCCGCGCGAGCGTTTGGACAGCTACCCGCACCAACTGTCCGGCGGACAACGTCAGCGGGTCATGATCGCCATGGCGCTGGCCAACAAACCCGACATCCTGATCGCGGATGAGCCCACAACAGCGCTAGATGTGACCATTCAGGCGCAAATCCTGGAACTGCTGGCCGAATTGCAGAAATCCGAGAATATGGGGATGCTGTTCATCACCCATGACCTTGGTATCGTGCGCCGCATCGCTGACCGGGTTTGCGTGATGAAGGATGGCGAGATCGTGGAATCCGGCCTGACATCCGAGATCTTCGATAACCCGCAGCATCCCTATACGCGCAAATTGCTGGCCGCCGAACCTTCGGGTCATCCCGATCCTGTGGCGACTGACGCCGAAGAGGTCGCGCGCACTGATCACCTGAAGGTTTGGTTCCCGATTCAGCGCGGCTTGCTGAAACGAACCGTGGGTCACGTGAAGGCCGTGAACGACGCCACGCTCAGCGTGCGGGCGGGTGAGACGCTGGGCATCGTGGGCGAAAGCGGCTCGGGCAAGACGACATTGGCACTGGCGATCATGCGGCTGATCGCGTCCGAGGGTGGGATCACCTTCCGCGATCAGGACGTGCGCCGCTGGTCCACGCGCGAGTTGCGACGGCTGCGCAAAGATATGCAGATCGTGTTTCAGGATCCGTTCGGCAGCCTAAGCCCGCGTATGACCTGCATGCAGATCATTGCCGAGGGGTTGGCGATCCACAACGTCGACCCGCACCGCGCGCCCCGTGATCTGGTGGCCGAAGTGATGACCGAGGTGGGTCTCGACCCTGCCGCGATGGACCGTTATCCGCATGAGTTTTCGGGCGGGCAACGTCAGCGCATTGCCATTGCCCGCGCGATGATCCTGCGGCCCAAGCTGCTGGTTCTGGATGAACCGACCAGCGCGCTGGACATGACAGTGCAGGTGCAGATCGTCGATCTGCTGCGCGATCTACAGCGCAAATACGGGCTGGCCTATCTGTTCATCAGCCACGACCTAAAGGTTGTGCGCGCCATGTCGCATAACGTGATCGTCATGCGCAACGGCGACGTGGTCGAGATGGGCGCGGCTGAAGACCTGTTTGAGAATGCTCAGACAGAGTATACCCGCGAACTGATTGCGGCAGCGGGCTGAAAACAGCCCGCGCCATGTGTCAGGCGTTGGCTGTTTCCCTGACCGCTGCTTTTGGAACCGGGCCGCGTAATTCTTCATAGTGATCAAAGCTCAGCTTGACCCATCCTGTGCCACGCGTGGCGCTGGCAAGGCTCCGGTGCAACTCGTCCTGCGCCACTGCGGGAAGCTGGGCGTTGAAAATCTCCCAACCCGAAGCGTTGGGATTGCCCTCGAACCCAAGAACCTGCCCCTGTAGCGAGCTGATTGTGGGCACCAGGTCGCCGACGAAATCCGATGGCAGGTGTATCTCGGCGTTCAGGATGGGTTGCAGCACTACGGGTTTAGCCTGTGGCAGCGCCTCACGCACTGCGTTCTTGCCCGCTGTACGAAACGCATAGTCAGAACTGTCCACATTATGATGTTTACCGTCGTTGAGCGTGACTTTGACATCGACAACAGGGAAGCCCTCGGGCCCCTGCACCAGCGCGTCTTTCGCACCATGCTCGACCGAGGGGATGTAGTTGCGCGGAACCGCGCCGCCTTTGACCACCTCTTCAAACTGGAACCCCGCGCCACGCGGCATCGGCGCGATTGAGATCACTACATCGGCAAACTGCCCCGCCCCGCCGGATTGCTTACGGTGGCGGTGGCGATGTTCGACGGGCGCACGGATAGTCTCGCGATAGGCGGTCTCGACTGGGTCGGCCTCAATCTCGATACCGAAATCCTCGGCCAGCTTCGCCGTCACGCGGCGCATGTGTTGTGGACCTTGCGAGCCCAGCACCGAATGTCCGCTCAGCTCGTCCTGATCCAGATGCAGGCCGGGGTCGATCTCGACCAGCCGCGCCAATGCGTTGGACAGGCGTACATCGTCCCGCTCATGCGATGGTGAGACGACCTGACGATGCGCGGCCGGATGGGACCAGGCCCATTCCGGCAGGGCGGTTGCGCCCTTGCTGTCATAGATATTACCGGGATTCAGATGGTCGGATTTCACCGCCAATCCGATTTGTCCAGCCTCCAGCGTGGCGATCTGGGTTTTGGCATCCAGCGTCGTCAGGTTGCCGACGGTTTCGCCGCCCAACGCTTCGTGGGCCTTGACGCCGTCACCAAGCCCGCGCAGCACGATGATCTTGCCGATATGCTTTTTCACATCAGCAAACCCGGCAATGGCGCGCGCGTTTTCGGCAGCCTCGTCCCGGTCGGCGGCGATGTTGAACTCGGGCGCTTCGTGCCGCAGGGCCTTCATCAGCCGGGTCAGGCCGTTGCCGTGGCTGGCGGCCCCCAAACAGGCGGGGATCAGTTGGTGGTTTTGCAAAACCTGTGCCGCCAGATCGTAAACCTCGCCACTGGGGGGCTGTTTGTCCTCGATCAGTTGCTCCAGCAAATGATCGTCAAAGTCCGACAGCGTTTCCAACAGTTCGGTCCGCGCCTCTTGTTCACGATCTTCAACGGATTGCGGCAGCTCGATCAGGGCCGAGGGTTGGCCTTCCTGATACTTCCACGCCCGCTCCGAGATCAGATCGACCGCACCGACAATCGTGTCGCCTTCGCGGATGGGTACCTGTCGCAAGGCGATGTGGTGTGTGCAATAGGTCTGCAGTGCCGAGATGATATCGCGGATGCGGCCATTGGGGCTGTCCATGCGGTTGATGAACAGAAAACAAGGAATGCCTGCCTCTTCCACCAGGCGCAGATAGGGCGCACACAGGACGGCTGCATCCGGGTCGGGTGGGACGACCACCAATGCTGCGTCCGAAATGGCCATGGCGGGGCCGACATAGCCCAGATTGTCGCCGCCTCCGTCGACGTCGATGGCGCACCATGGCTCGTCCAAGTAAGAAAAACCGTGCACATGCACGGTTCCGGATACGTCGAATGTGGTGGGCCGCCCGTCGAGGCGGCTGATGGCCTCGACCAGAGTGGTTTTGCCCGATTGGCTGGGGCCGAGGACGGTGAAAACGCGCATGAGTGCTGTCCCTCTTTAAGGTTGCAGAAATACCTGCACGAAAAGGGCTGTCCGGCGCGAATGCGTCGGCAAGAACTGTCTGCAAATTCACCTGCCTCAGGGTGCGATACGCACAGCCCAAGTGTGGAGAAAACCAGAGGCCTGCGTCAAGCCCCTGTGCGGGTATGCATGGGTAGGCCCGCGTGGGGACCCACCGGGAAAGGGGTTAGATTGCCGAACTGTGCCCGGCCTTGCTGAGGTCATAGGCATCAAAGCTGCGGGCAATCATTCGGGTCAGAGGGCGCGCTTCGGGCGGGATGAACAGCCCGTCTTCGGTAATACTGAGCAAATTGTCGAAGGCGGCATTGGCCGACTGATACATCTGGTTCAGCTCACTAACCGAGATGTCGTGGTCGCGCAGAATCTCCGCCGAATTGATCTTGAAATCGCACATCAGCGCTTCGATCAGGCGTGATCTCAGAATGTCCTGCCCCTTGAACAGGTGCCCGCGCGAGGTCGAGAACCGCCCTTCGCGGATCGCCTTGGTATGCGCCGACGTTGCCGGAGCGTTCTGGGCATAGCCCTGTGGAAAACGCGAGATCGAGCTGGCGCCGACACCGATCAGAACCTCGGCCTGATCATCGGTATAGCCCTGGAAGTTCCGCTTCAGCTTCCCGGTCTTCAGGGCGCGGGTCAGACCGTCTTCCTGAGTGGCAAAGTGATCGATGCCGATTTCGGCGTAATTGTCCCAAATGAACAGGCGGCGGGCGGTGTCGAACAGGTCCAGACGCTGTTCAGGTGTAGGCAGCGCGTCGGACGGGATCATCTGCTGCCGCTTGGCCATCCACGGCACATGGGCGTAGCCATACAGCGCAACCCGGTCGGGGTTGAGCGACAGCAGCTTCTGTACGCTTTCCGTCATCCGCGTTTTGGTCTGATGCGGCAGACCATAGAGGATATCGGCGTTCAGACTATGGATGCCCCGTTCGCGGATCATTTCGGCCGCCTTGCGTGTTGTGTCATAGCTTTGGATGCGACCGATGGTCTTTTGGATTTCATCATCGAAGTCCTGAACCCCAATCGACGCACGGTTCATGCCCGCCTCTGCCAGGGCATCCAGTCGGGCCTCGTCAATCTCGTTCGGGTCGATCTCGACCGAGAACTCGGCATTAGGGCCAAGTGGGACCACGTCGAGAATGTGGGCGGCCAGATCGCGCATCAGGTCGGGGTTCAGCAAGGTGGGCGTGCCGCCACCCCAATGCAGGCGAGACAGGGTCACGCCCTCGGGCAGGCGCGCGGCCAGCAGGTCTAGCTCGGCCTTGAGGACATCCACGTAGGCGATGACCGGATTGTCGGTCTGGGTGCCTTGCGTCCGGCAGGCGCAGAACCAGCACAGCCTGCGGCAGAATGGAACATGGATATACAGCGAGATCGAACTTCCGGGTTTGATGTCGGAAATCCAGTCGCCATAAAGGCTTGACCCTACGTCATTGCTGAAGTGCGGGGCGGTGGGATAGCTTGTATAACGCGGGACTTTCGCGTCAAATAGTCCAAGCCGTGCCAGTTGTGGTTTAACTATCATGACGGTACCGTTAGAGGACGCCACGAACAGATGCTTTGATAGAGATCAAGTGGAAGCGCGCATGACACCCACATTCAAGATCGACCATACGAACTGTGCAGACTGCCCGATCCGCCACCGGGCCGTGTGTGCGCATTGTGACGCGGATGAGCTGGAAGAGCTTGAAGGCATTAAATATTATCGCAGTTTCGAAGCCGGGCAGACGATCATATGGTCGGGTGATCAGATGAACTTTGTAGGCTCGGTCGTGTCTGGAATTGCGTCTCTGACGCAAACAATGGAAGACGGTCGTACCCAGATGGTCGGTCTTTTGTTGCCTAGCGACTTCGTCGGCCGTCCGGGGCGCGATTCGGCCCCGTATGACGTTCAGGCGACCACAGATCTGGTTATGTGCTGCTTTCGAAAGAAGCCCTTCGAAGAGTTGATGAACACGACTCCGCATATCGCGCACAGGTTGTTGCAGATGACTCTGGACGAGTTGGACGCCGCCCGTGAATGGATGCTGGTTCTCGGTCGTAAGACCGCCCGCGAAAAGATTGCGAGCCTATTGTCCATCATCGCCCGCAGGGATGCCTCGGTCGGTCAAAGAGGTAGCGATGGCCCCATCGTATTCGATCTGCCCCTCACGCGTGAGGCGATGTCGGACTATCTCGGCCTGACTCTGGAAACGGTCAGCCGCCAGATTTCGGCGCTTAAGAAGGATGAGGTTATCCTGCTGGAAGGCAAGCGCCACGTGACGATTCCCGATATGGGACGCCTGATGGAAGAGGCCGGGGACGATTCGGATGGCGGCTTCCTAGTGTAACCGGCGCTAATGCGCCAGAAACACCGGTACTGAAGATTGTTCCAACATGTTCCGCGTCGCACCGCCCAGAATGGCTTCGCGGAACCGCGAATGGCCATAGGCGCCCATTACGATCATGTTGGCTTCGGTGTCCGAAGCGTGACGGTTCAGGATATCCGAAACCCGCGTCATGGTTTTGCTGAGAACGTCAATCTCGCATCGCACTCCGTGACGGGCCAGCATCTGTGATAGCATCCCGCCGGGGTCAGAACGATCCGGCCCATGGCGGGGCGGGTCGATCACCACGATCCTCACCAGATCGGCCTGCTTCAGAAATGGCAGGGCTCGACGGATAGCGCGCATGGCCTCGACGCTTTCGTTCCAGCCGATCAGAATCGTTCCAGGGCGGCTGAAAGGCTGCGCTTTGTCGGGGACGATCAGAACCGGGGCGTGACCTTCGAACATCGCAGCCTCGACAATTGGTTCTGCTTCGGCGCCGCGGTCCTCGCCATAGGGCTGTGGCAGAATCACCAGATCGGAAAACCGGGCGCGATGCGCCACGTGGCGCCCAAGATCGGCGATCTGGGCCACACCGTTTTCGGCAGACCAGCGCGTGCCGGATTTGGATAGGAAGGCCTTTGCATAATCCAGCACTTCCTCGGCCTCGGCATTGGCCCGGCTCAGCGTTTCTTGCAGGATCAGCGCATTGGCTCCTGCATAGTAGTAACCCGTCTGGCTGCGATCCACGCCAAGGCACAATGCCTCGACATGTGCGTCCTGCGCTTCGGCCAGCGCTACCATCTGCCCCAGTGCCGCATCTGAGGGTTTGGTTTCTGTCATCACGGTGAGAAGTGATTTGTAAGCCATCTTGACCTCTTGCCTACGGGGCGGGGCAAACTGAGACGTTCCAGCCCATTCGTTTCTGAAGCATAGTCACAATATCTGCCGACTCGTCTTGACACAGATCAAAGCAGTTAGAACCGCTGTGGTAGAAAACAGCAGCCAGTCAAAAGGGTCTCGCGACACAAAAGAATCGCGCGGGGCATGGCAAAGGGACGCAATATGTCAAATTATATCAAGCTGATCGTGCTTGGTGTGATTGCGGTATTCGCCGCGATCGCAACCAATTACGCACGCGATTTGGCGTATCAGGTGCACGCAATTCTGGTGATGTTGATCGCCGGTGGTTTGTTCATCTGGACGCTTAGAAACACGGATGAGCCAGAAACGTTCGTTGATCGCTCGGGTGAATACATGGATGGCGTGATCCGCTATGGCGTGATCGCAACCGCCTTTTGGGGGGTAATCGGGTTCCTGGCGGGGACCTTTATTGCGTTCCAGCTGGCCTTTCCTGCGCTCAACTTCGAATGGGCACAGGGCTATCTGAACTTTGGCCGTTTGCGTCCGCTGCACACCTCGGCGGTGATTTTTGCTTTTGGCGGCAACGCGCTGCTGGCGACCTCGTTCTATGTGGTGCAGCGTACTAGCGCCGCGCGCTTGTGGGGCGGAAACTTGGCGTGGTTCGTGTTCTGGGGCTATCAGCTGTTCATCGTTCTGGCCGCGACCGGCTATGTTCTGGGTGGCACACAGTCCAAGGAATACGCCGAGCCCGAATGGTATGTTGACCTGTGGCTGACCATCGTTTGGGTCGCCTATCTGGCCGTTTACCTGGGCACGATCATCAAGCGGAAAGAGCCTCATATCTACGTCGCCAACTGGTTCTACCTGGCCTTCATCGTCACCGTTGCGATGCTGCATGTGGTCAATAACCTGACCATCCCTGTCAGCATCTGGGGCTCGAAATCGGTCATCGTCTGGTCGGGCGTACAAGATGCCATGATCCAGTGGTGGTACGGCCACAACGCCGTGGGCTTTTTCCTGACTGCAGGTTTCCTGGGCATGATGTATTACTTCATCCCGAAACAGGCCGAGCGTCCGGTCTTTTCATACAAGCTGTCGATCATCCACTTCTGGGCGCTGATCTTCCTGTATATCTGGGCTGGTCCGCACCACCTGCACTATACCGCGTTGCCTGACTGGGCCTCGACGCTGGGCATGGTGTTCTCGGTCGTGCTGTGGATGCCTTCGTGGGGTGGTATGATCAACGGTCTGATGACCCTTTCGGGCGCATGGGACAAGCTGCGTACGGACCCTGTGATCCGCATGATGGTCATCTCGGTCGGTTTCTACGGCATGTCCACCTTTGAAGGCCCGATGATGTCGATCCGTGCCGTGAATTCGCTGTCTCACTACACCGACTGGACCATCGGCCACGTGCACTCTGGCGCGTTGGGCTGGAACGGTATGATCACCTTTGGTGCGCTCTACTATCTGGTGCCTGTCCTGTGGAAGCGTGAGCGTCTGTACTCGCTGCAGATGGTCAGCTGGCATTTCTGGCTCGCCACGATCGGCATCGTGCTCTACGCCGCGTCGATGTGGGTCACCGGTATTATGGAAGGCCTGATGTGGCGCGAAGTGGATGCCAACGGCTTCCTGGTGAACTCGTTCGCTGACACCGTGGCAGCCAAGTTCCCGATGTATGTGGTGCGTGCGCTGGGTGGCGTGATGTTCGTCGCTGGTGCCGTAATCATGTGCTACAACCTGTGGATGACTGTGCGGAAGGCACCGGCCAAAGAGGCCAGCCTGACCGTCGCGGTCCCGGCTGAATAAGGAGGGCCGGAGCAATGGCAATTCTCGACAAACATAAGATCCTCGAGACCAACGCGACCCTCCTGCTGGTGTTCAGCTTTCTGGTCGTGACCATTGGTGGCATCGTTCAAATCGCCCCGCTGTTCTACCTTGAGAACACCATCGAAAAGGTGGAGGGCATGCGCCCTTACACCCCTCTCGAGATGGCGGGCCGTGAGGTTTATCTGCGCGAAGGCTGCTATGTCTGCCACAGCCAGATGATCCGCCCCATGCGGGATGAGGTCGAACGGTACGGTCACTACTCGCTGGCGGCTGAGTCGATGTACGACCACCCGTTCCAGTGGGGCTCCAAGCGGACCGGTCCTGATCTGGCCCGCGTGGGCGGTCGCTATTCGGACCAGTGGCATGTGGACCACCTGCGTGATCCGCAGTCGGTTGTGCCGGAATCGGTTATGCCGAAATACGGCTTCCTCGAGCATCGCAAGCTGGACGGCAAGTATATCGGTGACATCATGAAGGCGAACGCCGTTGTCGGCACGCCTTACACCGAAGAGATGCTGGCCAATGCCGAGGCCGACTTCCGTGCGCAGGCCGATCCGGACAGCGACTATGATGGGCTGCTGGAACGCTATGGCGACAAGGTCAGCGTGCGCAACTTCGACGGTCAACCGGAACTGACCGAAGCGGACGCGCTGGTGGCCTATCTTCAGATGCTGGGCACGCTGGTTAATTTCTCGACCTTCACCCCGGACGCAAGTCGTTAAGGAGGGCGTTATGGAAGAATACACACTCCTCAGACAGTTCGCGGATAGCTGGATGCTTTTGCTGCTGTTCTCGGTCTTTGTCGGCATCATCATCTGGGTTTTCCGCCCCGGTGCCAGCAAGGAATACAAGGACACCGCCAACATCCCCTTCCGGCATCAAGATAAACCCGCCGAATCCAAGGAGGCGCGGCCATGAGCAAGACACCTGATAAACAGCCAGGCGATCCGAATACCACGGGTCACAGCTGGGACGGTATCGAAGAATTCGACAATCCGATGCCCCGCTGGTGGCTGTGGACCTTCTACGCCTGTATCTTCTGGGGCGTGATCTACACGATCATGTATCCAGCATGGCCGCTGGTTCAGTCGGCAACCGCAGGCGTCACTGGCTGGTCCTCGCGCGGGGAAGTGCAGCAGGATATCGTGTCCTTCGAAGAAGCCAACGCGCCCTGGAACGCACGTCTGGTGGAAACCCCGCTGGAAGAGATTTCGGCCGATGCCGAGTTGCAGCAATACGCTGTGAACTCAGGCGGTGCCGTGTTCCGCACCTGGTGTGCGCAATGCCACGGCTCGGGAGCACAGGGTGCTCCGGGTTTCCCGAACCTGCTGGATGACGCATGGCTGTGGGGCGGTTCACTTGAGGATATCGAGTTCACAATCGCCCATGGCATCCGGAACGAAGAAAGCGACGATGCGCGCTATTCCGAGATGCCGGCCTTTGGTGAACTGCTTGAGAAAGAAGAGATTGCTCAGGTGGTTCAATACGTGATGTCGCTGACGAATGCCCAAAGCGATGATGCGGCGGCGCAGGCTGGCAAGGTTGTGTTCGAAGACAATTGCGCGGCTTGCCATGGCGAAGACGGCACTGGCGATGTCTTTCAAGGTGCGCCGAACCTGACCGACGCGATCTGGCTCTATGGCGGCAGCCAAGAGGCGCTGACCGAGACGGTGACTTACAGCCGGTTTGGCGTGATGCCCGCTTGGGAAAACCGCCTGACCGATGCGCAGATCCGCGCTGTCACGGCTTACGTCCACCAGTTGGGCGGCGGCCAGTAAGGCCAAAAGAATACCTTCGGACGGTTCGCCGCCCGAAGGTTGCAGCACCGGCTGTTCCATCTGTTCGCGCGTTTCCAGAACAGCCGGTGCTATTTCCCTACCGTAGAGTTCCGCCCATGACGGGTCCAGAACTTGGGTAAAGCGATCACAGATCGTTCAGATCGACATCGCGGAGCGGTTCTTTCCACCAATGACTGTCCGGCAACCACTCCTTCCTGGACTGGTTTGGCTTGGGCGCATCCCGGATGACCGGGGCATCGACGCGGGTTGCGGTCAGAAAAGTTCGTGCAAAAACGGTGAACATTGTCAGCCTCCTATACGCTGCGAGCATGGGTTAAAGATTGACCTTTGGGCTTTGAAATGCGACTCAAATGAAACTCTAACGTGTAAGTTTGGATTACATATGGATTGGCTATCTCTGCCCCCTTTGGCGGCCCTAAGGGCCTTTTCTGCCTTCGCCGAGCGGCGCAATGTGGTTGCAGCTGGTGCGGCGCTTAATGTCAGTCACGCTGCCATCAGTCAGCAATTGCGCGCGCTTGAGAAACATCTGGGCGTGGCCCTGCTGGACCGGACCGGTAAATCCATGACCCTGACACCGGAAGGCGAGGAGCTGGCCCGCGCCCTGCATCTGGGCTTTGGCGCGATAGGCACGGCCATTGCTGATCTGACCAAGGCCCGGCAGGGGCGGCCCGTGCATGTGTCTTTGACCTCATCCTTCGCGGCATCCTGGCTAATGCCGCGCCTGCCTACGTTTCAGGCCAAATACCCGGATATCCATCTTGCGCTAGACCCTTCGCCCAAGCTGGTCAGCCTTACACCCGGTGGGGTGGATGTGGCCATACGCTATGGCGCGGGCGACTGGCCGGGTGTCAGCGCCGAGATGCTGCAACCCAGCCCCATGGTCATCGTCGCCGCACCTTCCCTGCTGGATGGCAAGACCGACTGGACCGCGAAGGAGCTGAGCCAGTTACCTTGGCTTGAGGAATTCGGAACGACCGAGGCAACCACATGGCTGGCCCGGCAAGGTGTTGATCACGGACCGGGCGCCGGGCGCATCGCGCTGCCGGGCAACCTGCTGCTGGATGGGGTGCGCGCGGGGCAGGGCGTGACCGTGACCGCGCGGCATTTTGTCGAAGGCGACATATCATCCGGTCGTATCGTCGAACTGTTTCAGGAACCCGGCGACTTTGGTTATCATATCGTTCTGGGCGATGCGCCCCTGCGTCCTGCCGTAAAGACCTTTGTCGCGTGGCTTAGGCGTCAGGCGCGCGACCTGTGACAAAAGGTGTCTGTACGATGCGCTTTTGACCCATGTCAAAGTGCCGGGTGGTGTGATCTGGGACAAGGCGCAGAATAGAAGTGAGTCTGGAGCCAGCCCGTGAGCGATTCCGATCCCGCCCCTAGCCTTTACGCCGCACGAGAGCCGATTTTCCCCCGGCGCGTGTCCGGTCCGTTTCGCAATCTGAAATGGATCATCATGGCAGTGACGCTGGGTATTTACTACATCACTCCGTGGATCAGATGGGACCGTGGCCCCAGCCTGCCGGATCAGGCGGTGTTGCTGGATCTGGCCAACCGTCGCTTTTACTTCTTCTGGATCGAGATCTGGCCGCACGAGTTTTATTTCGTTGCCGGCCTGTTGATCATGGCTGGGCTGGGCCTGTTCCTGTTCACCTCGGCCTTGGGGCGTGTGTGGTGTGGCTATGCCTGTCCGCAGACAGTGTGGACTGATCTCTATATTCTCGTCGAACGCTGGATCGAAGGCGACCGCAACGCCCGCCTACGTCTGCACCGACAAGAAAAGCTGGATATGCGAAAGGCACGGTTGCGCCTGACGAAATGGACCGCCTGGTTCCTGATCGGTTTGGCAACCGGCGGTGCCTGGGTGTTCTATTTCGCCGACGCGCCCACATTGCTGCGTGATCTGGTGACGGGCAATGCGCATCCTGTGGCCTACACAACCATGCTGATCCTGACCGGCACCACCTTCCTGTTTGGTGGTTTCGCGCGGGAACAGATTTGCATCTATGCTTGCCCGTGGCCCCGCATTCAGGCGGCGATGATGGACGAGGATACTCTGGTCGTCGGCTACCGCGAATGGCGGGGCGAGCCGCGCGGCAAGGGCAAACGCACGGCGGATTCTGAGTTGGGCGATTGCATCGATTGCATGGCCTGCGTGAACGTCTGCCCCGTGGGCATCGACATCCGCGACGGGCAGCAGTTGGAGTGCATTACCTGTGCGCTCTGTATCGACGCTTGTGACGACATGATGGCCAAGATCGGCAAGCCTCGTGGTCTGATCGACTACATGGCGCTGAGTGACGAGACCCGCGAACGGGCGGGTGAGACCCCCAAGAATGTCTGGAGACACATTATGCGGCCCCGCACGATCATGTATACGGCCATGTGGGCGGCGGTTGGTTTTGCGCTGCTCTTTGCGCTGTTCATCCGCTCGGATATCGACCTGACCGTCGCACCTGTGCGCAATCCGACCTTCGTGACCCTCTCAGATGGCACAATCCGCAACACCTATGACGTGCGTCTGCGCAACAAACATGGTGAGGAACGCCCGTTCAAGCTGACCCTGGCAGGCGACCCGGCCTTGCAAATCCAGATCGAGGGCATCGACGGAGACACTGTCAATGTCACCGCAGATACGGCACAATTGACCCGTGTCTACGTGGTGACCGCAGGTGATACCGGCCCTGCTGCTGCGGATGTGACGCCTGTGCGCATCTGGGTCGAGGATCTGGAAAGCGGCGAACGCGCCTATAAGGACACCACGTTTAACGGACGGGGGAACTGAGCATGGCTGAACGTCAATTCACCGGAAAACACGCGCTGGCCGTGTTTGTCGCGGCCTTTGGTGTGATCATCGCCGTCAATCTGGTGCTGGCATACAGCGCGGTGAAAACCTTTCCGGGGCTAGAGGTCAAAAACTCTTACGTCGCGAGCCAAGAGTTCAACGAGCGTTTGCAGGAACAACAAGCCCTTGGATGGTTCATCCGGGCCGAGGTTTCGGGCGGATTGCTGGTTCTGCACATCACCGATCAAACCGGCGCTCCGGTCGAAGTGGCCGAGTTGCAGGCCGTGGTTGGCCGCGCCACCCATGTTAAAGAAGATTTCGCCCCTGATTTCACCTTTGACGGTACTGCCTATGCAACCCCTGCGGCGCTGGGCAAGGGCAACTGGAACATCCGTCTGGTCGCCAAGGACCACAGCGGAGCGGAATTCGCGCAGCGCGTGCCGCTTTATGTGAAAGGGTAGGGGATCGTGGCGCAGCTCAGTTCCGGCACAGCGGCCTGTCCGGGCTGTATCGCGGCCCCGGCAGAACCGGCACGGCCCATTCCGCAGGACACACAGATCGCTCTGTCGTTGCCGGGCATCCATTGCTCGGCCTGTATCGCGACGGTGGAACGCGCGCTGAACGCCACTCCCGGCGTCGAGGATGCGCGCGTCAACCTGACCCTGAAACGCGCCATGATCAAAGCCGCGCCCGATCTGCGTGCTGCCGATCTGATCCCAGTGCTGGAAAACGCGGGTTTTGAGGCACATGAGCTGGACCCCGGTGCCCTGTCCGCCACACAGGCCGACAAGGCGGGGCGCGACCTGTTGATGCGGCTGGCGGTGGCCGGGTTTGCCTCGATGAACGTGATGCTGCTGTCCGTCTCGGTCTGGTCCGGGGCGTCCGACGCCACACGGGATATGTTCCACTGGATATCGGCGGCGATTGCGCTGCCGGCGATCGCTTTCTCTGCACAGCCCTTCTTTGCGAATGCGTGGTCGGCCTTGCGTGTGCGACGTCTGAACATGGATGTGCCGATCGTGCTGGCGATCCTGTTGGCGCTGGTCACATCGCTTTGGGAAACCACGCTCAGCGGCGAACATGCCTATTTCGACGCCGCCCTAACGCTGACCTTCTTCCTGCTGGCAGGGCGCTATCTGGACTATCGCACCCGTGCTGCCGCCCGATCCGCGGCCGAGGAACTGACCGCGCTGGAAGTCCCCCGCGCCATTCGGGTCGCGGTTGGCGTCGAGGAAGAAGTCGCCGTTGCCACGCTGAACGTAGGCGACCTGATCCTTGTGCGCCCCGGCGGGCGGATGCCTGTGGATGGAGAGATTGTCTCGGGTCAGTCCGAACTCGACCGGTCCCTACTGACCGGAGAAACCCTGCCGGTGTTCGCCGAGGCGGGCTCGACTGTCAGCGCTGGAGAAGTCAACCTGACCGGCCCTCTGACCATCCGCGCGACGGCGGTGGGTGAGGACACCTCGCTGCACCGCATGGCCGATCTTGTGGCCATCGCGGAATCGGGGCGCTCGCGATACACCTCGCTGGCCGACAAGGCGGCCAAGCTCTATGCGCCCGGTGTGCATATCCTGTCGGCGCTCAGCTTTGTGGGTTGGTATATCTATTCCGGTGACGTGCGCACGGCGCTGAACATCGCCGCCGCCGTTCTGATCATTACCTGCCCCTGCGCGCTGGGCTTGGCTGTGCCAGCGGTGACCACGGCGGCCTCGGGGCGGTTGTTCCGTAAGGGGATGCTGATCAAACATTCCACCGCGCTGGAGCGTCTGGCCGAGGTCGATACGGTTGTTTTCGACAAGACCGGCACGCTTACCTCCGGTACCCCTGAACTGGCCAATCTGGGCGACCATTCCCGCGCGGATCTTGAGGTCGCGCTGGCCCTGGCCGAGGCATCCGCGCACCCGCTGTCGGTTGCTTTGACCAGAGCCGCGCGTGAGGCCGGGATCAAACCCGCCACGCTGAAACACGTCACCGAGGTTCCGGGCTACGGAACCGAGGGCACCTATCGCGGCCAACGCGTCCGTCTGGGCCGCGCGGCATGGACTGGCGCGGTAGAGGGCGACCAAACCGCCGCGTGGCTTTCCATCGCAGGTCAGGCACCGTCGGCGTTCCTGTTCTCGGACGCTCTGCGCCCCGGCGCGGCGGAGGCAGTGCAGGCACTGCGCGAAGCGGGCAAAGGGGTCATCCTGATCTCGGGTGATACGCAAGGCGCGGTTCAGGCGCTGGCGGGTAAGCTGGGCATTCAGAACTGGATTGCGCAAGCCCTGCCACAGGACAAGGCCACGCATGTCGAGGTGCTGCGCGATCAGGGCCATCATGTGCTGATGGTGGGCGACGGGCTGAATGACACGGCCGCGCTGGCGGCGGCGCATGTGTCGATCTCACCAGCGTCCGCACTGGATGCGGCGCGGGTGGCGTCAGATATCGTGCTGCTGGGCAACGACCTGTCACCTATCGCCGATGCCTGCGATACCGCTGCCAAAGCCACAAAACGGATTCGCGAGAACTTCCGCATCGCCACCGTCTATAATATCATCGCGGTGCCTTTGGCCGTGGTTGGTCTGGCTACGCCGCTGATCGCGGCGCTGGCGATGTCGACCTCATCAATCACTGTGTCTTTGAACGCGTTGCGGGTAAGGTAAAGCGATGGAAGTCTTGGCCTATCTGATACCGATTTCCCTTTTTCTGGGCGGGGTTGGGCTGGTGGCGTTTGTCTATACTGTCCGCTCGAATCAGTATGACGATCCCGAGGGGGACGCCCGTCGTATCCTCAGCGATGAATGGGACGACAAGCCCAAGCCCTGACAGCCCTTGAAATTGCCGCAATGCCCGGTTATGTCCGGCCCATCCGCTAGCAGAGAGAACACCGCCAAATGGCTACCATGAATCCGATCCAGTTCATTCAGCAAGTCCGCGCCGAAGTTGCAAAGGTCGTGTGGCCCACGCGCCGCGAGGTTCTGCTGACCACGGTCATGGTGTTCATCATGGCGGCTCTTACCGCTGTGTTTTTTGCATTGGTCGATCTGGGCATTCGCGGGGGTCTGCAACTGATCCTTGGTGCGTTCGGCTAAACCCGTTTGGGGTTGGGTGGAAACGCCGCTTCCCCCTTGCACAGCACGCGATGTCCTTGTAGGTCACGCGGGACTCTTCGGAATGGGCGTGCGGCGATTCGGACCGCGCGCCGCTTTTTATTCCGGATGACGTAACTGAATTCAAACGACGGGCGCAGTCGCGGCCCAAAGGCAAACAAGGACGACAGGTTCATGGCGAAACGGTGGTACTCGGTCAGCGTTCTTTCGAATTTCGAAAAGAAGATCGCAGAACAGATCCGCACGTCGGTGGCCGAACACGGCCTTGAGGACGATATCGACGAAGTTCTGGTGCCCACCGAAGAGGTGATCGAAGTGCGCCGGGGCAAGAAGGTCACAACCGAACGCCGTTTCATGCCCGGCTATGTGCTGGTGCACATGGAAATGTCGGATCAGGGCTATCACCTAGTGAACTCGATCAACCGCGTCACCGGTTTCCTGGGCCCGCAAGGTCGCCCGATGCCGATGCGAGATGCTGAGGTGAACCAGATTCTCAACCGCGTTCAGGAAGGCGAAGAAGCGCCCAAGCTGATGATCTCCTTCGAGGTCGGCGAGAAGGTCAAGGTCAACGACGGCCCGTTCGAGGATTTCGACGGCATGGTCGAAGGCGTGGACGACGAGAATCAGAAGCTGAAGGTTTCGGTCTCGATCTTTGGCCGCGAAACACCGGTCGAGCTGGACTTTACACAGGTGACCAAGCAGGGCTGATTTAAGCCTTTACAGCAATTTCTAACGCCGCGCTGCCATGAGCAACGCGGCGTTTTTCTTTTCAGTGCCACAAAAGTTGGTTTTTAACGCTCCGCTTATTGCGCCTGCACCATGGCCGCACGCAAAAGCTGCGGGCGGTCGGTTTGCGACGGCAGGAACACCGCTTGCGATCCGGCGTCAAGCGCCGACAGGCTTGCGTCATACCATTGCATTGCAAGGTCCTGACGTTCCTGCACGCCAAAGCCTTCGCGCAGGTGGTGGCCGACCAGTTCTCCGTAGGCAGGCTCACCCAAGGCGACCAGCATCAGTGCCGAGCCAACTGCTGTATCCATGTTGTCCTGACGGTAGCCGAGCGACAGACAGACCTTGCTTGTGGCGGACAGATCGGCTGGGCTCAGCCCGGTATCCAGAGCGAATTTGCGCATCTGGCTTTCCGCATCGGCTTTCGAGCTGAGCGAAAGCGCAACCACCTGCGGCGACAGGGTGTCACCAAAGGCGGCACATTGCGTGCTGATCTGATCGGGGGTCAGGCCCTGAATGCCCTGGATCAGTTCTTCACCACGCGCCATGGCATAGCTGCGAGCCAGGCAGAACTGCTCGCTCAGGGCGAAATCGGGGTCCGACATATTGGCCAGTGTTGTGTACCCGCCATTGGTCGAGGTTTGCAGCATCACCGCACTGCACCGGTTGGCAAGTGAGGGCCGTGCTGTGCCACCGGCAAAGAGGCTGGGCAAGCTGCCCGTCGATGCGGTTTCGGTTGGGGCTTCTGTGGGTGTGGTCTCGGGCTGGGCAGTCACAACCGGAGTGATCGGGGCCGGAGCCTGTGCCTGGGGCTGCGGGGCAGCCGCCAGCGCGGCGCCGCTGTGAACCTGCTGACGATAGGCAAACAAAAGTGGCTGACCCGACAGTTGCGTCGCCGCTTGCCCGCCGCTGGTCGCCCAATAGTAGGCCTGGTTCAGAAAGTCGCTTTGATAGGGGGGAAAGTCATAGCCATTGACCGGGTAGCCCATCGACGCCTGATATCGCTCGATCGCTGCGCGGGTACCGCCCCCGACTTGGCCATCGACTCGTCCGGCATTGTAGCCGAAATAGTTCAGGGCAGTCTGTGTTTGAGCCCCCTGTGAGGTGGACGGAATACCCGATCTGTAAGTCCGCGTTGTTGTCGATCGGCTGGATTGCTTCTTTCCTTGCTCTTTACCGATTGCGTAGCCAATGACGCCACCCACGACGGCACCGCCAAGAATTTCGCCCGCATCCGCTCGGGCCACCTGTGGAGCTGTAATGGCAAGCGAGAGCGCGATGCCCAGTGTTGTGATGAATCGAATAATCATAATAAACCTCCGCCAAATACGTATAGTTGCAGTCACTATAGCACAACTGCCCCTCGTGCAGTGTCACAATAGCCAAGACGTGATCGGTGCGCGGGGATTTGCTTTGCTGGCGGAGGTTTTTCCCGAGGCGCGATGCAGAAACAGGGTTATAACCTAGTGAACTCTATCAACCGCGTTCAGGAAGGCGAAGAAGCGCCGAAACTGATGATCAGCTGTGAAGTTGGCGAGAAGGCCAAGGTCAACGACGGCCCATTCGAGGATTTTGATGGCATGGTCGAAGGCGTGGATGACCAGATCCAGAAGCTGAAAGTTTCGGTCTCGATCTTTGGTCGGGAAACACCGGTGGAGCTGGACTTTACGCAGGTTACGAAGCAGGGCTAAACGCTCTGTGCCTGGAAATGGAACGCCCGCTCTGCCCAAAACACTGCGGCGCTTTTTTGGCAAGAAACGGTTGCAACACTCCGAGGTTAGGGCCGACCGGGAATGAGTTCCTGTTGCTGAAGCACCGTCAATACATCCAGAATTGTTGACGGGCTGACATCAACAGACCCGTCAAGCAATATACCAAGTCCACCGTCTCCGATCTCGCGCGGGCCACCGCTTTCGTAGACCGGATCAAGTGAAGCGAGTTCTGCCGGCAATTCCGGGCACAATGGGGTTTCGTTGAGCACAAGATCTACAGCTGCCAGCATCAGTTCTTTTACGGACTCGAGGGTGTCGTCTTCCAAGATTTGTTCGCGCTGCGCTTCCGGCGCCGTGAGTGTGAGATCGATTAGTTTGATGTAGGCGCAATTGTCGCGCAGTTCGACAGTCGCTTCGGTGGACATGTTCGCCAGAATGGAATTCTTTTCTTGGCCGCGTTGAAAATCGCGCTCACTGGTGCGGCTGCACTCAAAGAGTGTAACAGTAACCTCGCCGTCTAAATCAATTGCATCGTCCTTGGCCCCAAAGCTTATGTCATCTAGCCTGACTTGCAGACCGCAATTATCGACTATCGCGTTGTCAGCCAGTCTTTCGGGCACAATTTTCTGTGCGCCCCGTAAGTCGAGTAATGCTCCGACGCCTATCCGTGTAGTGTCAACGGCAGTTAGGGTCAGATTTAGCTTGTAGGGCAAATCCGTATCGCGAACTGGCAATGTCGCGTCGATGATAAAATCCACCTGTTGGGCGTATGGGGCTCGGGCACCTACAACGGCTGCCATCAAGACTGGGATAATTAACCAAAGTCTCATTCAGCAAACTCCAAAACACCAAGGTTCTTTAGACCCGCAAGAACTTTGACTATTGTCTCGGCGCTTACGTCGGCTGATCCAACAACAGCAGCGCCCATTCCCCCGGGTGCAACTTCACGTGTTCCACCAGACTCGTAAATTGGATCAAGAACCGTGAATTCTTCTGGCAGTGGTGGGCAAACCGGGTTGGCTGCCAGAAACTCTCCACCCTTTTCAAGGACCGCTTCGTTGATGCGGTCGGTCAGCCCGAAAAGATTGGTAACAGTTCCGATGAACCCACGCGGGCTGAGGTCCGCGCTTTCGATACTGAATGTAAGGCATTGGCCCTTAACTTCCGCCTTGGCGACAGCAATTGCATCTACCGTGGCCCCAAAATATTGAAAGCCCGGTTCTTCATTCCGTTTGCACCGCGTGAATTGAGCACGAGCCGAACCCTCGACCTTTACGGTTTCGCCGATGGCGGTGACGTCTCGGATGTCGAGATAGATCTGGCGCTTACAGGTTTCTTCCAACGGACCGGTCAGTATTTGCGGTGCCTTTTCCTGCAATCCGCGCAAATCCATGAACGCCCGCAATCGCAGCCGAGTTGGGCTGGATTCCTCCAGGCCGGCGTAGACTGTGAAGGGGACGGGAATATCGCGCAGCGGAACTTCTTTGGTCAGCTTGACCTGAAACTGACCCGAATAGGTGCTGGGATCAATTCCTGTCGCATCGAAAGCAGCATCGGTGTTGGACACGCTGGTTTGGGCAGTTTCGTTGGACGCACCACCCTGATCCTGAGCTTTGCTGCCGCATCCGGGCAACATAGCTAAGAGCACGCATATCAGTAGCCCCTTGTTTAGCCGAGATGACGCCATCCCTGATCACTTCTTTTGTAGCCAATTTGCTCCAAGATACCCGCCTTGTTTTCTGACGCAACTTATGTATTCAGATGAATTATTCTGTTTGACTGTTCCCAAAAGCCACTGAGGTCCGGTCAATACAAAAAGTCAAACTGGCAATAGCGCGACATCCACTTGCCAACCCCACAATTCCACTATAAATGCCGCCTCTATCGTCTTCGGGCGAGATTCTCTCGTGGGAGGTTGCTGGGATCGCGATCCCGGATCGGACCACGCAACATAGTCTGGGTGAAACGCGTTTCACCCGAGTTGAAAGGAAAACCAAATGGCCAAGAAGCTTGCTGGTACAATGAAGCTGCAGGTTCCTGCAGGTCAGGCGAACCCCTCGCCGCCAGTTGGTCCGGCGCTAGGTCAGCGCGGCATCAACATCATGGAGTTCTGCAAGGCGTTCAACGCCAAGACCGCAGACATGGAGCAAGGCGCCCCTTGCCCGACCGTGATCACCTACTATCAGGACAAGTCCTTCACTATGGACATCAAGACGCCGCCCGCGTCTTATTACCTGAAAAAAGCCGCTGGTCTGAAGCCGGTTGGCAAGCGTAACCGCCCCCGTGGCGCGGAAAACCCCGGTCGCGAGACCGTGGCAACTGTGACCTCGAAGCAGGTTCGCGAAATCGCCGAAGCCAAAATGAAAGATCTGAATGCCAACGATATCGAAGGCGCAATGCAGATCATCCTGGGCTCGGCCCGCTCCATGGGCATCGAGGTGAAGTAAGATGGCAAAACTTGGTAAACGCACCCGCGCTGCGCGCGAAGCTGTCGCCGGCAAGGAAAACCTGTCGGTTGAAGATGCAGTTGCCCTGGTCAAAGCCAATGCAACCTCGAAATTCGACGAGACCATCGAAATCGCGATGAACCTGGGCGTTGACACTCGTCACGCAGACCAGATGGTTCGCGGCGTTGTTGGTCTGCCGAACGGCACCGGTAAAGCGATGCGCGTTGCTGTGTTCGCGCGTGGTCCCAAGGCGGACGAAGCGAAAGAAGCAGGTGCGGATATCGTTGGCGCAGAAGACCTGATGGAAACCATTCAGGGCGGCACCATCGAATTCGATCGCTGCATTGCCACCCCGGACATGATGCCCATCGTTGGCCGTCTGGGTAAGGTTCTGGGCCCCCGCAACCTGATGCCGAACCCCAAGGTTGGCACCGTGACCATGGACGTGAAAGCGGCCGTGGAAGCAGCCAAAGGCGGTGAAGTTCAGTTCAAGGCGGAAAAAGGCGGCGTTGTGCACGCAGGCGTTGGCAAAGCTTCGTTCGACGAAGCCAAGCTGGCCGAAAACGTCCGCGCTTTCGTCTCGGCTGTGGCCAAGGCAAAGCCGTCGGGTGCAAAAGGCACCTACATGAAAAAGATCGCACTGAGCTCGACCATGGGCCCCGGTGTGACCCTGGATGTGGCGGCTGCGTCGGGCGAATAAGCCCTTCCGTCAATGCAGATTTGAAACCGGGTTGCCGAAATGCAGCCCGGTTTTTTTGCGTTTACAGGTAAGCGCGCAGAACCTCTGCCTCGCGGGCGCTGATGGTCGAGGCCGCGGTTTCGCCGAAAGCAGAGACTCCGAATTTCAACATGGGGAATAGGGTTAGAATCTCGGACCGTTGGGCCTCTGACAGGGCGTGTTTGGCGGTGTCGCCAAAGAAATAGCTTTCAGTCAGCGCCCCGTTTGAGCGGACGATATGATGCCGGTCGAACATGAAATGCGTGTAGGTGATACTGTCCATTTCGCAGATTTCAACGCCAGGCAGGCCGCACAGGTGTTTGGCGGCAACGAAGACTTCGGATGAGCCGAACAGCATGTCGGTGACGGGGGCCGAGACCAGTACCCGGTGCTGTGGCGACAAGATAAGCTTGCGGCTGTTTCCAATCGCATCTTTTTCGATGACGACAGGGGCAAAGGCGCCGGTGCCTTGCACTTCGGTTGTGCCGATCCACAGAATGGGTTGGAACCCGGCGTCGCGGGTCCAGACCATTTGACCTTTTTTCAGCAGGGCTACGTCGACTTCGCCATCGACGGTTTCGATCAACGTGCCGGGGCCAAAGCAAGGGATATAGTCATCATAGGAAGACGACCCGGCGTTGGAACCGGAAATCTTGATGTAGGACGTGCCGGGTGTCAGCGGTTCGGATGTTGCAAACCCCCAAACGTCCGAGGTGATGCCATTTTGCGAAAAGACATAAATCTCGATCTCGGGGCCGGTAGGTACTCCGTTTTCGTCGAGGGCGCGGACAACGATTATGGATTCGGATTCGACCTGGGTACCGTCGGCGACGATACCGCCACCATCCGTGATGACGTGCCCGGCTTCTTGGTCATCGTTGAAGACGTTAGGGCTTCCGCTGGTGTCATCCAGCGTGACAGTGGTGCCAAAGCCTCCGGAGTATTCAAAAATCGTTCCGTCGGGGGTGTCCGAGTTGTTGATGATCGGATCGCCTTCAATCGAGCTGTCGGGGCTGGACGTGACGATCAGAGCTTCACTGTCCTGGGCAAAAAAGCTGCGAAGTACCATTGAATACGAACACCTGTAGCTGATGAGGATCCGGATCACGGATCATTTTTTCGAGGCAATCTGGACCAAAATATTGGTGCAGGTCGAGAGGGTAAATATCAAAACCTTTCCATGTCGTTACAAAAAAGCGTCAGTGTAGTCAGGGCTTTTGGAACGCAAGACGCAACCGGTCGCCGAGCCTTTTCCGCCTGTCCTCATCATAGGCGCTATATGGGTGATCAGCTTGCCAAAGGGACAGCCAGTCAATCAATAGTCGGGCACGCAGACAGAAATCGAGGACGTCCATACGGAACGGATGGCGATATCGACGTAGGAACATCTGTTTGTTGGCTTGCACGATTCCACTGCGGTCAATGGCGTCGGTCGGCGCGTTGCGGAATACATCTGATTTCAAGAAGTCTACAATATCATAAACCGCCAGTTTTTCGCGGGTTTCAGTAAAATCCAGCCCGATCATCTGCCCTTGCCCGACAATCAGGTTCTGGCTGTGGAAATCACCATGGGCCAGGACCTGGGTCTCGGGCGCGCCCCTCAGGCCAGCCATCTCGGCCAACAGCACCCTGAGCATGACGTCACATTCTGCTCGAACCGAAGGTGGAACCTGTGCGTTTAACTCTGCAATCAGGTCAGTCATCCATTTGGGGCGAAATCTGTACTCCTTGGACGGACGGAAAGAATGTAGATCGTTCAGCCACGCGCCGGCGCGGCGATAGATCTGGGCGACTTGGGCGTCATCTATGCTGTTGTGGATCAGGTCTGCGGCGGTTGGTCGGTCGATGAAGGGGGTGACAAAGAACGCCTGAGACGGCGAAAGATAGACCGGGTGCACGACGTCGGAATCTTTCATAGGTAAAAAATACTCCGACAAGGCGGTAAGGTGGCCGAATTCCTGTTTCAGTCGTCCGGTGTCAGGGGAGTCGACGTCGATCTTGAGGGCGTACACCTTATGAGCAGCACGCAGTTTAATCACCATACGCGTGTCAGGAAAGTCATGAGATCGGTAGATGCAATCGAACGCACCAACCGGATTGGCCCTGATTTGCCGGGCGAACTCGTCCACATAGCGAGAAGCGCGGTGAAATTCTTCGTCCGAAAGAGGGTGCATTCTTGGAGGGAACCGTGTCCAGGCGTGTCTGACAATCTGCCCAATGGACGGGCAGTTGCAGCCCTTGTCAATGCCATAGCAAAACCGCGCCTAATCCGCAATTTACCTCTTGGAAACCCACGCCATCTGCCCTAAAGAGATTTGCGGAGTAAAGCGTGCGATTCGTCGTGCGCTTTATTTCGTTTCGTCCAAGACGGTGGGTGGTGCCATATGGCCCCTTAATCTCCTGCCTGAGACGGGTAAGACCAAAGAATTCTGAGGGTCGCGATCCTCGGGCGCATTTTGGCCAATCCCGTAACAACGGACCTGAACGCTGTGGTTTCGACCGCAGCAAATATGAGCCGGGATGTCCAACATCCCAAACTTGGAGAGAACTGTGGATAGAGCCCAGAAAGAGAAAGTGGTCGAGGAACTCGGCCAAATCTTCGAAAGCTCTGGCGTCGTAGTGGTAGCTCACTACGCCGGTCTGACAGTTGCCGAGATGCAGGACCTTCGCGCACGTGCTCGTGACGCGGGTGGTGCCGTGCGTGTTGCCAAGAACAGGCTCGCCAAAATCGCCCTCGACGGAAAGCCATGTGAGAGCATCGCTGACCTGCTGACGGGTATGACCGTTCTGACCTATTCCGAGGACCCCGTGGCAGCAGCCAAGGTGGCCGAAGACTTCGCCAAGGAGAACAAGAAGTTCGAAATCCTTGGCGGTGCAATGGGCGAGAACGCTCTGGACCGCAAAGGCGTGGAAACAGTTTCGAAAATGCCGTCTCGCGAGGAGCTTATTGCTTCGATCGTGGGCTGCATTGGCGCACCTGCTTCGAACATCGCCGGCGCGATTGGCGCACCTGCAAGCAACATCGCAAGCATCCTTTCCACCATCGAAGAGAAGGCGGAAGCTGCGTAAGCGGTTGGCACTGAATGATCTGCGTAGGGAACACTCCCTGACGTTGGAACACACACTGTAAACGGAAAGAGCTGATAAAATGGCTGATCTGAAAGCACTCGCAGAAAGCATCGTGGGTCTGACCCTGCTGGAAGCACAAGAACTGAAAACCATCCTCAAAGACGAATACGGCATCGAGCCCGCAGCTGGCGGCGCCGTAATGGTCGCAGCTGGTGGCGACGCCGGTGGCGCAGCTGAGGAAGAAAAAACCGAATTCGACGTCGTTCTGAAGAACGCCGGCGCTTCGAAAATCAACGTGATCAAAGAAGTTCGCGGCATCACCGGTCTGGGCCTGAAAGAAGCCAAGGAACTGGTCGAAGCTGGCGGCAAGATCAAAGAAGGCGTGTCGAAAGACGAAGCCGAAGAAGTCAAAGGCAAGCTGGAAGCAGCTGGCGCCGAAGTCGAGCTGGCCTAAGCCAACCGACAGGTGCATCGCTGATGCGCCGAAAATTCAGGCTGGGCCCAGAGAAATCCGGGTCCAGCCGAACCTGTCTTAGAAAGGGCCTCATGTCTTGGGGCGTTTTCTAAGACACGGTTTTCGGATCGGGAGGCCACCTTCGGGACGGTGGCCACGAATTGATCCGGACGTGTCGTCTCGATTGTGCAAGATGCCGGGGCCCGACGGTGTCTTTGCCCGCTGAGAACATCGAAAGGTGACATCTGACATGGCTCAAACGTTCCTTGGCCAGAAACGTCTTCGTAAATATTACGGCAAAATCCGCGAAGTTTTGGAAATGCCGAACCTCATTGAGGTCCAGAAATCTTCATATGATCTTTTCCTGCGCTCCGGCGATGCAGAACAGCCCACAGACGGCGAAGGCATCAAAGGCGTGTTCCAGTCGGTTTTCCCGATCAAGGATTTCAACGAAACCTCCGTGCTGGAGTTCGTGAAATACGATCTGGAAAAACCCAAATATGACGTCGAAGAGTGCATGCAGCGCGACATGACCTACAGCGCGCCGCTGAAGGTCACTCTGCGTCTGATCGTGTTTGATGTCGATGAGGACACCGGCGCCAAGTCGGTCAAAGATATCAAGGAACAGGACGTGTTCATGGGCGACATGCCCCTGATGACACCGAACGGAACGTTCATCGTGAACGGCACCGAGCGTGTAATCGTCAGCCAGATGCACCGCTCGCCCGGTGTGTTCTTTGACCACGACAAGGGCAAGACCCACTCGTCCGGTAAACTGCTGTTTGCCTGCCGCATCATCCCGTATCGCGGCAGCTGGCTGGACTTTGAGTTCGACGCCAAGGACATCGTGTTCGCCCGTATCGACCGTCGCCGCAAGCTGCCTGTGACCACCCTGCTGTACGCACTGGGTCTGGATCAGGAAGCGATCATGGACGCGTATTACAACACCGTGTCCTACAAGCTGGACAAGAAGAAAGGCTGGGTCACGCCGTTCTTCCCCGAGCGTGTGCGCGGGACCCGTCCGACATACGACCTGATCGACGCGAAATCAGGTGAAGTGATTGCCGAAGCGGGCAAGAAAGTCACACCGCGCGCCGTGAAGAAGCTGATAGACGAAGGCAACGTCACCGACCTGCTAGTTCCCTTCGACAACATCGTCGGCAAGTATGTCGCAAAGGACATCATCAACGAAGAAAACGGCGCGATCTATGTCGAAGCCGGTGATGAGCTGACTCTGGAATACGACAAGGACGGCGACCTGATCGGTGGCACCGTCAAGGACCTGATGGATGCGGGCATCACCGACATCCCGGTTCTGGACATCGACAACGTTAATGTCGGTCCCTACATGCGCAACACTATGGCTCAGGACAAGAACATGAGCCGCGAAACCGCGCTGATGGACATCTACCGCGTCATGCGTCCGGGTGAGCCGCCCACCGTCGAAGCGGCCTCGGCCCTGTTCGACACGCTGTTCTTCGACAGCGAGCGCTATGACCTGTCCGCTGTTGGCCGCGTGAAAATGAACATGCGTCTGGCACTGGACGCGCCTGACACTCTGCGTACCCTGCGCCGCGAAGACATCGTGGCCTGCATCAAGGCGCTGGTTGAGCTGCGTGACGGCAAAGGCGACGTGGACGATATCGACCACCTCGGCAACCGTCGTGTGCGCTCGGTGGGCGAACTGATGGAGAACCAGTACCGCGTCGGTCTGCTGCGCATGGAGCGCGCGATTAAAGAGCGTATGTCGTCAGTCGAGATCGACACCGTCATGCCTCAGGACCTGATCAACGCGAAACCGGCTGCGGCTGCTGTTCGTGAATTCTTCGGCTCGTCGCAGCTGTCTCAGTTCATGGACCAGACCAACCCTCTGTCTGAAGTCACCCATAAACGCCGCCTCTCGGCGCTTGGCCCCGGTGGTCTGACACGTGAGCGTGCAGGCTTTGAAGTGCGCGACGTTCACCCGACCCACTACGGCCGGATGTGCCCGATTGAAACGCCTGAAGGTCCGAACATCGGTCTGATCAACTCGCTGGCCACCTTCGCCCGCGTGAACAAGTATGGCTTCATCGAAACGCCCTACCGCGTCGTTAAAGACGCCGAGGTGACCGATGAGGTTCACTACATGTCCGCGACCGAGGAAATGCGTCACACCGTGGCGCAGGCGAACGCGACTTTGGATGCGGATGGCAAGTTCATCAACGATCTGGTGTCGACCCGTCAGGCCGGTGACTACACCCTTGCCCCGCGCGAGAATGTTGACCTGATCGACGTGTCGCCGAAACAGCTGGTGTCGGTCGCTGCATCGCTGATCCCGTTCCTTGAAAATGACGACGCCAACCGCGCTCTGATGGGCTCGAACATGCAACGTCAGGCGGTTCCGCTGCTGCGGGCCGAGGCACCGCTGGTTGGTACCGGCATTGAGGAAAAGGTTGCGATTGACTCGGGCGCTGCGATTCAGGCGAAACGCGCCGGTATCATCGACCAGGTCGATGCCCAGCGTATCGTTATCCGCGCGACTGAGGATCTGGAACTGGGCGACGCTGGCGTTGACATCTATCGTCTGCGCAAGTTCCAGCGGTCGAACCAGAACACCTGTATCAACCAGCGTCCGCTGATCAAGGTGGGTGACACCGTCCAGAAGGGCGAGGTTATTGCTGATGGTCCGTCGACCGATATGGGTGAACTGGCCCTTGGTAAGAACGTGGTCGTCGCGTTCATGCCCTGGAACGGCTACAACTACGAAGACTCGATCCTGATCAGTGAACGTATCGCGCGTGACGACGTCTTTACCTCGGTCCATATCGAGGAATTCGAAGTCGCCGCCCGTGACACCAAGCTGGGTCCGGAAGAGATCACCCGCGACATCCCGAACGTCGGTGAAGAAGCGCTGCGCAACCTCGACGAGGCGGGCATCGTTTACATCGGCGCGGATGTTGAGCCGGGCGATATTCTGGTCGGCAAGATCACTCCGAAGGGCGAAAGCCCGATGACCCCGGAAGAAAAGCTGCTGCGCGCCATCTTTGGTGAAAAAGCATCTGACGTGCGCGACACCTCGCTGCGCGTGAAACCGGGCGATTACGGTACGGTCGTTGAGGTTCGCGTCTTCAACCGTCACGGCGTCGAGAAAGACGAGCGTGCGCTGCAGATCGAGCGTGAGGAAGTCGAACGTCTGGCCCGTGACCGGGACGACGAGCTGGCGATCCTGGACCGCAACATCTATGCGCGTCTGCAGGGCCTGATCCTGGGTAAAACCGCTGTCAAAGGCCCGAAAGGCGTCAAGCCAGGCTCGGTGATCACCGAGGAACTGCTGGAAACCCTGACCCGTGGTCAGTGGTGGCAGCTGGCGCTGGAAGGCGAACAGGACGCACAAATCGTCGAGGCTCTGAACGAGCAGTACGAAGTGCAAAAGCGTGCTCTGGACGCTCGTTTCGAGGACAAGGTCGAGAAAGTCCGCCGTGGCGACGACCTGCCGCCGGGTGTGATGAAGATGGTCAAAGTCTTCATCGCCGTGAAGCGCAAGCTGCAGCCGGGCGACAAGATGGCCGGTCGTCACGGGAACAAAGGTGTGATCTCCAAGGTTGTTCCGATGGAAGACATGCCGTTCCTGGCCGATGGTACTCCGGTTGACTTCTGTCTGAACCCGCTGGGTGTGCCTTCACGTATGAACGTTGGTCAGATCCTTGAAACCCATATGGGTTGGGCCGCACGCGGTCTGGGTCTGAACATCGACGACGCTCTGGGTGAATACCGCCGGTCCGGCGATCTGACCCCAGTGCGCGAAGCGATGAAGCTGGCTTATGGCGAGAATGTCTACGAAGAAGGCATCACCGGTCTGGACGAGGATGGCCTGATCGAGGCTGCGGGCAACGTGACCCGCGGTGTTCCGATCGCAACCCCGGTCTTTGACGGTGCCAAAGAGGCTGACGTCAATGACGCGCTGGTGCGTGCGGGCTTCTCGGAAAGCGGTCAGTCGGTTCTGTTCGACGGTCGCACCGGTGAGCAATTTGCACGTCCGGTCACCGTGGGCATCAAGTACCTGCTGAAACTGCACCACCTTGTGGACGACAAAATCCACGCGCGTTCGACCGGGCCGTACAGCCTGGTTACCCAGCAGCCGCTGGGAGGTAAGGCGCAGTTCGGTGGTCAGCGCTTTGGTGAGATGGAGGTCTGGGCTCTGGAAGCTTACGGCGCCGCCTACACCCTGCAAGAGATGCTGACGGTGAAATCGGATGACGTCGCCGGCCGGACCAAGGTCTATGAGTCGATCGTCAAGGGCGAGGATAACTTTGAAGCGGGCGTACCGGAATCGTTCAACGTTCTGGTTAAAGAAGTCCGCGGCCTCGGCCTGAATATGGAACTCCTGGATGCGGAGGTTGAGGAGTAAGGGCGCTGCCCTTTCTCCCGTCCCCCCTTTCGCAAGATTTGAGGTAACAAATGAACCAGGAAATCACCAACAACCCGTTCAACCCGCTGACGCCCCCGAAGGTCTTTGACGAGATCAAGGTCTCGCTGGCGTCGCCCGAGCGGATCCTGTCTTGGTCCTATGGCGAGATCAAGAAACCCGAAACCATCAACTACCGGACGTTCAAGCCTGAACGTGACGGCCTGTTCTGCGCGCGTATCTTTGGCCCGATCAAAGATTACGAATGTCTGTGCGGCAAATATAAGCGGATGAAGTATCGCGGCGTTGTCTGCGAGAAATGCGGTGTGGAAGTCACCCTGCAAAAAGTCCGCCGCGAGCGTATGGGCCACATCGAACTGGCCGCGCCCGTCGCACACATCTGGTTCCTGAAATCGCTGCCGTCCCGTATCGGTCTGATGCTGGACATGACGCTGCGCGATCTGGAACGCGTTCTGTACTTTGAAAACTACGTCGTCATCGAGCCCGGTCTGACTGACCTTACCTACGGCCAGATGCTGACCGAAGAAGAGTACATGGACGCTCAGGATGCTTACGGCATGGACGCGTTCACCGCCAATATCGGTGCCGAAGCCATCCGTGAGATGCTGGCCCAGATCGATCTGGAAGCCGAAGCCGAGCAGCTGCGCGCTGATCTGGCCGAAGCAACCGGCGAGCTGAAGCCAAAGAAGATCATCAAGCGTCTGAAGGTTGTTGAATCCTTCCTCGAGTCGGGCAACCGCCCCGAGTGGATGGTTATGACCGTGATCCCGGTCATTCCGCCGGAACTGCGTCCGCTGGTTCCGCTGGATGGTGGCCGTTTCGCGACCTCGGATCTGAACGATCTGTATCGCCGCGTCATCAACCGGAACAACCGTCTGAAGCGTCTGATCGAACTGCGCGCGCCTGACATCATCGTCCGCAACGAAAAGCGGATGCTGCAGGAATCCGTGGATGCTCTGTTCGACAACGGCCGTCGCGGCCGCGTAATCACCGGTGCCAACAAGCGTCCGCTGAAATCTCTGTCGGACATGCTGAAGGGTAAGCAGGGGCGCTTCCGTCAGAACCTTCTGGGGAAACGCGTCGACTTCTCGGGCCGTTCGGTCATCGTGACCGGTCCGGAGCTTAAGCTGCACCAGTGTGGTCTGCCTAAGAAGATGGCGCTGGAGCTGTTCAAGCCGTTCATCTACTCGCGCCTTGAAGCCAAGGGTCTGTCTTCGACTGTCAAACAGGCGAAGAAGCTGGTCGAGAAAGAGCGTCCCGAAGTGTGGGATATCCTCGACGAGGTGATCCGCGAACACCCTGTCATGCTTAACCGTGCGCCGACGCTGCACCGTCTTGGCATTCAGGCGTTCGAACCGGTTCTGATCGAAGGTAAAGCCATCCAGCTGCACCCGCTGGTCTGTTCGGCCTTTAACGCTGACTTCGACGGTGACCAGATGGCTGTTCACGTCCCGCTGAGCCTTGAGGCCCAGCTGGAAGCCCGTGTTCTGATGATGTCGACGAACAACGTTCTGTCGCCTGCAAACGGCGCGCCGATCATCGTTCCGTCGCAGGATATGATCCTGGGTCTCTACTATGTGACCCTGGAGCGCGAAGGCATGCCAGGTGAAGGCAAGGTGTTCGGTTCGATCGACGAAGTTCAGCACGCGCTGGATTCCGGTGAAGTGCATCTGCACACCAAGATCACCGCCCGGATCACGCAGATCGACGACGAAGGCAACGAAGTTCAGAAGCGCTATGAGACCACGCCGGGCCGTCTGTGTCTGGGTGCTCTGCTGCCAATGAACAACAAAGCGCCGTTCGATCTGGTCAACCGTCTGCTGCGGAAGAAAGAAGTGCAGCAGGTGATCGACACCGTCTACCGGTATTGCGGTCAGAAAGAGTCGGTTATCTTCTGTGACCAGATCATGTCGATGGGCTTCAAAGAAGCGTTCAAGGCGGGCATCTCGTTCGGTAAAGACGACATGGTCATTCCGGACGACAAGTGGGGTATCGTTGATGACACCCGCGGTCAGGTGAAGGACTTTGAACAGCAGTACATGGACGGCCTGATCACTCAGGGCGAAAAGTACAACAAAGTTGTCGATGCCTGGTCGAAGTGTAACGACCGCGTCACTGAGGCGATGATGTCGACGATCTCGTCGTCGGATCGGGCTGAGGACGGCTCCGAGCAGGAACCGAACTCGGTCTACATGATGGCCCACTCGGGTGCGCGTGGCTCGGTCACTCAGATGAAACAGCTGGGCGGTATGCGCGGCCTGATGGCCAAGCCGAACGGTGACATCATCGAAACGCCGATCATCTCGAACTTTAAAGAAGGTCTGACCGTTCTCGAGTACTTCAACTCGACCCACGGTGCCCGTAAGGGTCTGTCGGATACCGCTCTGAAGACGGCGAACTCGGGTTATCTGACCCGTCGTCTGGTGGACGTGGCGCAGGACTGTATCGTTCGTGAGATCGACTGTGGCACAGAACGTGCAATCACAGCCGAAGCAGCCGTGAACGACGGTGAGGTTGTTGCCTCGCTGGCCGAACGTGTGCTGGGCCGTGTGGCGGCTGACGATGTTCTGCGTCCGGGCACCGATGAGGTGATCGTCGCAGCAGGTCAGCTGATCGACGAACGTATGGCCGACACCATCGACGAGGCCGGTGTTGCGTCGATGCGCATCCGTTCGCCTCTGACCTGTGAGTCCGAGGAAGGCGTCTGTGCAACCTGCTATGGTCGTGACCTTGCACGCGGCACCATGGTCAACACGGGTGAAGCTGTCGGCATCATCGCCGCGCAGTCGATCGGTGAACCCGGTACTCAGCTGACTATGCGGACCTTCCACATCGGTGGTGTTGCGCAAGGTGGTCAGCAGTCGTTCCAGGAAGCCAACCAGGAAGGTGTTGTTGCGTTCGAGAACCCGCAGATTCTGATCAATGCCGCAGGCGAAAGCCTGGTCATGGGCCGGAACATGAAGCTGGTTATCAACGACGAACACGGCGAAGAGCGTGCCAGTTTCAAGCTGGGCTATGGTTCCAAGCTGTTCGTCAAGGATGGTGCAACCGTTGCCCGTGGCGACAAGCTGTTCGAATGGGACCCGTACACCCTGCCGATCATCGCCGAGAAAGCCGGTACTGCGAAATACGTTGACCTTGTTTCGGGCCTTGCTGTCCGCGACGAGACCGACGAAGCAACCGGTATGACCCAGAAGATCGTGATCGACTGGCGCGCCGCCCCCAAAGGCAGCGACCTCAAGCCCGAGATCATTCTGGTCGGTGAAGATGGCGAGCCGGTCCGCAACGATGCGGGCAACCCGGTTCACTATCCGATGTCGGTGGATGCGATCCTGTCGGTCGAAGACGGTCAGACCGTCGAAGCCGGTGACGTTGTCGCGCGTATCCCGCGTGAAGGTGCCAAGACCAAGGACATCACCGGTGGTCTGCCGCGTGTGGCCGAACTGTTCGAAGCCCGCCGTCCAAAAGATCACGCGATCATCGCAGAAGCCGATGGTTACGTGCGCTTTGGCCGCGACTACAAGAACAAGCGCCGCATCAGCATCGAACCGGCGGACGAGTCCATGGAGACCATCGAATACATGGTGCCCAAGGGCAAGCACATCCCGGTCGCCGAAGGGGACTTCATCCAGAAGGGTGAATACCTGATGGACGGTAACCCGGCTCCGCACGACATCCTGTCCATCATGGGTGTCGAAGCGCTGGCGGATTACATGATCGACGAGGTGCAGGACGTGTATCGTCTGCAGGGCGTGAAGATCAACGATAAGCACATCGAGGTTATCGTGCGCCAGATGCTGCAGAAGTGGGAGATCCTGGATTCAGGCGACACCACCCTGCTGAAAGGCGAGCATGTCGACAAGCAAGAGTTCGACGCGGCCAACGAGAAGACCATCGCCCGCGGTGGTCGTCCGGCACAGGGTGAACCGATCCTTCTGGGGATCACCAAAGCCTCGCTGCAAACGCGTTCGTTCATCTCGGCGGCGTCGTTCCAGGAAACCACTCGTGTCCTGACCGAAGCTTCGGTTCAGGGCAAGAAAGACAAGCTGGTTGGCCTGAAAGAGAACGTCATCGTCGGTCGTCTGATTCCCGCCGGTACCGGTGGTGCCACTCAGGCCGTGCGTCAGGTCGCCCAGACCCGCGACAACGTCGTCATCGAAGCCCGCCGGGAAGAGGCCGAAGCCGCCGCTGCTCTGGCTGCGCCGCTGATCGATGATGATATGGTCGGGGATGAGCTGGACATCGTGGTCGACGCCCCCGAAAGCCGCGAATAAGCGCGGTTTCAGAACAAAGAACAGGCCCTGCGGAAACGCGGGGCCTTTTTTGTTGTTGTGGTCTTGCTGAACAGAGGGCCGTTAGTATCAAAAAAACCGCGCAGTGGGCTCAGGCAATGCGACAGACATGCGCTCAAATGCTCAGATTCAGGAACAGAACGCCAAGCGCAACCCCCACAAACGCGCCTGGGGTGTTACCGTTTTTCACAGATTCCGGTGCCAGATCAGAAATTGCTTGAAGGTTTAAAAATAGAAAAAACACAACAAACGAGCAGAGAGCGCCCCAAAACATTAGGTCAAATCTGATAGGGGTCGGGGCAGACTTAGGCTTGCGGGCGCGCGGCTGTGCCACACTTGCTTTTGGTTGCGGCTGAACACCACTGGTTTGGTAGCGACGTGGTTGCTGACCAAAACCTTGAGAATTCTTCGCAAATATAAACTCTCCAAAAAACTGACGTCAGAATGGTCAAATTTTTTAACACATTGATACGACTTGCAAATCACTTTTTCCGGCCGCGTGTATTGACTTGCAGTTCGTCATCCCCGCGAATGAGTATGAAGATATCTGAGTTCTGTTTCCATGACCCCAAACATAAAAGGCGCCCTGCTGATGATGGGCAGTATGGCGGCGTTTACCATCAATGATACGCTGATCAAGCTGGCAGGGGCCGAGGTACCTCTGTTCCAGATGGTGGCCATGCGCGGGGTTTTGGCGACGGTTCTTGTGTATCTTATGGCGCGCAACCTGGGGGCGCTGCATTTGCACTTCCCGCGACATGACAAGTGGTTGATCGGTGCGCGTAGCCTGGCCGAGCTGTCGGCCACGTTCTTTTTCCTGACCGCTCTGCTGCATATGCCGCTTGCCAATGTGACGGCGGTCTTGCAGGCACTGCCGCTGACCGTGACTTTGGGTGCGGTTCTGTTTTTTCGCGAACAGATCGGGTGGCGGCGCATTCTGGCTATCGGGATGGGGTTTGTGGGGATGCTGCTGATCGTACGACCAGGTCCGGAGGGGTTTAGCATCTATGCGATTTACGCGCTGATCGCCGTGATCTCGGTGACGGTGCGGGATCTAATCACGCGGCGCATGTCTAGTGAGGCGCCGTCGCTGGTTGTGACGCTGGCCACAAGCGTCACCATCACCGTTTCGGCCTCGATTGCGACCGTATCAACAGGTTGGGTGCCAGTTTCGCCCGGAGCGGGCGTGATGGTGGGGACGGCGGCGGTGTTTGTACTGATGGGCTATCTCTTCAGCGTCATGGTTATGCGCGAGGGCGATGTGGGGTTCATCGCGCCGTTTCGTTACTCCAGCTTGCTTTGGGCCCTGGGTTTGGGTTGGGTCGTGTTCGGAGACTGGCCAGACGCTGTAACCATGGCAGGTGCCGCGCTGGTCGTGGGTGCCGGGCTTTTCACCCTATTCCGTGAGCGGGCAGTTCACCCACCCGAGTGAACCCGACGCACGGCGTCCTGGTCGATGGCAAAGCGGGCGATGAACTCGCCCTCTTGTTCGGGGGTCAGGGGTGCAAGCTGAGTGTTGCTTTTGCGGGCATGGGGTGAATCGTTGAACGAATTCAGCGTGCGCACCCACATCGGCGCGTCTGGATAGCTGATCACCGGCATGTAGTTACCGATCCGGTGATGCCCAAAATTCATGATTGTCAGATCACTTCCACCCCGCACGTACATGGCAAACCCGATCCCCAGCAGCGGTTGAAACACCTGCGCGGCGTGAATGCCCTCGGGCCCGAACCGTGCCAGAAACCCTTGGTTATAGTCGATGGCGACCGTTTTGTGGTTGCGCATCAGCGCGCCGCCTTCGTCAGCGGCGATACGTAGCCGTTCGACGAAATCCACCGACACGGCGTCGTCATCATCATGCCGGAATTGGATGCAGGGCATGTTGGGATCGTGACGTGCGGCGTTCAGGATCTCTTTCATCACCCGGCGGTGGCGCATGGGGCGACGGGCGATGATCTGCACCTGCTTCATGCCTGTGGTCAGGTCGTGCAGCCGATCAAAGGCGGGTTTCGGTAGGCAATCCCCGATCACGATGAGCAATTGGAAATCCTCATCCGTCTGTTCGCGCAGACAGGGCAGGGTGGTGGTTTCGAACAGGCGAAACCTCTCTTCCAGCCGGGTAGGGTGGTAGAGATAGCCGCGCCGTTCCTCGATCGTGTCATGTTCGACCTGAAAGCCGCCATGGGCGGGGTAGGAAAAGCGGCACAGGCCGATGATTTGCATGGGTCATCCGTAGTGCGTGGCGTTGTGGCTGACTATGCCCCTGCGGTCGCGAACTCGCAACGGTCAGCAGTACTGGCGGCCGACAATCGGACCGGATATATCAGCGCAAAGCGGCCTGTCGTGCGGTGGGTCCGGTGTACTGTTGACACTTGCGCCGACTCCCCCTATTACGCGCCCATCTCGGTACCGGGGGCCGCCCCAAAACCGATCTCAGTAATGGACTGGTCAAGACCCGGACAATTTTGCAGTTCGCGTCCTCTGATAACCAACCGCGACGTTCACCTCGGAATGGGAACGCTCGCGGGTTTTGCGCTTGTGGACGCATGAGCGCAGCAAAGTTTAACCGCACGCAATGCGCGTGCATGTCATGTGTGTTGCAAAACGGGGAAGAAACCGGAATGCCAACTATTCAACAGCTGATCCGCAAACCGCGGCAGCCCAAAGTAAAACGCTCGAAGTCCATGCACCTGGAGCAGTGCCCGCAGAAACGCGGCGTCTGCACCCGTGTGTATACCACCACACCGAAAAAGCCGAACTCGGCTATGCGTAAGGTTGCCAAAGTGCGCCTGACCAACGGGTTCGAGGTCATCTCGTACATCCCCGGTGAAAGCCACAACCTGCAGGAGCACTCGGTTGTTCTGATCCGTGGCGGCCGTGTAAAAGACCTTCCCGGTGTGCGTTACCACATCCTGCGCGGTGTTCTGGATACTCAGGGCGTCAAAGACCGTAAGCAACGTCGTTCGAAATACGGCGCGAAGCGTCCCAAGTAAGAAGGAGAGGCTGATATGTCACGTCGTCACGCCGCCGAAAAACGCGAAGTCCTGCCTGACGCCAAATTTGGCGACAAGGTTCTGACCAAATTCATGAACAACCTGATGATCGACGGCAAGAAGTCGGTCGCAGAGCGCATCGTTTACAACGCCTTTGATCGCGTTGAAAACAAGATCAAGCGCGCACCTGTCGAAGTGTTCCACGAAGCGCTCGACAACATCAAACCGTCGGTCGAGGTTCGCTCGCGCCGGGTTGGTGGTGCAACCTATCAGGTTCCGGTCGAAGTACGCCCCGAGCGCCGCGAAGCACTGGCCATCCGCTGGCTGATCACCGCCGCGCGCGGTCGCAACGAAAACACCATGGAAGAACGCCTCGCCGGTGAGCTGCTGGACGCTGTACAGTCCCGCGGTACTGCCGTGAAGAAGCGCGAAGACACCCACAAGATGGCCGAGGCGAACAAAGCCTTCAGCCACTACCGTTGGTAATCCAGAGGCTTATCCAAAATGGCACGCGAATATCCGCTCGAACTATACCGTAACTTCGGTATCATGGCGCACATCGACGCAGGTAAGACCACCTGCTCGGAGCGTATCCTGTATTACACTGGTAAATCTCACAACATCGGTGAGGTGCACGATGGTGCAGCCACCATGGACTGGATGGAGCAGGAGCAGGAACGCGGCATCACCATCACTTCGGCTGCGACCACCACTTTCTGGGAGCGCACCGAGGACGGTAAAACCGCCGATACCCCTAAGCACCGCCTGAACATCATCGACACCCCCGGCCACGTTGACTTCACCATCGAAGTTGAGCGTTCGCTGGCGGTTCTCGACGGTGCCGTCTGCGTTTTGGACGCAAACGCCGGTGTTGAACCCCAGACCGAAACCGTGTGGCGTCAGGCTGACCGCTACAAGGTTCCGCGTATGGTTTTCGTCAACAAGATGGACAAGATCGGCGCAGACTTCTTCAACTGCGTTCGCATGATCGAAGACCGCACCGGCGCACGCGCCGTTCCGGTTGGCATTCCGATCGGCGCCGAGTCCGAGCTGGAAGGTCTGATCGACCTGGTCACCATGGAAGAATGGCTGTGGCAGGGCGAAGATCTGGGCGCAAGCTGGATCAAAGCTCCGATCCGCGACAGCCTGAAAGACATGGCTGACGAATGGCGCGGCAAGATGATCGAAGCGGCCGTCGAAATGGACGACGACGCGATGATGGAATACCTGGAAGGCAATGAGCCCGACGTTCCGACCCTGCGCGCCCTGCTGCGCAAAGGTACTCTGGACATCGCGTTTGTTCCGGTTCTGGGTGGTTCGGCGTTCAAGAACAAAGGCGTTCAGCCTCTGCTCAACGCTGTGATCGACTATCTGCCCAGCCCGCTGGACGTTGTTGATTACATGGGCTTCAAACCCGGCGACGAGGAAGAAGTTCGTGACATCGCCCGTCGTGCTGATGACGACATGGCCTTCTCGGGTCTGGCGTTCAAAATCATGAACGACCCCTTCGTTGGCTCGCTGACCTTCACCCGGATCTACTCGGGCACCATGAACAAGGGTGACTCGATCCTGAACTCGACCAAAGGTAAGAAAGAGCGCATCGGTCGTATGATGATGATGCACTCGAACAACCGGGAAGAGATCGAAGAAGCGTTTGCAGGCGACATCATCGCGCTGGCGGGTCTGAAAGACACCACCACCGGTGACACCCTGTGTGACGCGAAGGATCCGGTGGTTCTGGAAACCATGACCTTCCCCGATCCGGTGATCGAGATCGCGGTTGAGCCCAAAACCAAGGGCGACCAAGAGAAGATGTCCCAGGGTCTGGCCCGTCTGGCCGCCGAAGACCCGTCCTTCCGTGTGGAAACTGACCTGGAATCCGGTCAGACCATCATGAAGGGCATGGGCGAACTTCACCTGGACATCCTGGTTGACCGTCTGAAGCGCGAGTTCAAGGTTGAAGCGAACATTGGTGCACCGCAGGTGGCCTATCGCGAAACCATCTCGATGCCGGTTGAACACACCTACACCCACAAGAAACAGTCGGGTGGTTCGGGTCAGTTCGGTGAAGTTAAGCTGGAAATCCAGCCGACCGAGCCAGGCGAAGGTTATTCGTTCGAAAGCCGCATTGTTGGTGGTGCCGTTCCGAAGGAATACATCCCGGGTGTTGAAAAAGGCATCAACTCGGTCATGGATAGCGGCCCGCTGGCTGGCTTCCCCGTGATCGACTTCAAGGTTGCCCTGTTGGACGGTAAGTTCCACGACGTTGACTCGAGCGTTCTGGCGTTCGAAATCGCGGCCCGTATGTGTATGCGTGAAGGCATGCGCAAAGCTGGCGCGAAACTGTTGGAGCCGATCATGAAGGTCGAGGTGATCACCCCGGAAGAATATACCGGCGGTATCATCGGCGACCTGACCTCGCGTCGTGGCCAGGTGTCTGGTCAGGAACCGCGCGGCAACGCGATCGCGATCGACGCGTTCGTTCCGCTGGCGAACATGTTTGGCTACATCAACACACTGCGTTCGATGTCGTCGGGCCGTGCCCAGTTCACCATGCAGTTCGACCACTACGATCCGGTTCCGCAGAACATCTCGGACGAGATCCAGGCGAAATACGCATAACCAAAGATTTGAGGGGGTCCGGTTCACGGGCTCCCTTCATTACCGAAAAAGGAGGCCATCATGGCAAAGGAAAAGTTTGAGCGTACAAAACCGCACGTCAACATCGGCACGATTGGCCACGTTGACCATGGTAAGACCACGCTGACCGCAG
>NZ_JBQFOV010000019.1:0-55477 GCF_056533885.1 Ruegeria sp. F12 | reverse complement strand
GCTGCCGGGCCCAAAACCCAAGAAGGGTCGGCGAAGCCGGGCCGCCGCGGGTGCGGGAGCCTCTGCGCTTTCAGACGATCAGGTCAGGTCCTTATAGCTGATCTCACGTGCATCCGCGCCCGGACCGGCCTTTTCGCGTCGCATGATCAGGCGGTTCAGCGCGTGGATATAGGCTTTAGCCGAGGCAACGACGGTATCGGTGTTGGCCGATTGACCGGTTGCAATCATGCCATCCTCTTCCAGCCGCACCGAGACTGTGGCCTGGGCGTCTGTGCCTTCGGTCACCGCGTGCACTTGGTACAATTGCAGATGCGCCTTGTTGGGATAGATCGCACGGATTGCCTTGAAGGTCGCATCAACCGGCCCATCGCCGTGTTCTGTGGCGATGATGTCCTTGCCGTCCATCTCAAGTTCGACCGTCGATTCCGCCTGACCGCCTGTGCCGCAAGTCACTTTCATCGACACCAGTTGCAGATAGTCGTCATGCTCATCCATGGTCATCAGCGCGATGAGATCGTCGTCAAAGACTTCTTTCTTGCGGTCGGCCAGATCCTTGAACCGAACAAAGATGTCCTTCAGCTGGTTGTCGCCCACATCAAAGCCCAGGGTTTCCAGCTTGTCACGCAAGGCCGCGCGGCCCGAGTGTTTGCCCAAGGGCAAAGACGTGCCGGACAAACCGATATCCTCGGGGCGCATGATTTCGAAGTTTTCGCGGTTCTTCAGCATCCCGTCCTGATGGATACCGCTTTCATGTGCAAAGGCGTTCTTGCCGACAATCGCCTTGTTGAACTGCACGTTGAAGCCCGACACCGTCGCCACACGGCGCGAGATATGCATGATCTTGGTGGTGTCGATGCCGGTATGCCAAGGCATGATGTCATTGCGGGTGCGCAGGGCCATGACGACCTCTTCCAGCGCGGTGTTGCCGGCGCGTTCGCCCAGGCCGTTGATGGTGCATTCGATCTGACGCGCACCGCCCGCGACGGCGGCCAGCGAGTTCGCTGTCGCCATCCCGAGGTCGTTGTGGCAGTGTGTGGCGAAGATCACCTCATCCGCGCCCGGTACGGTCTCGATCAGGCGTTTGATCAGGTCGGCGCTTTCCACCGGCGCAGTATAACCTACCGTGTCGGGGATGTTGATCGTGGTCGCGCCCGCCTTGATCGCAATCTCGATCACGCGGCACAGGTAGTCCCACTCGGTCCGCGTGGCATCCATCGGCGACCACTGCACGTTGTCGCACAGATTGCGTGCATGGCTGACCGTTTCGTGGATCTTCTCGGCCATCTCGTCCTGGGTCAGGTTCGGAATGGCGCGGTGCAGCGGAGAGGTGCCGATGAAGGTATGAATGCGGTTCAGGCGTGCGTGTTTCACCGCCTCCCAGCAGCGATCAATGTCTGCGAAATTGGCGCGGGCCAGGCCGCAGATGCGGCTGTTTTTCGACCGCTCGGCAATTTCGCTGACGGCCTTGAAATCACCTTCAGAGGCGATGGGGAAGCCTGCTTCGATGATGTCGACGCCCATCTCGTCAAGCAGTTCGGCAATTTCGAGCTTTTCGTTATGGGTCATGGTTGCGCCGGGGCTTTGTTCGCCGTCGCGCAAAGTGGTGTCAAAGATCAAGACGCGGTCTTGGTCGGTCACATTGGTCATGGGAATCTCTTTCTTCTTCTGTCCTAAAGCCTATGGCGCGCGGGCGTCCTCCTCTGAGCGGGCGCGCCGGATGGCACGCTCAGAGGCGGATTAGGATCAGTAGGCCACGCAGCCACGCACCGCGAAGGGCGGTGTCGGCAACAAGGATATCTGCGTGGTTGATCATGGGATTGAGGTTATACAGAGCGGAACGCGAATGAAAAGACGGAATTTACAGGTCTTACACGCGCAGGGACGTTTTTTGCGATGCGTTGAAGTAAGCGCTTGGGCTGCTAGGTGATTGGCTATGAAAAAAGCACTCATCATTGGCGCGTCGGGCGGGATCGGATCGGCGCTTTGTAGGCGGTTGGAGAAACAATCGGTCGCGGTAACAGGTTTGTCCCGGTCTTCGGATGGGTTTGACCTGACCAAGCCAGACACTGTCAGTACCGCTCTGGCAGCGCTTGAAGGACCCTATGACCTGATCTGCGTCGCCTCGGGTGCGCTTGAAATCAACGGGGCTGAGCCGGAAAAGACGATCCGCGCTTTGTCAGCCAACGCGATGATGGATCAGTTTGCTTTGAACGCGGTGGGGCCAGCTTTGGTTTTGGCACAAGCTGCGCGGTTGTTGCCGCGGGACCGGCGGGCCGTCGTGGCGGTGCTGTCGGCGCGGGTCGGGTCGATTGGCGACAACCGTCTGGGCGGGTGGATCAGCTACCGCGCGGCCAAAGCTGCTGTGAATCAGATCGTTCACACCTCGGCGATCGAACTGGCGCGGACACACAAGCAGGCGGTATGCGTTTCGCTGCATCCCGGCACGGTGCGCACTGAGTTCACTCGAAAATACGCAGGACGCCACGCGACCGTTGAACCAGACGAAGCCGCGCAGAATTTGCTGTCAGTGATCGAGGCGCTGGCCCCGGACGATACAGGTGGTTTTTTCGATTGGGCCGGGCAGCCGGTGCCTTGGTGAACCTAGCCGTCCGAAGGCGCGTCGGATGTGGTGTTTTCGGCCGGTGCAGCCTCGGGCTCGGCGGCGGTTTTGCCCGGTAGGACACCGTTTTCCCACACGCCTGATTCTTCTTGGCCGTTGGCATAGCGCATGGTTCCGTCGCCGTGGCGTTTGTTGTCCAGAAAGCCACCCTCATAGACGTCGCCCGTGGCATAGGTGGCGATCCCAGTGCCGCTGATTTTGCCACCCGCCCAATCGCCGGTATAGGTAAACCCACGGGGAGTGGTGATCGTTCCGAGCCCTTCGCGGACGCCATCTACGAATTCGCCTTCGTACACGGTTCCATCAGGGAAGCTGGCGCGCCCTTTGCCGTGGCGGGCGCCCTCGATCCAATCGCCCTCGTACGTATAGCCGTTGGCAAAGGTCAGAACGCCGGTGCCGTGGCTGAGGCCGTTTTTGAACTGACCCGAATACACGACACCGTTGGGATAGGTTGCTTTGCCGGAGCCTTCGAAGATGCCTGCGATCCAGTCGCCCTCGTAGATGATGCCGTCCGGGTAGGTGTGCAGCCCTTTGCCATGGGGCAGGTCGGCGCTGAAGTCACCCACATAAGTGGAACCGTCGGGATAGGTCATCTCGCCAAAGCCTTCGATCTGCCCGTCCTGCCATTCGCCGGTATATTCAAAACCGTCCGTGCCCACGAACCGGCCTTTGCCGTGGCGGCGGTCGTCGGTGTAGTCGCCCTCATAGGTCGCACCATTGGCGTAGGTGGCCTTGCCCTTGCCCTGACGCCGCCCGTCGACCAGATCGCCTTCGTAGACGTCACCGTTGGCCTGTACCATGCGCCCCTTGCCGGTCATGCGATCCTGCACCCAGTCCCCGGTATAGGTCATGCCGTCGGCCACTGTCAGCGTACCCTGTCCATGGCGCACACCATTGTCGATGTCGCCCTCATAAACGCTGCCTTGGGTCGAGGTGATCTTGGCCTTGCCCTGTTTCGCGCCCTCAACCCAGTCGCCCTCATAGATATATCCGCTGGGGTCGGTCAGAGTTCCTTTGCCGTGGTACTGCGCCTGCTTGAACCCGCCTTCATAACGCGCGCCATTGGCATAGGTGGCAATGCCTTGCCCGTTGATCGTGCCATCAGACCATTCGCCCTCATAGCTGCCACCATCGGGATAGATGATCCGGCCGCGCCCTTCCGGCTGACCCTTTGCAAACGCGCCGTCATAGATTGACCCGTTCGCATAGCGGGCAATACCCCGGCCTTGAATTTCACCTTCGGACCACTCGCCCTCATATTCGAAGCCGTCGGGCAGGCGATAAGTGCCGGTGCCGTGCCGTAGCCCGTTCAGGAAAGTGCCTTCATAGACGCCGCCAACCTCATCATCCGCAATGATGACCTGCCCATCCTGCGCACTGGCGGGCAAGACCAACAGGGCCATCGCGGTAGCGGCGATTGAGGTGCGGATGACGTTCATAGGGTTTTCCTGCCTGCCGGTGGTTGTTCTACAGCGCAAAACTAAGATACCGCCGGGGGCAGGGCAACGGGTTTTGCCGCATTTGCCTTTTCCTCGCGGTGCGATCTGGTAAATGGCATAAGAACTGACGAGGGCAAGAGGGCACCATGGCCGACCGTTTCCGCATCACTCTGGCGCAACTCAACCCTGTTGTAGGGGATATCGAGGGCAACGCGGCCAAGGCCGTCGCGGCATGGGAACAGGCGCGCGACGCAGGTGCCGATATGATTGCCTTCCCCGAGATGTTCATCACTGGCTACAACACGCAGGATCTGGTGATGAAGCCCAGCTTTCACCGCGCCGCCATGGCCGCGGTCGAGGCATTGGCCGCCCAATGCGCTGACGGCCCGGCGCTGGCGATCGGCGGGCCATGGGTCGAGGATGACAACCTGTACAACGCCTACCTAATCCTCAAGGGCGGCAAGGTCGGCAGCAAGGTGCTGAAGCATCATTTGCCGAACGAAACGGTCTTTGACGAGGTTCGCCTGTATGATTCCGGCCCGTTGGGCGGGCCGTATTCGGTGGGCAATACGCGGATCGGCAGCCCGATTTGCGAGGATGGTTGGCATCCGGATGTCGCGGAAACTCTGGAAGAGACCGGGGCCGAGTTTCTGTTGATTCCCAATGGCTCGCCCTATTTCCGCAACAAATACGACGTGCGCCTCAATCATATGGTGGCGCGCGTGGTCGAGACCGGCCTGCCGCTGATTTACCTCAACATGGTCGGTGGGCAGGACGATCAGGTCTTTGACGGCGGCACGTTTGGCCTGAACCCCGGCGGCGCGCTGGCCTTTCGGATGCCTGTGTTTGACGAGGCCGTTACCCATATCGATCTTGAGCGGGGCGATGAGGGGTGGCGGATCGGTCCGGCCGAGGTCGCGCCTCAGCCCGATGAATGGGAGCAGGACTATCGCGCGATGGTGCAGTCTTTGCGCGACTATATGGGGAAAACCGGGTTCAAAAAGGCGCTGCTTGGTCTGTCGGGCGGGGTTGATTCCGCTTTGGTTGCGGCGATTGCGGTGGATGCGATTGGGTCCGAGAATGTCCGCAGTGTGATGTTGCCGTCGGAATATACCAGTCAGGGTTCATTGGACGATGCAGAGGCCGTCGCCAAGGCACTGGGCGTGCATTATGACTACGTGCCTATCTCGGACAGTCGCGCCGCTGTGACGGACACTTTGGCCCCGTTGTTTGCCGGGCGTGACCCAGACTTGACCGAGGAAAACGTCCAGTCGCGTCTACGTGGGCTACTGTTGATGGCGATTTCGAACAAGTTTGGCGAGATGTTGCTGACCACCGGGAACAAATCCGAGGTCGCGGTGGGATATGCCACGATCTATGGCGACATGAATGGCGGGTACAACCCCATCAAGGACCTTTACAAAACCCGTGTCTTTCAGACCTGCCGCTGGCGCAATGAAAACCACCGCGACTGGATGATGGGGCCGGAGGGCGAGGTCATTCGGTCCTCGGTCATCGACAAGCCCCCCAGCGCGGAATTGCGGGCGGATCAGAAAGACAGCGACAGCCTGCCGGACTATCCCGAGCTGGATGCAATCCTTGAAATTCTGGTCGACGGCGAAGGCTCGGTCGCGGATTGCGTTGAGGCCGGGTTTGATGCCGCTACTGCGCGCCGGGTTGAGCATCTGATCTATATCAGCGAATACAAGCGGTTCCAGTCAGCCCCCGGAACGCGGCTGACCAGCCGGGCTTTCTGGCTGGATCGCAGGTATCCAATCGTAAATCGCTGGCGCGACCCGTCCTGAGTCGCCTGCCGCTGCGGCGCCTGCAGATCGTATCGTATCTGTAATCAATGCCGCGGCTAGGGTGGCATTGTCTGCAATTCGTCGTGCGATGGGTTGCAAGTTGATCTTTTCTCAAGGGCTTGCTTGAGCGCGCGCCATTTTTCCGACACATTTTTGCTTGATTATCGCCCTAGCTGGGGCCGGTGTGACACATCCGAGATTGGGTGTCTGTGTTAACGATTTGGTATCGCTATGTATGAGGAATATGACAAACCTCTTCATGCTCCGCCGCCGTGGAAGACAATGGCAGACAAGGGGCAGGATCTGAACGAAGCCGAGGTGGATGCCGCCATCGCCGGTATTTTGAGCGCGGCTGAGCCGCCTCTGCCTAAAGTTACGCCTACCGAGTTGCGCGAAGAACTGGTCGATGTTGACCTGCCCTTGCTCAAAGCTGCGGAGGATGAAGCCGAGACTCCGGTTGTCGGCTTTACCCAGGTTCTGCGTCAGAAATGGGCCGAACTATGCGGTGTGGCTTAGTCTGAATATCCCCGAAAATGGCGTGATTGACACAGGTCGTTTAAATCTGTGATCTGCGCCGAATGTCGTATTGCCTTGGGCCCAATCCCGCGCCTTCATTGCATTTCATAGAATGCAGTATGAGCGGTTGATGCCCGGCCCCAAACCAACCCCCGTTGAACCTGATCTGAAACTTCCCAAAGTGGTAGACGTCGTCGTGATCGGGGGCGGAATCATCGGCGCGGCAACTGCATTGGAGCTGTCCGAACGGGGCGTCTCGGTTCTGTTGTGCGAAAAAGGCCAGATTGCAGGCGAACAGAGCTCGCGCAACTGGGGATGGGTGCGATTGGGGCTGCGTGACCCGCGCGAAATTCCGTTGATGTGCGTGGCGCAAAAGATTTGGGACGGGCTGGACGAGAGGACCGGGCGTAAAACCGGGTTTACGCGATCAGGTATCCTGTTTGGCGCCTCCGGCGCGCGGGATGCGCAAAATCTTGAACGTTGGACGCGACATGTCGATGGGTTGCAGATTGGCGCTCGGATGGTATCGGGGGCAGAACTGGACGACTTACTGCCCAGTCATCGGACCGATCTGGAGTGTGCCCTGCACATGCCCCGCGACGGCCGTGCCGAGCCGCAATGGGCGGCCCCCGCCATCGCCGAGGCCGCGCGCGACAACGGCGCAGTGTTGATGACCAATTGCGCTGTTCGCAGTGTTGATGTGCAGGGCGGGCGCATTGCGGGTGTTTTCACTGAACGCGGTCGTGTCGCCTGTGATCGCGTGGTGTTGGCCGGTGGCGCATGGTCGCGTTTGTTTGCTGGGAATGCGGGCATTGACTTGCCGCAGCTCAAGGTGCTGAACACGGTGCTGCGCACCTCTCCGGTCGAAGGGCCCGAGGCGGCGTTGTGGTCGGATGACTTCGCCGTGCGCAAGCGTGCTGACGGTGGCTATACGATCGCGTCCGGCCATGAAAACACGGTTGATATCGTGCCCGACAGCTTTCGGTTGGCATGGTGGTTCCTGCCCGCATTCCGGCAGGAGTGGCGGTCGCTGCGATTTCGGTGGTCGAAAAGGTGGGCCATTGAAGCCAAGCAGGACCGGAAATGGTTGCCTACGGATGTCACTCCGTTCGAACAGTGTCGCGTTCTGGACCCTGAGCCGTCTGGCAAGGTGCTGCGGCGGGCGTGGGCGAACGCGCGAAAGGGCATACCCGCGTTGCGGAACGCCGAGTTGGTGCAAAGCTGGGCAGGGATGATTGATGTTACGCCGGATGCAATCCCGGTAATCTCGGGCGTCGAAGAAATTCCGGGCATATTCATCGCAACCGGTTTTTCCGGCCACGGATTCGGCATCGGTCCCGGAGCGGGACGGTTGATGGCCGATCTGGTCACAGGGCGATCGCCCTGTGTCGATCCGGCCGCCTTCCGCCTGTCCCGTTTTACGGATGGCTCAAAAGTGCGGCCGGACCCAGGATACTAGAGCTTAGCCTGCCATCTGATAGCTGACGGGGACAAAGCGGAACCCGTCGCCGCGGGTCTCGACATAGCCAGCGGCGGGGAAGGGCATGTGGTAGCCGATCATCGGAACCTTGTCGGCGGCGAGCATACCCAGAACATTGCGACGCGCTGCTGTCGCGGCCGCTTTATCCATATCAAAGCGGACCTCCCACTCGGGGTGTGCGAAGGACCAGACATAGTGGTTGGCAAGGTCGGCGGTCAGTACCAGACGCTGGCCGTTGCTTTCCAGGTGATAGACCGTGTGGCCAGGTGTGTGCCCATAGGCGGCGACGGCGGTGATGCCCGAGGTGACTTCTCCACCATCGGTGAGGAAGGTCATCTTTTCGGCCTGTGGGGTCACTTTGGCGGCAACCAGATCACCGACGCGGTTGCCTGCATCCTGTGCCGCCCAGAAGTCATATTCCGGTGCGGCGGTCACGAAGCGCGCATTGGCAAAGGTTGGTGCATCGTCGGTGGTCATGCCGCCGATATGGTCGGGGTGCATGTGGGTGATCACAACAACGTCGATCTGATCGGGGGTGACGCCTGCATCTGCCAGCGCCGCCTGAATACCGCCCTGACCCAGCCCGGTGTCGAACAGAACCAGTTCGGACCCGGTATTGACCAGCGTCGGGGTAAAGAAGAACTGCGCCTTGTCTGCAGGGATGAAGTTGTCGGCGGATACTTTGGCAAATTCTTCATCCGATGCGCCACCGCCGAAGATCTCCTTGGCACCATCGCGGGGCAGGCTGCCATCCAACAGGGTCGTGACCGTGAAATCACCGAGGTGGTACGATTTGGCGATGGTCGAGTTGGCTTTGGTCTCGGTTCCTGCGGCCAAAAGCGGGGTCGCAGCTGCAGCAAAAGGTAGTGTGGCCGCGGCGCCCAAGGCCGCTCTTCGCGTCAAATTGATGGTCATATCTTAAGTCTCCCTGTCAGAACGCCAGCTTCAAAGCTAGGCCGGTGCGCGTCTCTTGGTAGGTTATAGACCCAAGATATGGGGTGCGTTGTTGAACAATACGTGTGAATTTTTGTTTAGGTTGTGTGTTGGCCATGTTTGAGTTCCTTGGTGGGCCTTTGCCCACGGCTGGACAAAACGCCCATCCTGTGACAAGAGCCGCGCCAACAGGAGACACCTATGACAACCACCCGTTTCGCCCCGTCGCCCACCGGTTACATCCATGTGGGCAACCTGCGTACCGCCTTGATGAACTATTTGATCGCCCGCAAGGCTGGCGGTACGTTCATCCTGCGCATCGACGACACTGATCCTGAGCGGTCGAAAGAAGAATATGTCGATGCGATCAAACAGGATCTGGAGTGGCTTGGGCTGCAATGGGACCGCGTCGAGCGTCAGTCCGACCGTCTGGATCGCTATGCCGAAGCGGCCGACAAGCTGCGCGAGATGGGTCGTTTCTATGAGGCGTTCGAGACGCCGACCGAACTGGACCTGAAGCGCAAGAAGCAGCTGAACATGGGCAAGCCCCCGGTCTATGACCGCGCTGCGCTGAACCTGTCGGAGGCCGAGAAAGAGGCGCTGCGGGCGGAACGCGGAAACGGTGTGTGGCGTTTCAAGCTGGATCACGAGCGGATCGAGTGGAATGACGGCATTCTGGGCGACATCTCGATTGATGCTTCTTCCGTGTCTGATCCGGTATTGATCCGGGGCGATGGGCAGGTTCTCTATACGATCGCATCCGTGGTGGATGATACCGAGATGGGTGTCACGGACGTGGTGCGTGGCTCGGACCATGTGACCAACACGGCGACCCAGATCCAGATTATTGAAGCGCTGGGCGGCGCTTGCCCGCGCTTTGCGCACCACTCGCTGCTGACCGGCCCGCAAGGTGAGGCGCTGTCGAAACGTTTGGGCACGCTGGCGCTGCGCGATCTGCGCGAGCAGGGGGTTCAGCCGATGGCTCTGCTAAGCCTGATGGCGCGTCTGGGCTCGTCCGATCCGGTGGAATTACGTTCGGACATGGCTGAATTGATAGACGGATTCGACATCGGGCGTTTCGGCGCAGCACCGACCAAATTCGACGTGCAGGACCTATTCCCGCTGACCGCGAAACATCTGCAGTCGCTGCCTCTGGCGGATGTTGCAGATGCGGTTGCGGATGCGGGTGTCCCAGCAGATCTGGCCGAGCCCTTCTGGGCCATGGCGCGTGAGAACATCACCACTCTGGCCGATCTGCAGGGTTGGTGGGAATTGTGCCGCGATGGGGCAGAGCCGCTGATCGACGAAGACGATCGTGACTTCATCACCGAAGCCGTGGCATTGCTGCCCGAAGGGCCGTTTGATGGCGAGACCTGGGGTGTTTGGACCAAGGCTGTCAAAGAGGCCACAGGCCGGAAGGGCAAGGGATTGTTCATGCCGCTGCGCAAGGCGCTGACAGGGATGGAGCGTGGGCCCGAGATGGCCGCGCTTTTGCCATTGCTTCAGGTGATCCGCGCGCGAGGGTGAAGGAACGCGCCTCTTGACGCAGACCGGGGTTCCACCCGTTTGGAGCTGAAACTGCCTATCGGACAGTTTCCCGGACGCCACTCACCCTGCGGCGGAGGAATTTTTGAACAGAAGAAGGGCCGGGGTTTGACCTCGGCCTTTTGCTATGAGGTATGGACGATGTTCGCAGCCAACTGTTGCAGGCGGGAGTCCACGAATTCAGTCTCGTGCGGTTTCAACTTCTGGTGTCGCGGATAGCGGGGCTCGGCGCGGTCATTCAGGATCGGAGCCTCCCAGCCGTCAGTGGTGGCAAAGAAGCGATCTGCCCCGGCCTCGCCATAGGCGCGCAGATAGCCCTGCACGACAACGTCGATATAGCTGAGTACCAAGGGGTGGTGGTTCGTGGGCTCGGTGTGGCGGGCATGTGGGACGGCATAGACGGCGATGTCGACGTCGTGGGTCAGCGTATGTGACACAGCCTGAGTTGCCGGGATGCGATCATAGGCCCATTCGCGTTCATCCAGCGCCGCCCAGTCGTTTTTCGGGACATGGGCGATCATCCCCTCAATCTCGCAATCGGTGTCGGGGATGGCTGTCAGAAAGGCCACCGGGCGCAGGTCTGTATGTCTCCAAGAGCGGCGCCAGCCTTTTAGTTTCGCAGGGCGGGGATCGGGGAAATCGTGGGTAGCAAGGTTCACCAAGCTACCGTAGCCAAAGAAATAGGGGTCTGCCATCTGTGCCGCGTCCTTTTCCGCCGATTGATGTATGTCAAACCGCTTTTTAGCCGGACATGCAATAAGGTCGCATCTTGAAATTTGGGAGGCGATCATGCGCATTACCAAACGGACGAATATCGCGGTGCGCTTGCTGATGTATTGCGCTGCACATCAGGACCGGCTTGTGACCAAATCCGAGATTGCCGAAGCGTGCAATATCTCGGAGAACCATCTGGCGCAGGTGATCAATCAACTGAGTCAGTTGGACTATCTCAGCACGCAGCGGGGACGGAATGGTGGCATGACCTTGGCGCGGAGTGCGGATCAGATTCGCATCGGGTCGGTGTTTCGTCATGTTGAGGGCAACCTGCCGCTGGCCGAATGCTTTGCGGATGCGGACAATACCTGCCCCTTGACCGCTGCCTGCCGGTTGCGCCTTGCGCTGCAGGATGCGGCTGAGGTTTTCTACGCGTCGCTGGATGACATCACATTGGATGCTTTGGTCTGTGACAACGACCAGTTGCTGCAAATCCTGCAACCGGTTACTTGCGTCCGGTAGGTCAGTCGCTGGCCCGCAGGATGCGGGCCGGTCGTACCGCCAGCGGGCGCAGTGCAAAGAACAGGCCTGCACCGAGGGTCACGAGGAGGCCGGCGACAATAATTCCCAGCGCCGAACCCCAGATGATGCTGAAATCGGTGTCGAAGATATAGGTCGCCACTGCCCATCCGCCCAATATGCCGGTGAGCAGGGCCACCGCGCCCGCAGCGGCGCCGAGTAGGGCTGCGCGAAGGGCAAAACTCAGCAGGATGCGACCGCGGTCTGCGCCCAGTGTTTTCAGAATCGCTGCTTCATGCCTGCGGGCGGGCTCTCCTGCGGCGGCTGCGCCGATTAGGACAAGGAAGCCGGTCAGCAGCGATACACCTGCGCCATAAGATGTGGCTGCAGCCAACCCTGCCAACAGCCCCGAGATTCGGTCGATGGCGTCGCGGACGCGAATAGCAGTAATGTTGGGAAATTGCTCAGCCAGGTCGCGTTGGATTGCGGCTTCGGCGGGCTCTTCGGCATAGACAGTGGCAATAAAGCTGTGCGGGGCTCCGGCAAGGGCCGATGGGTTCATGGACATGATGAACCCAATCCCCGCCGTCGAGAAATCAACCTCGCGCAGTGAGGTCAGTTCAGCGGTGATGTCGCGCCCCAGAATATTGACCGTCAGGGTGTCGCCCAGTTTCAAGCCCATCTCTTGCGCTTCTTCGGCGGCAAAGCTGACTTGCGGGGTACCGGAATAGTCATCTGCCCACCATTCTCCGGCGGTGACGCGGGTGTTTTGCGGGGGTGCTGCGGAATAGGTTACGCCACGGTCGCCGTCCAGAACCCAGTGGTCCCCGGCGACGTCACGAGCCGGTTGGCCGTTGATCTGCGTGAGGATGCCACGCAGCATCGGCGCGCTTTCGACGCGGGTGACGGCAGGGTCGGTTTCAAGACGTTCGGAAAAGCCGGACATTTGGTCCTTCTGAATGTCGACGAAGAAATACGAGGGCGCGACGTCTGGCAGATTGCCGGATATTGCATTGCGCAGGGTGCCGTCGATTTGCCCAACGGCGGCCAGAACGGACAGGCCCAGACCCAGCGACAACACAACCGAAGACGCACCCTCGCGCGGGTCGGAAATGGCGGAAAAGGCCCAGCGTAGCGCCGGGTGTCCACGCGCGGGGCGCGCGCCGTATCGGGCCAGTCTACGAATTGCCATCGCCGCGACCGAGAGAAGAATCAGCGCGCCAACCAGCCCGCCGCCCGTCCAGAGCGTCAGGCGGGCTGACCCGCTGAACCACGCCGCCGACGCGATCAGCAGCGCCAGCCCCACCCCGGTGGCAACGATGTAGCGCAGGCGAGGCAGGGCGCGGGCCGATGACAGCGCGTCCCGAAATAGGGTGGCAGCGCGGACCTCTTCGGTGCGGGCCAAGGGCCAGAGGGTAAACAGAAAGGCGGTCAGAACGCCATAGAGCGCAGCCTCGGCCAGCGGTTCTGGATACAGCGAAAAGACGGCTGGGATGGGAAGCTGGGCCTCGATCAGCGGGGCGAGCGCCAGTGGGACCAGCCCGCCCAGGGCGATGCCAAGCAGGACGCCTATGCCCGAGAGAATGCCGATCTGGATCAGATAGGTCTGAAAGATCGTTGCGCGGTCTGCGCCCAGGGTGCGCAGGGTTGCGATTGTCTCGGTCTTTTGGGCGAGGAATGCAGATACCGCGGCCGATACGCCGATGCCGCCCACGGCCAGACCCGAAAGCCCGACCAGTACCAGAAAGGCACTGAGACGGGAGACGAATTCGGCGATCCCCGGCGCGCCGTTTCGGGCGTCCGTCCAGCGCATTCCAGTTCCGTCGAACGTTGTGTTTGCCTGCAATGCAAGTTCTGCAAGGTCTGCCGATAGCGGTAGATCCAGCCGGTATTTGGTCGAATACAGGGTGCCCGGTGCCAGCAGGCCAGACGCTTGCAAATCCTGCGTGCGTACCAGAGTACGCGGACCCAGACCGAATCCATCCGCAGCCCCATCCGGTTCATGGATCAGCGCGGCGGTCAGCAGAAACTCTTGCGTGCCCAGAGAAAATCGATCGCCGACAGACAGACCCAGCCGGTCGATCAGTGAAGGGTCCATGACGGCCCCGGGCAGATCGTCAGCCCCGTCAAGTGCGGAGGGCAGGGGTATATCGGGGTCCAGCACCGGCGTTCCCACCAGAGGATAGGCCACGTCCACGGCCTTGACCTGCGTCAACGCACGCTCAGGGGTTTCGCCTTGCCGCGCGACGGCCATTGATCGGAAATCGACGACTTCTGAGACGGCAGAGGCCACTTGGCCCATCCAGTTACGCTCGGTTTCGGTGGCAAAGCGATAGGTAAATTCCAATTGGGCGTCGCCACCCAGCAATGCGGCGCCCTCCTGCGCTAGTCCGGTCTGGATGGCCTGGCGCACGGACCCGACAGCGGCGATGGCGGCAACACCAAGCGCGAGGCAGGCCAGAAAGACACGGAAGCCACGCAGCCCTCCGCGCAGTTCGCGCCGCGCCAGACGTCCGGCGAGGCGCAGGCTCATTCCGCGGCCTCTTGCTGGATATCTTCTGCAATGCGCCCATCGCGCAAGCGGACAACCCGGTCGCATCTGCGCGCAAGGCTGTGACTGTGCGTGACCAGAACCAAAGTTGCGCCGTGACGGTCACGCAGGTCGAACAGCAGATCAACAATCGCGGCCCCGTTGGTTTCATCCAAATTCCCCGTTGGCTCATCTGCCAGCAGGATCTGCGGGCGCGGAGCCGATGCACGCGCAAGTGCCACGCGCTGCTGCTCACCCCCCGAAAGCTGCGCAGGATAGTGATCGCGCCGATGCGATAGGCCGACCGCATCCAGTTCACGTTCAGCCCGGTCAAACGCGTCCCGGTACCCAGCCAATTCCAGCGGCGTGGCGACATTCTCAAGCGCTGTCATCGTGGGGATCAGGTGGAAGTTCTGGAACACGACGCCCATCGCATCGCGTCGAAACCGGGCGAGGTTGTCTTCGTCCAAATCAGTCAGTTCCCGCCCCATCGCTTCGATCTTGCCGCCAGTCGCACGCTCTAACCCGCCCATCAGCATCAACAATGAAGATTTGCCGGACCCAGACGGGCCAACAAGGCCCAAAGTCTCGCCCTTTTGAACCGATAGAGTTATGCCGTGCAGGATTTCCACCCGTCCGGCATTGCCATTCAGCGACAAAGCCGCATCTTGGAGAGAAAGAACAGGTGTCGTCATAGGTCAATCCACACGGAGGCGTTCTTTTGGGATATGGAGCGGTTCGGATATTGCGCAAGGCTTTGGTGTCTGGCCTGTTTATGGTTTGCGGCTTTGCAGCCACAGCCGAACAGGTCGTGATTGCTGCATTGGGGGATTCGCTGACACAGGGTTACGGGCTGCCCGCCCAGGACGGGTTTGTGCCTCAGCTGGAACGTTGGTTACAGGATCAGGGCGTGGATGTGCGCCTGATCAATGCCGGAGTTTCAGGGGATACCACCGCCGGCGGCGCGGCGCGGGTTCACTGGACGCTGACGCCGGATGTGGATGGCATGATCGTGGCTTTGGGCGGGAACGACTTGTTACGTGGGATCGATCCGGCTGTGTCGCGGGCCAATCTTGAGCAAATCATGCAAGCCGCGCGTGCGTCAGAGGTGGATGTGTTGTTGGTTGGGATGCAGGCACCGGGAAATTACGGGCCCGACTACAAAGCGGCCTTCGATGCAATCTATCCCGAACTGGCCGCTGGGTACCAATCCGGCTATGCACCCAGTTTTTTCGCCGGCCTGACCCGAGACGGCGATCCCGATGCAGCCCGCACCTACATGCAACCCGATGGCATCCACCCCAACGTCCAGGGCGTGGCTTTGATCGTCGCCGAAATCGGCCCCTATGTGGTGGAACTGGTCCAAGCAGCGTCGGACTAATCAGATCACAGTCACGACGGTTCCTATCGGCACCCGCGCGTACAGGTCGATGACATGGGCGTTCAACATTCGAATGCAGCCATTCGAGGCGGCGGTTCCGATGGTGCTGGGCTGCGTCGTGCCGTGAATGCGGAAATAAGTGTCTACGCCGTTTTGGAACAAATACAGCGCGCGGGCGCCCAATGGATTGTCGCCTCCGCCCGGCTGGACATAGTCGTTATCCTTGAAGCGGGCATAGGTGATGGGCTCGCGCTCGATCATCTCGTCCGTTGGGCGCCAGGTGGGCCACTCTTTCTTGACGTCGATCGTGGCGGTGCCGGTGAATTCCAGCCCGGCCCGACCAACCCCGCAGCCATAGCGGACAGCCTTGCGCGGCTCGGTCACGAAATACAGGTAGAATGAGCGGGGAACGACCAGTAACTGCCCCGGCAGGAATTCTTTCTTGATCCGCACATATTGCGGCGTGGGGTCGTATTCGGCTGTCTTCGTCTTGGCAGACGCCGCTTGCGGAACAAGGCTTGTCGCGGCGGCGGCCGTCAGGAACGTGCGGCGTGTGAACATATCGGGTCTCTTCAATACAACAGGAAAATCATCACCATAGTGTCGGGATGATAGCTGATCCGGTCAAGCGGAGGCGAAGAGTAACTGAAATGTGATGTTGCGCTGAAAACGCAGCGCAGCTTGGCAAAAGGGCAGGGGATACCCCTGCCCTTGGACCGGCTTACGCCAGCTCGATATTGTCGGCGCTTTCGCGACCGTCACGACCCGAGCGCAGCTCGTAGGTGACTTTCTGGTTGTCTGCCAGACCGGTCAGGCCCGAGCGTTCGACAGCCGAGATATGAACGAAGATGTCTTTGCCGCCATCTTCGGGTGCGATGAAGCCGTAGCCTTTGGTGGTGTTGAACCATTTAACGGTGCCTGCGGGCATATCCGTATTCTCCTGTTTGTTGCTGCCCACGGATTTGCGGCAGCCTGGCGTCGTAGTCTGGATCGAATGACTGAGCGCCGAAAAAGGAGACAGTAGGTCGAAATAGAAAAACGTTAGCCCTTTGGATATGGCATTGGTGTGGGGATGTGGCAAGGGTGATCGTCCTTGTGTACCGCAATTGGTACAAACCGCGACGGGAATGGTTCGAGGGCAACTTCAGGATTGCGAAAAGGTCAAAAAGCACCGTCTGGGATCGGGCGCGTTCAGGCCCATGCGGTTGAAGCATAGAACGTTTGCGTGGAAATCTTGACTTTCAAATCCCGAAACACACCGGAAAACGTCTGCATTGCAGGCGCTGTTGTCTTATTCTCGACCCGAGACGCCAGTCTTGTCGCTATAATGGTCTAGGCTGGGATAACCTTGCATTTGCTCAGGCCGAAGCGGCGTGTGAGCTTTGCGGCCCTCAGCGCTTTGACAAGACGGTCGCTGAGGAAAAGGCTTCGGTGCAAGAGGGGATCATCCACAAATCCGACCCGTCCAAAGCGTCACCCGACACAACGAAATCGAAATCATCCGGTTTACCTCCCAAGTTCATCCAGATTTCAGGTGTGTTCCCTAAGAGTTCGATTCCTTTCGACTGCTTCGGAACAAGTGCTGTTTTCTGCTCTCCCAATGCCAGAGTGAAATACTCCCCCTCAACTGGAGTCACACGATCGTGCTGGCATAGTTTCAATGGGTAAAGCTGCGTCTTCCCAAGGTCCGCTTCCCGAAGAACACCAACAACCGCGCGGGACACAACCAAGCCATATGGCCCGAAGAAAATATCGGGTTGCGCTTTCAGCTTTTGGTTCGGGTACTTCCCAAAAATCGCATCTGGGAACACGTCGGGAGATTGAACAAAACCCTCTAAGTTCTTCTTGCCGACTACTCAAGCTGCCGACAATTCGTTCAATACCTGATCTGATGTGAACGGTTTAATCAACGTTGAGTCGAGCATAACCTGGCTATGCCAGACCCCTGTTTCACGCGTCACTTGCCTACCCTTCCCAACAAATACCTTTAAACCTTAGCAGGTTCTTACTCGGAACTTTCAAAAGCAAGCGAATAGGGGCGTCATCGATCGCCCGAGCTAGCGGGTTTGCGCTGGCCTTCCGCTTTGCATCTAAACCGGAAGCTTGGCGACAATATCAGCGTATTTGGGTGATGCTATAAAACACCTTGGCAGTTCTTCGACAATTTCATCAATCGAATCGTAAACATGGCTTGCCGCCGACCTGAGTTCAGCAGGAATCTCTTTGGGCGCACGCTGTTCACGTTTCGGAAGCTTCATTTTCAGGCCGGTAAATTCCGATATGTCGCTTTGATGATCCCATATCGCATCATAGTGAACACATAAAACGGGGACGTCATCAAATACGGCCCATTCTTTTATCTGCTTGGCTTGTTGCAGAATATCCCGCTGAAACAGATCGCAGTATTCGCCAGTCGCATGAAGGTGATAAAAATGCTGCCGGATCCATTCTTCCCCATACCGTTCTTTTGCCGAATAGACAGAAAAGGCCGAATCTTTGGTGGAACCGAAGCAAAAGATCACTCTGGTATCGGCTGGCCACTTCAACAACGCCTGCGGGAAATCATGGGTTTTGTAAACGAACGGCGCTTTGAATTCGGCGTCCCTGAGACGAGCAACGAAGGCCGAGCGTTCTGACGCTGAAGGGTTTCTTTTTCTAAGTGCCTTGCTAAGAGCAAGATAAGTCACGGTACTTCCGGATCGACCGTTGCTTGCGACTATGACGCAATGGTCGCGGTCCGATGTCTTTCCAAACGGTGCAATGCGTCCAATCGCCTGCAACAGCGATTGGAACACACGTTTGAAAGTTCGGGTTCTCACCGGGCAAACTTCTTATGCTTCAAGCGCTTAGGCTCCAGCGCGTCCGGTCCCAGACGGCGCTTTTTGTCCTCTTCGTAATCCTCGAAGTTGCCCTCAAACCACTCCACATGGGCGTCGCCTTCGAAGGCCAGAATATGCGTGCAGATGCGGTCGAGGAAAAAGCGGTCGTGCGAAATCACAACGGCGCAGCCGGCGAAATCGACCAAAGCGTCTTCCAGCGCGCGCAAGGTTTCGACGTCGAGGTCGTTGGTTGGTTCGTCGAGCAGCAGGACGTTGCCGCCCTCTTTCAGCAGACGCGCCATGTGGACGCGGTTGCGCTCACCACCGGATAGCAGCGAGACCTTCTTCTGCTGGTCACCGCCCTTGAAGTTGAAGGACGAGCAATAGGCGCGGGAATTGACCTGAGCATCGCCCAGCTGGATGATCTCGGCCCCGCCGGTGATCGCCTCCCACACAGTGTCGTTGTCGGCAAGGTCGTCGCGGGACTGGTCGACATAGGACAGCTCGACCGTATCACCCAGCGTGATGGTGCCGCTGTCGGGCTGTTCCTGACCGGTGAGCATCTTGAAGAGCGTCGATTTACCTGCACCGTTGGGGCCGATGACGCCGACGATACCGCCGGGGGGCAGGGCGAAGTCCAGCCCTTCGATCAGTTGCTTGTCGCCCATGTGTTTCGACAGGCCCTCGACCTCGATCACCTTGCCGCCAAGGCGCTGACCGTTGGGGATGACGATTTGGGCGCGGGTCAGTTTTTCGCGCTCGGACTGTTCGGCCAGTTCGTTATAGGCGTTGATCCGGGCTTTGGATTTGGCCTGACGGGCCTTTTGGCCCTGACGCATCCATTCCAGCTCGCGTTGCAGGGTCTTCTGCTTGGATTTGTCCTCGCGGGCCTCCTGCTCCAGCCGTTTGGCTTTTTGTTCCAGCCATGCGGAGTAGTTACCCTCGTAGGGAATGCCACGACCACGGTCGAGTTCGAGGATCCATCCCGTAATGTCATCCAGGAAATAGCGGTCGTGGGTGACGATCAGGATGGTGCCCTTGTAGTCGATCAGGTGCTGTTGCAGCCAGGCGATGGTCTCGGCGTCCAGGTGGTTGGTTGGTTCGTCCAGCAGCAGCATGTCGGGCGCTTCCAGCAGCAGCTTGCACAGCGCAACGCGGCGTTTCTCACCCCCCGAAAGGTTGGCGATGTTGGCATCGTCCGGCGGGCAGCGCAGCGCCTCCATCGAGACGTCGATCTGGCTGTCCAGATCCCAGAGGTTCTGGCTGTCGATTTCGTCCTGAAGCTTGGCCATTTCCTCGGCAGTTTCGTCCGAGTAGTTCATGGCCAGTTCATTATAGCGGTCGAGGATCGCCTTCTTTTCCGCCACGCCCAGCATGACGTTTTCGCGCACGGTCAGGGTTTCGTCCAGCTTTGGTTCCTGCGGAAGGTAACCGACTTTGGCACCTTCGGCCGCCCAGGCCTCGCCGGTGAAATCCTTGTCGAGGCCGGCCATGATCTTCATCAGCGTCGACTTACCCGCGCCGTTGACGCCGACAACACCGATTTTCACGCCGGGCAGAAAGCTCAGGTGGATGTTTTCAAAGCACTTCTTGCCACCGGGATAGGTCTTTGAGACACCCTGCATGTGGTAGACATATTGATAGGCGGCCATGTCGCGTCCTCTGGGTCGGGGAAATTGGGTTGATCCGCTTGATATCCAAGCGGGGCGGGCGGGGCAAGCTGGTGGTTTTGTGAATTTTGCATTCGGATGTGCGGCGGTAGTTGTCCGATTGTAGCAAAGGGGGAAGCATGGCGGATTTGGCGGCACTGATTGCAGGATGGGCCAAGCCGGGTCGGCTAGAATGGATTGGTCTGCGACCTGATCGCAGGGCCGAGGTTCAACCGGTCGATGCCGTTATGATCTCCGCCGATGGTTTGGACGGAGACCGCGCCCGTGCGGGCAAGCGAGCGGTGACTTTGATCCAACAAGAACATCTGGCGGCGATTGGCTCTTATCTGGGGCAGGGACCTGTTACGCCTGAAGTCTTACGGCGCAACGTGGTCGTGTCGGGAATCAATCTGGCTGCGCTCAAAGGACGTGAGGTGCAGGTGGGCGAGGCGATTTTGCGTTTTACCGTGATCTGTGCGCCGTGCAGCCGGATGGAGGAAGCGTTTGGTAAAGGTGGCTATTCCGCCGTGCGCGGCCATGGGGGGTGGTGCGCTGAGGTCGTCAAACCCGGATGGGTTAGGTTGGGTGATGTCGTGCAGCCGGTTGATTGACAAGCCGTCCCAGTTCTGAACATCAGCAGGGTATGGAGCGTTACGCGATACCATATGCGCGGCCCGGTCAGGTGATTGGGCTGTTCGGGGGATCATTTGATCCGCCGCATCAGGGCCATGTGCATGTCACGCGTGAGGCGATGAAGGCCTTTGGGTTGGATCGCGTGTGGTGGCTCGTATCTCCGGGAAATCCGTTGAAGGAGCGCGGGCCTGCACCCATGTCCCAGCGGGTGCAGGCGGCGCGGGATGTGATGCAGCATCCCGGGGTCGAGGTGACGGATATCGAAGCTCTGACGGGGACGCGCGCGACCGCGGATACGTTGGCGGCGCTGCGCAGGTTATACCCGAGGGTCAGGTTCGTGTGGCTCATGGGGGCTGACAATCTGGCGCAGTTTCATCGCTGGAAAGACTGGCGGTTGATCATGGACAGCATCCCGGTGGGCGTGGTCGCGCGGCCGGGAGATCGCATCTCGGCCCGAATGTCACCGGCGGCACGGGTCTATTCCAGCTACAGGATCGACGGGCAGGCGCGGCATTTGCTGGGGCGGGCCGAGGCCCCGGCATGGTGTTTCGTCAACATGCCGATGGTTGACGTCAGTTCAACTGATCTTCGCAATCGCGGCATCTGGGCAAATGGGGTGTTGCCGGAATAACCTTCGTGCGCACATAATCCTTTTTGACTGGTTGTTTGCCTGAACCCTCTGGGATTTTATTGACCCATGGCTGATCGTTTTTCACGACGTGGTTTTCTTGCAAGCCTTGGGGCGATTGTGGCCCCCGGCATTGCGCTGGCGAATGCGCCCTTGGTTTCGTTGCGGCCTCAGATCCGTGGACCACAGAAAAACGGGGCCGAACGGCTGATCCAATCGGCCGGGCTGCGGGGCGAAGTGGCTTTTGCCGTGGCCGACGTCAAGACCGGTGTCGAGTTAGAGGCGGTGGGCGGAGATCTCGGGTTGCCTCCGGCCAGTGTGGCGAAAGCTCTGACCGCGCTTTATGCGCTGGACGTACTGGGGTCAGACTATCGCTTTGAAACCAAACTGATCGCGAATGGGCCGGTCGAGAATGGCATTCTGAACGGAGATCTTATTCTGGTCGGCGGCGGTGACCCGCTGCTGGATACGGATGCGCTGGCCACAATGGCGGCCAATTTGCGAGAGGCCGGGATCACCGAGGTGCGCGGTGCGTTCAAGGTCTATGACGGGGCGTTGCCCTATGTGTTCAGCATTGACGCCGGTCAGCCGGATCATCTGGGATACAGCCCGGCGCTGAGCGGGATTGCGTTGAACTTCAACCGGGTTCACTTTGAATGGAAGCGCGAGGGCACGGATTATACCGTGACGATGGATGCCCGAAGCGCGCGCTACAAGCCGGCTGTAGATGTGGCAACTATGCGGGTCGAAAGCAGGAAAGTCCCGATCTACACCTATGAGCCAAGCGCGCGGCAAGATCGCTGGACCGTTGCCCGCGGGGCGCTGGGCAAAGGTGGCGCCCGGTGGTTGCCGGTACGCAAACCGGCGCTCTACGCCGGGGATGTGTTTCGGACATTGGCGCGGTCGAACGGGATTGTGCTAGACCGCGTGCAGGTCGCGAACCAAGCGCCACAGGGCAGTTTGCTGGTCACGCATTATAGTGACACGCTGGACAATATTTTGCGGGGAATGCTGAAATATTCGACCAATGTGACGGCGGAATTGGTGGGCATGACGGCGTCCAAGGCGCGTGGTGCCGATCTGCACACCCTGCAAGACTCGGCCGACGAAATGAATCGCTGGGCCGCCGAGGCATATGGGGTCAACGGCATTGAGATGGTTGATCATTCGGGGCTGGGGGATGCGTCTCGGGTCGCGCCGGGTGATCTGGTCAAGGCGTTGATCGCAGCGCAGAAAGCCGGAGCGCTGCGGCCTTTATTGAAGAATTTCAGGTTGTTGGACAGTCAGGGAAGACCCGTCAAAGACCACCCGATCAAGGTGGACGCCAAGACAGGGACGTTGAATTTCGTCTCGGGTTTGGGAGGATTCATCACCACGCCGGACGGGTCCGAGTTGGCCTTTGCTATCTTCACAGCAGATGTCGACCACCGGGCCACGATCCCGCGTGCGAACCGGGAGCGCCCGGCGGGCGCACGCAGTTGGAACGCGCGGTCGCGCAGGTTGCAGCGCGCTTTGATCGCACGTTGGGGAACGCTGAGCGGCAGCTAGGATCAGGTGGTGTGACGTGCCCGTGCGCCGCGTTCAATTGCAGCGGCGTGCAGGCGGTCGACGTTCAACTCGTAACGGATTTCTTCCAGCAGGCGCAGTTCGGTCTCGGCCAGGGATCCGTCCGCCGCGGCCACGTCGCAAGCCAGGGCATAGGCGGTTTCGTTCAGCCGCTCGGGCAGGTTTTCCCGGATCAGACCAAACAACGCATCCAGCCCGTCTTCTTGTTCGAACAGGTCGAACACGATCTGCGAGACGCGGCGGGTGCGGTCGATGTCATACTCGGCAAAGACCGGCAGCATGTTCACAGCCGCTTCGATTTTGACCAGTTCAGCCGTGCGAATGGTTTCGTCCGATGCTGAGATCGCCACCATGATCGCAACAAGGCAATCCTGCGGAGACATCGGGTGAGGCACTTGATCGGTCATGGCGTGGTCCTGATAGAGCTGTTCTGAACGCGCACGATAGGAGGGACCGGGATCGGGTTCAACGGATTTCGGCGGCCAAAGCGTCACAGGATGGGCAACGGCCCACGCGTTTTGGTCTGGCGCAGTACGAAATTGCTGCGTGTGTCGCGGACAAGGCCGGATTTCAACAGGCGTTGCATGATGAAATGTTCAAGGTCCTCGGGGGTGCGCGCGTAGACCTTCAAGATGAAATCGTGATCCCCGGTGATCGAGGCGCATTCGACGATCTGGGCTTCGGTCTCAACCAGGCGCAGGAAGGACGCGATGCTGTCCTCTTGGTGGTCTTTCAACGCGATGTGAACGTAGGCGATCGCATTCAGCCCCACCGATTTTGCGGGCACGCGCGCGGCATAGCCTGCGAGGATGCCCGATGCCTCAAGATCTCGCACGCGCCGCCAGCATTGCGAGGCCGAAAGCCCGGTCCGGTCGGCAAGCTCCTGCATGGACAGGCGTCCGTCTGACTGAAGCTCTTGCAGGATAGCGATGTCAGCGGGTTGAAGGATTTGGGTCATGATTGGCGCATTATTGAAATGTTTGGGTCAAAACTCCAGCAATTCCTCACGCCATTAAGTCAAATTTACCACGAGTAAGGGCTAAAATTCTATCAAGGAGGACGTTCCATGCCCAAATCCACCAAATACGTGGCCAAGCAGGCCGACGCGCGCGGCCATATTGTCTATACCGCCGAAGAGGATGCGGTTTGGGCGGACCTTTATGCAGCCCAGCAGAAAAATGTGCAGCGCTACATGGCGCATGAATATCTGGACGGGTTGAATCGGTTGGAGATGCCCAAGACCCGCGTGCCGTCCTGCGCGGATATATCCGAGCGTCTTCTGGACCTGACCGGGTGGCGGGTTCAACCGGTTCCGGCGCTGATCGGGTTCAAGACCTTTTTTGGCATGCTCGCGGATCGGGTTTTTCCTGCTGCATCGTTCATCCGTTCACGCGAGGATTTCGACTATATTGAAGAACCCGATATCTTTCACGAAATCTTTGGCCACACGCCCCTACTGAGCGACCCACGTTTTGCCGCTTTCAGCTATGCGATCGGCAACGCTGGGGTTGAGGCGGGGGACAAAGACTATGCTTGGTTGATCCGGCTATATTGGTTTTCGATTGAATTCGGATTGCGCCGTCAGGATGGGCAGATCAAGGCGCTGGGCTCGGGGCTGGCGTCTTCACCTACAGAGCTGGTTTATGCCGTGGAAAGTGACATACCCGATCGGGACCCGTTCGATGTCATGACGATCTTGCGAACGCCGTATCGGATCGACATGCATCAGATGGGATATTTCGTGCTGGACGATCCCGAAGAGCTGTTTGCCGCTGCCGATCGGGATCTGCTGGCCGATGTGCATCAGGCGCAGCGAATGGGTTTGCTGCCGAACAAGTTCCCGCCGAAAGTGACGGCAGCCGAATAAACCGCAACCGGGGTATCCGCTCAGAAAAACAGCGCGCTTTATTGACACATGCTGCACCGGCACAATAGGAGGGGCCGGACGGGTCGCATGGGGCGTCCGGCGCTGTATTTCCCGATGGAGCACCTAAAAAATGTCTGAACTGCGTGAAACCGCGATGTCGTCCAAGGCTTGGCCTTTCGAAGAGGCGCGCCGGGTCCTCAAACGCTACAGACAAGGTGCGCCGGAAAAGGGGTATGTGCTGTTCCAGACCGGCTATGGCCCGTCGGGCCTGCCGCATATCGGTACCTTTGGCGAGGTCGCGCGGACCTCGATGGTACGGCATGCGTTTGAACAGATCAGCGATATTCCGACCAAGCTGATCTGCTTTTCGGATGATATGGACGGCTTTCGCAAGGTTCCGACCAATGTGCCGATGCAGGACGAGCTGAAAGAAGACCTGCATCTGCCGCTCACCAAAGTGCGCGACCCATTTGGCACGCATGAAGGGTTCGCGCAGCACAACAACGCGATGCTGTGCGATTTTCTGGATAGTTTTGGGTTCGAGTATGAATTTGCCTCGGCCACCGATTACTACACCAGCGGCAAGTTTGATGAGGCGCTGCTGATCGCGCTGGAGCGCTTCGACAAGATACAAGAAATCATGCTGCCGACCCTCGGGCCCGAGCGACGCGAGACCTATTCATGCTTCTTGCCGATCAGCCCGAAAACCGGCCACGTGCTGCAAGTGCCGACGCTGGAACGTAACGTAGCCAAAGGCACGATTGTTTATCAGGAGCCTGATGGCGAAAAGGTCGAAATCCCGGTCACGGGAGGCAACGTCAAGATGCAGTGGAAGCCCGACTGGGCCATGCGTTGGGCCGCGCTGGGCGTGGATTATGAGATGTCGGGTAAAGACCTGATCGATTCAGTCACGCAGTCGTCGAAAATTTGCCGAGCGCTGGGCAAACAGCCGCCCGAAGCGCTCAGCTATGAGCTGTTCAATGATGAGCAAGGGCAGAAGATCTCGAAGTCCAAGGGCAATGGCTTGTCGATGGAAGAGTGGCTGACCTATGCCGCGCCGGAAAGCCTGTCGTATTTCATGTTTCAAAAGCCCAAAACGGCCAAGCGTCTTTACTTTGACGTCATTCCCAAGGCGGTGGATGAGTATCACCAGCAACTGCGCGCCTATCCGGGGCAGGAATTGAAGGCGCAGTTGAACAACCCGGTCTGGCATATCCATGGCGGTGACGTGCCTGCATCCACGCTTATGGTGCCGTTTGCGATGCTACTGAACCTTGCATCAGTGTCTGGTGCCGAGGACAAAGAAGCGCTGTGGGGTTTCATCCGCCGCTATGCGCCCGAGGCGACCGCAGAAACGCATCCCGATCTGGATCAGGCGGCGGGCTTTGCGGTGCGTTACTTCAACGATTTCGTCAAACCCACCCGACAGCACCGCGCACCTACCGATAAGGAACGTGAGGCGCTGGAAGCGTTGAAGGTCGCGTTGCAAGCCTATGATGGTCCGCTTGAGGACGAGGCGCTGCAATCGGTGGTCTATTCCATCGGGCGCGAGCGATTCGACCCGATGCGCGGGTGGTTCACAGCGCTCTACGAGGTGCTGCTAGGGGCCTCGCAAGGGCCGCGCTTTGGTGGGTTTATTGCCCTTTACGGTGTGCCCGAAACGATTGCGCTGATCGACAAGGCTTTGACCGGAGAGCTGGCCTGATTTGACCTGACATGATGTGGGGCTACCCTTGCCAAAGGAGGTAGCCCCATGCGTCGTATCTTGCTTGCCCTTTCGTTGAGTGCCGGTTTGGCCACGGGTGCATTTGCCCAAAGCACCGAGATCGAAGCCAATATCGCGGCGCAGATACAGGCGTTCAAAGCGGATGATTTCGCCACCGCCTTTACCTATGCAAGCCCCAACATCCAGAGCATTTTCCGCACTCCCGAGAATTTCGGGAACATGGTGCGCAACGGCTATCCTATGGTCTGGCGACCCTCTGATATTCGGTTTCTGGAACTGCGCGAGATCGCGGGCGCGCTGTGGCAAAAGGTTCTGATCGTTGATGGTGCCGGACAAACTCATATTCTGGATTATCAGATGATTCAGTTAGAAAATGGCTGGAAGATCAATGGCGTGCAGTTGCTGGGCAACTCGGACCCCGCGGCGTGACGCAACACCACCGTCACGGTGACATGAGTAGCGATTAACACCCTTTCTGTACTCAGGTTTTTGCGCTCGGGGTGGCCCCGAGCCCTGGGTTAATGCGCGCTGATGGGTGCGATTGGGAAAGGGATTTCTATGAATAAGGCAATCACCGACGGCATCGTGTTCATGCCGCCTGCTTTTGCAAACGGCCTGAACGTGTGGTCCAGCGGCGACGGAACGCCCGGCTCGCCGACCTATGAAGGCTCGGGCACCGGCGCTTTTGTTCCGGCGGATGCGGATTTCGGCGGCTGCCTTGAAATCCTCAAAGTCAGCGCCACGCAAAAGCTGCGTTATATGGGGCAGACCCCGTTGCAGCCGGGGTGCTATCTTCAGATCAAGGCGCGGGTGAAGGCAATCAGCGGGCCTTTGCCCGAGGTTCGGATCGCGGCCTGGGCTGGTGGCGCGGGTGAGACACATTTGGATGGGGTGATCGAGCAAGGCCCCGCAACCCAACTGTCGGGCTATGGCGCCGTCCATGAAATCACCGCGATTGTCGGGGCGGGGCAGCGCACCGGCGTGGATATGCCCTGGGGCGTGACCGCGATTTATGGCCATTTCGGACTTGATCTGATCGGAGCGAATGGCTCGATCGTGCGGGTGGATGATATCGAGATCACGGATGTGACCGGTGTTTTTCTGCGCGACATGATTAGCCTTGTGGATGTACGCGATTTTGGCGCGGTCGGTGATGGGGTTGCAGATGACACGTCCGCCTTTGTCGCGGCGGACCAGGCTGCGGGTGGACGCCGGGTTTTTGTGTCTGAAGGCACTTACCTGCTGACTGAAAATACCACCATCGCGTCCGAGATCGAGTTTGAGGGCACCGTCACGATGCCTGACGATAAGATGCTGCTGTTGACCAAGAATTTCGACCTGCCAGCTTATATCACTGCGTTCGGGGATGAGGAGTTGGCATTTAAAAAGGCATTTCAGGCGCTGTTGAACAATGCGGACCATGAATCCCTGGACATGGGTGGACGCAAGATATCGGTAAACGGCCCGATTGACATGGCCGCAGCCGTTCCGAACCGGCAGAGTGGTTTCTCCACCCGTCGCGTCATTCGCAATGGCCAGTTCGATGTCAAAGACAATGCAGCCTGGGATACCGAGACCTTCACTTCGGTCGCAACCTACAACCCATCCGATCCGACTCGGCTGACCAATGTCGCCAATGTTGCGAATATTCCGGTTGGGTCCTTGGTAGGGGGCAATGGTGTCGGGCGCGAGATTTACGTGCGGTCCAAGAATGTTGGTGCGGGCGAAATCACTCTGAACGCCCCGATTTATGATGCGGCGGGCACGCAGTCGTTCTCGTTTTTTTCGTTCAAGTACCTGCTGGATTTCATGGGTTTCAGCACCCTGCGCAAATTTGGCATGGAAGAGATCGAGTTTCAGTGCAACGGGCGATGCAGCGGCATCCGTCTGGCACCGTCTGGCAGTACATTTGCGATTACCAACTGCTTTGTCAGCCGTCCGAAGGATCGCGGGATTACTTCAATCGGTACCGGCTGTCAGGGGATGTTGATCGACAATTGCCAGTTCCTGTCGGCTGAGGAGTCTTTCAACGTCTCGGATCGCAGATCCATCGCCCTGAACGCGACAGCGAATGATATCAAACTGCGCCACAATCGTGCTGTCAGGTTCCTGCATTTTGCCGTTCTGGGTGGGACGAACAACCTGGTGCTGGGCAACCACTTCTTCCAGGGCGACAGCATTGCTCAGGGCGTGCGCAGCGCCGGGTTGGTTATGATCGGGACCTATAACAGCTCGACCATTTCCGAGAACTATGTCGATAATTGCTTCTTGCAGTGGACTAATGAGCGGGACGCCAATCCGGCATACACGGCGGGATTTTCGTTCAGCGCGATGACCATAACCGACAATATATTCTACTGTAACGAGGTCGCACCCTGGTTCAGCAATATTGTCATTCGGCCGCACGGGCCTGGCCATTTCCTGAATGGTGTCGTTGTTGCTGGGAACAAATTTCGCTCCGTCAACGGCGCGATCGACCGGGCCGAGCGGGTGGATACGACTTTCGCGGATTTCAACCATTTCGCGCATCTGAACGTGAGTTTCAGGGACAACACGTTTCATGGCATCTCGGCCAAGGTTGAAAACCCGCTGCGTCTGGTTCACGCGCAAAGCTCGAATTCGTCGGTCTGGAGTATTGGGTCGCAAGCGCGTCTTCCATTTGGCGGAAAAGCCCGTGGGTGTGACGCGGTTACGGTGTTGGGTCCATTGAAGAACGCTTTTGGCGGGACTATCCACGACACACCTTATGTGGAGCTGGAACAGGGCAGCGGGAAGGACGTTATTAACCTGCGCTGGGCGCAATCCTTGCGCGGATCAGTCTCGACCATCATCCGAATGGAGCGCTGAGCGGCGGCGTCAGAACTCGGACCAGATTGCCAGTTTGATGCCCGTGTCATTGCGGGCATCTTTCCGCTCCAGCCCCAGAACCCAGGTTGTCGGGCTGTCCTGCCACCGGATCATGGCCGACGGCCGGACCCGCCAGAACAGAGAGCTTCCGCTGCGATAAGCGGTCTCGACCTGAAGCAAAGGGTTGATCAGCCGCGCTGAATTCAGGCCCGTTGTCAGGTCCAGTTTGCGATAGAGCGCGTCGTGGGTGCGGTATTCCAATGATGCATCCAGGGCCACCCAGCCATTGCCCCATCCGGTCGAGTACCCCTTTCCATAGGACAGGGTTGCCTTGTACAGCGCCCATGCTCCACGATAGCGGTGATGCACACCAACCCCGAACTCTGCGGCAAACCGCCCCTTTTGCTGCAAATCGGCAACCGGGATGCGGGCAAAGACGGTCGCATGACCGTAGAGGTCTCGGTTCTCTTCAAAATCGAACCCAATTGTCAGATTGTCCCGAGCACCCCATTCGGCATAAAGCGCGGATGCATAGTCATACCCCTGGTCGGGTTCCTTGAACACCGTCACCGACGCCGCCGAAAAAGCGGAATCCTTGCCGCGCAACCATGCGCCCGACCACGCAGGCGAGGCCAACAGGATAATGAACAAAAGGTAAAGAGCCCGGTACATGGGCGCAGCATCGGTCAGCATGGTTAACGGATCGTTAGTGAAATGACGAATTCCAGCAGCCGTGGCAAAGTGCTGAATTCGCCAACAAAGGCGGGACCTTTGGAAATCCTATGCTAGGCTGGGCTCAATAACAGGAGATTCCAGATGCCGAACATTGCCAAGAACACCAGCGTCCAAACCGTGATCACGACCTTCGAGATGACGCCCGGTACCTGTCAAGACCTGCTTGAGGCGCTGACTGACGCCTATGCCGATTTCATCTCGAAGCAGCCCGGCTTTGTGGCGGCGGGGCTGCATGTCAATGACGCTCAGACGCGGATCGCCAATTACTCGCAATGGGAACGGCGCGAGGATTTTCTGGCGATGCTGCGCACCCCGGAAATGCGCGACCGGAATCGCAAGATCAACGAGCTGTGCAAAAGCTTTGAACCGGTGATGTATGATGTTGCCGAAACTTTTAGCGGATCGTGACCTAAATCAAAGCCGTGCCTTGCGAATTGGCGCATCCTGACCGCGAAATGAACGGAGGTGCGCGTCATGTATCACAATATTCTGGTCCCGATTTCCTTTGATGCCGAGCGGGATATTTCCGGCCCGCTGAAACTGGCCAAGGTGTTGGCAACCCCGGATGCACAGGTCACGCTGCTGCATGTGGTCGAGCATATCCCGAACTACGCGATTTCCTATATGCCGCCCGAATATCTGCGCGAAGCCCGCAAGGCTCTGCAAACCGAATTGGACAGCTTGGCCGCCAAACTTCCCAATGCCAAAGGTGTGGTTGTCGAAGGGCATTCCGGGCGCACCATTCTGGATTGGTCCGAAGAACATAAACCCGACCTGATCATCATGGCCTCGCACCGACCGGGGATGCAGGATCTGCTGCTGGGATCGACCGCCAACCACGTGGTTAGGCACGCCGCTTGCGCGGTGCATGTGGTGCGCTAGCTGCGCCGCGGATCGGGCATATCCGTCCGGACGAAATAATCGACCGTATTCGACGCGGAATTCCGCACACATACGTGAGGGCGGGAACTCGGGTCTCGATATTGCCACAAAACGGTATTAGCCTTTTGTTATGTCAACACATGCGCCTGAGCGGCGTCCACTTCTTACTGATCCGAATGCACCGGCCCGCATCCGACGGGCTGAGGCGCTGCGCAGGCGGGCGCTGTCTCCGATACGTATCCTGCTGATGATCCTGATGCTGCCGGTGACAACCGCCGTGATTGGATTCAGTGTTTATTTGCGCACCTCGGATTTCGAACAGGAAGAGGCGGTGCTGCATCTGATTGCCATGGCTGGATGTCCGACAGCGTTGAAAGTGATTCCCGGCCCCTATTATGCGGGTGAGCTCGGCTATCACTTGCGTAACGACCCCGATGGGAATGGTGTTGCCTGCGAAACGCCTCAGCAGCTTGCCGTTCCGGTCACGGCCGAAGCCCCGCAACTGGCGCAACCGGTCGAGCGCTCTGTCGGCAGCGCCAAATTCCTGCGGCCCTAGTTCAATCCGCGATGATGACCCGAGATGCGTTTAACGCGTTCTGCGCCAGCCTCAAAGCCACAACCCATGTGGTGCAATGGGGCAATGCGGATGTGTGGAAGGTAGGCGGCAAGGTGTTTGCGATCTGTGGCTGGCATGAAGGGCGCGACGCCGTCACCTTTAAAGCCACCGATCTGACGTTTGAGGTCCTGAGCGACGTTCCCGGCATCCGCCCCGCGCCCTATCTGGCCTCACGCGGGATGAAGTGGTTGCAGGTCTATGAGGAACGCGGGATGAGCGATGCCTCGCTGCGCGAGCATATCGTGACGTCCTATGATCTGGTGGTGGCGAAGCTGACCAAGAAGGTACGGGCGGAGTTGGGCGTTTAACCTACGCGCTAGCCCCGCAACGTCTCAGTTCTATGCGCTGGGTTGCAACTTTGGAGTGTCAGTCAGCATGCTCGGGTAAGGCGCATAGTTGAAAATGTGCTGAATTCGTAAGTATCAATACGAGATTTGTGCCTGCCATGCTACCTTCTGCGCGGCGAGATTTCTTTGATCGCGCCCTACGGCAATTTCGCCAGACGAGGGAGGAAAGTCATGTTTGCACGTATTACTCAATTCAAAATGAAGCCAGGCACGCGCGAGGCCGCGACGGCGAAAATGAACGCGTTGAAGTCAGAAATCATGAGCATGCCCGGCATGCACAGCTTTACCAATGTGATGAACGAAGACGGCTCGGGCTATGTGATTTCGGTGGTCGAGAGCGAGGCGACCTCGAACGCGAATGCCCCGAAAGTGGCCGAACTGTGGGGCCATTTCGCCGAGTTCATGGAAGGGCCGCCGACACCGGTTGGGTATGATGTGATTGCCCATTGGGATAAGGGGTGAACGCTGACGTGAGCGAGAAAAACTCGCTCGGGTTCAAACCGATTGAGATTTGCTCACTTAGTCCACATTGCCGTGAAAACGCGGTGAAATCTATGTCAGGGATGGTTGCGTTCCGGATGACTTAGGATAGTTGAGCTCCCGCACATTCGCGAAAAACCCGCACTGGGTCAGCAGCGCCGACCAGCGAGAATGTGGCCACATGATCCTGCGTGAATGCGTAGGCTATTTGGTTGTACTCCAACCCATCAAGCACGTTTCCGAAGCCTGTATTCGTGACGGTCAAAGACGTTGCGCCGTTGGAAAGAACATGGTGCGATGTAGAAATCTCGATCGGTGACGAGCCTTCAAAACGCATTGCAAACCACGGGGCTTGTTTCCAAACAGAGTTCGTTTGGGTCACGGTGATTGAATAAAGCGGTTTAGACGGGTCGTAGGTGAGAAATATTTTCGCTGCGTCAGTCTCGTGCGAAAGCGTGCAAATTTGACCAACGGTTGCATCCCACGCAAAGGCAGGCGTGCTAAGGATCAGTGATATCAGAACGGCTCGCATACTTTGAACCTAGCCACGGAATGCGGTTAGGCAAGGCGGCTGAAGCAAACAACGCCATGTGCTGCAACTTTGTATTGCGTCGCCAACAGTCTAACGCTTCCGTCGCTTCACATTCCCACCGCGTTGCCCCGGACGTCCAGCCGTTGACCGACCACGCGATTTCACCGCATCCTCGGATGCTTTCTCGACCGCCCATTGGCGCGCCATGGGGTCGTCGGCGACGGCCAGATCGACCGCCTCCAGACGTTTGATCTCATCCCGAATATTGGCGGCCTCTTCGAATTCAAGGTTCTCGGCGGCTTTGCGCATCTGTTCGCGCAACCCGTCCAGATGGGCCTCAAGGTTGGCGCCGTGCATCGGTTTGTCGATGGTGGCGGTGACGCGGTTCATGTCGACGTCGCCCTCATACAACCCGGCCAGAACGTCCTCGACATTCTTTTTCACCGTCTCGGGGGTGATCCCGTGTTCCTCGTTATAGGCGATCTGCTTGGCGCGGCGGCGGTTGGTCTCGTTCAACGCGCGTTCCATGGAACCGGTGATCTTGTCGGCATACATGATAACCCGGCCCTCGGCATTCCGCGCGGCGCGGCCGATGGTCTGGACCAGAGAGGTCTCGGACCGCAGGAACCCTTCTTTGTCGGCGTCCAGAATGGCGACTAGCCCGCATTCGGGAATGTCGAGCCCCTCGCGCAGCAGGTTTATGCCGACCAGCACGTCAAACGCGCCCAGCCGCAGGTCGCGCAGGATTTCGATCCGTTCGATCGTGTCGATATCCGAGTGCATGTAGCGCACCTTGATGCCCTGTTCGTGCAGGTATTCGGTCAGGTCTTCGGCCATGCGTTTGGTCAGGGTCGTGACCAACGTGCGGAAGCCATCGGCGGCCACCTTGCGCACCTCATCCAGCAGGTCGTCCACTTGCATCGAAACGGGGCGGATTTCGACCTCGGGGTCCAGCAGGCCGGTAGGGCGGATGACCTGTTCGGTGAAAACGCCACCCGATTGGTCCAGCTCCCACGCCGCCGGGGTGGCTGAAACAAAGACGGATTGTGGGCGCATGGCGTCCCATTCTTCGAACTTCAGGGGGCGGTTGTCCATGCAGGACGGCAGGCGGAACCCGTGTTCGGCCAGTGTGAATTTACGACGATAGTCGCCCCGGTACATGCCGCCGATCTGCGGGACAGACACGTGAGATTCGTCGGCAAACACGATGGCGTTGTCGGGGATGAATTCGAACAGGGTCGGGGGCGGTTCGCCCGGCGCACGGCCGGTTAGATAGCGCGAGTAGTTCTCGATCCCGTTGCAGACGCCGGTCGCCTCAAGCATTTCCAGATCGAAATTGGTACGCTGTTCCAGTCGCTGGGCTTCCAGCAATTTGCCTTCGCCGACCAGTTGGTCCAGCCGGATGCGCAACTCTTTTTTGATGCCGATGATCGCCTGCTGCATCGTGGGCTTCGGCGTCACGTAGTGCGAGTTTGCGTAGACCCGGATCTGCTCCATCGTATCAGTTTTCTCACCGGTCAGAGGATCAAACTCGGTGATTTGTTCCAATTCTTCACCGAAGAATGACAGCTTCCACGCACGGTCCTCAAGGTGGGCAGGCCAGATCTCCAAGCTGTCCCCGCGAACCCGAAAGGACCCACGCTGAAACGCCTGGTCGTTGCGGCGGTATTGCTGTGCCACCAGATCTGCCATCACCTGCCGCTGGTCATATTCGCTGCCGACTTTCAGGTCTTGCGTCATCGCCCCGTAGGTTTCGACTGAGCCGATGCCGTAGATACAAGACACCGACGCCACGATGATCACATCATCACGCTCCAACAACGCGCGGGTGGCCGAGTGGCGCATCCGGTCGATCTGTTCGTTGATCTGGGATTCTTTTTCTATGTAGGTGTCGCTGCGCGGCACATAGGCCTCGGGCTGGTAGTAGTCATAGTAGCTGACGAAATACTCGACCGAGTTTTCGGGGAAGAAGCCTTTGAACTCACCATAGAGCTGCGCGGCCAGCGTCTTGTTGGGCGCAAGGATGATGGCGGGACGCTGGGTTTCTTCGATCACCTTGGCCATAGTGAAGGTCTTGCCCGTGCCGGTCGCGCCCAGCAGAACCTGATCCCGCTCGCCGTCCTGAACGCCGCCTGCCAGTTCCGTGATGGCCGTTGGCTGATCCCCTGCGGGGGAAAAATCGGTATGCATGACAAACGCCTTGCCGCCTTCCAGTTTCAGGCGAGCGCGAACGTCTTCGGAAGTCAGCTGGGTCTTGTCGGAATGTGCATAGGCCATAAGGGGAGATTCCTTTCGGGCCTGATTTTGATCTGTTTTTGTTCTTGTTCAAGAGGCCATTTCAATCACACCAAATTGCGACATTTACGGACTTGTCCGCGCAGCAGCTCTGGCGCATAAACATGCCCAGCCAAGTGAGTACGGAGAGGCGACATGCGCGCACGGATTTACCAGCCTTCGCGAAATGCGATGACCTCGGGGATGGCCAAAACCCGCAAGTGGGTTCTGGAATATGCCCCTGCTTCGTCGCGTGAGGTTGATCCGTTGATGGGTTGGACGTCCTCCAGCGACACGCAAACTCAGGTGCGCCTGAAATTCGACACCAAGGAAGAGGCGTTGGACTACGCCAAGGACCATGGAATTGAAGTGCAGGTCAGCGAACCGCATAAGCGCAAACCCAACGTTCGAGCAGGCGGCTATGGTGAAAATTTCGCCACCAACCGGCGCGCACCCTGGACGCACTGAATTGATCGACATCCGCGAAGCTGACCCAACATCGGAGGCGCTGCGCCCGGTGATCGAGGCGCATTCTGCCCATAGTGAAACCGCGGGACCGGCGGAAAGCAATCATACGATGGATGCCAGCGGTCTTGCGGGGCCTGGTATCCGGTTCTGGGCGATGTTCGACGCCGAACAGGCCATCGGCTGTGGTGCGCTCAAGGCGTTGCCGGATGGCACGGCCGAAGTTAAATCCGTGCATGTCGTCGCAGCGGCGCGCGGCCGGGGTCTGGCGCGCGCCATGATGGCGCATCTGGCGGATGTCGCGCGGTCTGAAGGGATGCAGGCACTGGTTCTGGAAACCGGGGCAGCCCATTTGTCCGATTATGACGCGGCGCGTAAGCTGTACGAGACGCTGGGCTATTCCTATTGCGGCCCGATCTTTGGTTACTCCGAAGACCCAAACAGTGCCTTCATGCGCTTGGCCCTTGAACCCCGCGCATAAAAACCGCAAGAAGGGCGCAGCGGTCCCTTAGCTCAACTGGATAGAGCAGCTGACTTCTAATCAGCAGGTTGAGGGTTCGAGTCCTTCAGGGATCGCCATTTCTCACCGGTTTGGCCCGACAGGCCCGAGCATCGCGCGATCACCGCGCCAGAACATACCGCGCGACCAGAAAGATGCCGACAAGTGCGGCGATCATGATCTCGGGGTTCTGTTCGAAATATCCGACCCAGTACGAGATATTCGACCCTCCGCCACCACCTCCGCCGCGGTAGCCACCGCCACCGCCGACAGAACCGCCAACCGTACCCGTGGCAATTCCATATTCAACCATTGCAACACCCCCCGGAACTCGCAAACAGGGCTGCATCTTATCATGAAACTCAAGAAAAATCCTCTGTCGGTCGAACCGGGTGCTGACACTGGAATACGCAACAGCAAAAAAATTCTTGCAACCGGTTGCAAAAACCAACACTGTGGCTTGGAGTAAGGATTCGAGGAACCCTCATGCTGAACGTCGGATTGATTGGCGCGGGACGGATTGGCCGTGTTCATGCTGAGGCTGTAGCCGGGCATGCGCAATCCAAGTTGAGCGCCGTGTCTGACGCTGTGGCCGAGGCCGCCGAAGCTCTGGCAAGCGCATATGGGGCGCAGGCATGCACCTCCGAGGCGGTGATCAATGACCCGGCGATTGATGCGGTGCTGATCGCGTCACCGACGGACACCCATTCGGACCTGATCGAAGCGGCGACCCGTGCCGGAAAGGCGGTTTTGTGCGAGAAACCGGTTGATCTGGACCTGAAACGGGCAATTTCCTGCCAACAGGTCGCGGCCGCAACGGGCCAGCCCGTGATGGTCGGGTTCAATCGCCGCTTCGATCCCAGTTTCGCGTCTTTGAAGCAGGCTTACACCAGCGGAGATATCGGCAAGGCCGAGTTATTATCGATCACCTCTTTCGATCCAGCCCCGCCGCCCGTCAGCTATGTCAAAACCTCTGGCGGGTTGTTTCGGGACATGATGATCCATGATTTCGATATGGCGAATTACCTGATGGGGCAGGCGCCGATCACGATTTCTGCGGTTGGATCCTCGGTTGTGGATCCCGAAATCGGGGCTGTTGGAGACGTGGATACCGCTGTAACCACAATGACTTACGCCAATGGTGCCATCGCGGTGATCAAGAATTCGCGGCGTGCAGCCTATGGTTATGATCAGCGGGTTGAATTGCTTGGGGCCGCTGGGTTGCTTCAGGCCCATAACGTTCTGGAAAACACGGTCGTCAAATCCACGGTCGATGGCGTGGTTGGAGCAAAGCCAACGTATTTTTTCCTGGAGCGCTACATGCCAGCCTACCGGGCCGAATGGGATGCGTTTGTCGGCGCGGTGCAAACCGGCATGGCGATGCCCGTCACGTTGGAGGATGGCGTGACCGCCTTGGCAATGGCCGAGGCTGCGACCCGCTCGGCAAAAACCGGGCAACCGGTCGCTTTGGAGGATGTGTTTTGAAACCGGTTGCAAAATTGCCGGATATCCTCAAACTGAGGAAAGCCCGGTGCCGAACCGGGGCAGAGGAGATTCGGTTTAACCGAATGGCCGGGCAAACCCGGCACACAGATTGACTGTTCTATTGGGAGGAATGGAAATGAAGAAGTTTGTAAAGGGCGTGCTGATGGCCAGCGCCGTTGCGTTCGCGGGCGTCACTGGCGCTGCGGCCGAGGGCGAGAAGTACATTCTGGTCAGCCACGCTCCGGACAGTGACAGCTGGTGGAACACCATCAAGAACGGGATCGCTCTGGCGGGCGAGCAGATGGGTGTCGAGGTTGAATATCGCAATCCGCCTACCGGTGACTTGGCCGACATGGCGCGGATCATTGATCAGGCCGCTGCTTCGGGTCCGAACGGGATTATCACGACGCTGGCGGACCCTGACATTCTGGAAGGCCCGATCAAAGCCGCCGTGGATTCGGGCATCGACGTTATCATCATGAACACCGGCACGCCGGAAAAGGCGCGGGAAGTGGGTGCGTTGATGTATGTCGGCCAGCCTGAATATGACGCAGGCTACGCCGCCGGTCTGCGCGCCAAGGGCGACGGTATCGGCTCGTTCCTATGTGTGAACCATTATATCGTACAGCCCTCCAGCCAGGAGCGGTGTCAGGGTTTTGCCGACGGTCTGGGGATCGAACTGGGTGAGCAGATGATCGACGCTGGTCAGGACCCGGCCGAGATCAAGAACCGCGTTCTGGCTTATCTTTCGGCCAACCCCGATACGGATGCCGTGCTGACGCTGGGGCCGACCTCGGCTGATCCGACCATTCTGGCGCTGGAAGAGAACGGCATGGCCGGTGACATCTATTTCGGTACCTTCGATCTGGGTGGTGAGATCGTGAAAGGTATCAAAAGCGGTGTGATCCAGTGGGGCATCGACCAGCAGCCTTTCCTTCAGGCCTATCTGCCGGTTGTTGTGATGGCCAACTACCACCGCTATGGCGTTCTGCCGGGTAACAACATCAACTCGGGCCCCGGTTTCGTGACCGCAGACGGTCTAGGTAAAATCGAAGAGTTCGCGGGCGAATACCGCTGATCTTCAATTTCGGTGCGGACGCGGTTGCTGCGTCCGCACCCTAGCAAAATCTAAGCATTCTATAGAGCGCGAGGGGAGGCACCTATGGCTGAATCAGCGCAATCCGCAATGGGCGGTGACGAACGGATCAAAGAGATCTCGCCGTTGCGTCGTGCCCTGATCCGTCCAGAACTGGGTGGCATGGTCGGCACCGTCGCCGTGTTCACATTCTTCCTGCTATTCGCCTTTGACAGTGGGATGTTCAACGCGCAGGGCGTAATGAACTGGTCAATTGTCTCGGCTCAATTCATGATCATTGCCGTGGGCGCCTGCCTACTAATGATTGCAGGTGAGTTTGACCTGTCCGTAGGCTCGATGATCGGGTTCGCGGGGATGATGATCGCAATCTTCTCGGTCACGCTCAGTTGGCCGGTCTGGATGGCGATCATTGTGACCTTCGCGCTATGCATCTTTATCGGTGCGGTGAACGGCTACATCGTTGTGCGCACCGGATTGCCCAGCTTTATCGTAACGCTGGCCTTTCTTTTTATTCTGCGCGGCTTCACCATCTACTTGCCCCAAACCATCGAGCGTAAAACCATCATAGGTGGCATTCGCGACGTGGCCGAAGGCGACTGGCTGGCTGCAGTCTTTGGTGGCAAGGTCGGGCAGGGTCTGTTCGTCTGGTTGGGTGATGCGGGCATTATCGAGACCTTCGAGCGCGGCACACGCGCCGGTCAGCCTGTGGTCGACGGCATTCCGATGCTGATCATTTGGGCGCTTGCAATCATCCTTTTTGGTCACATCCTTCTGACCAAGACAAAGTTCGGCAATTGGATTTTTGCTGCGGGCGGCGATGCCGAGGCGGCGCGGAATTCTGGTGTACCGGTGAACCGGGTCAAGATTCTGATGTTCATGTTCACCGCCTTTTGCGCCACGGTTTTCGCCACCTGTCAGGTGATGGAGTTCGGATCAGCCGGGGCGGATCGCGGCCTGCTGAAAGAGTTTGAGGCGATCATTGCTGTGGTCATTGGCGGTGCGCTGCTGACCGGAGGTTATGGTTCGGTTTTGGGTGCGGCACTGGGCGCGCTGATCTTTGGCGTGGTGCAGCAGGGGCTGTTCTTTGCGGGAGTCGAAAGCTCACTCTTCCGGGTGTTCTTGGGTGTGATCTTGCTGGGTGCGGTGATCCTGAACACCTATATCCGCCGCATCATCACAGGAGAACGCTGAGATGACCGAAGATACCAAGTTCCATCACGGCGATGCGCAGGCGCAGGCTCCAATCATTCGGATGGTCGATATCCAGAAACACTTTGGCTCGGTGATCGCTCTGGCCGGGGTCAGCTTTGATCTTAAACCGGGCGAGTGTCATTGCCTGCTGGGCGACAACGGTGCAGGCAAATCGACCTTCATCAAGACCATGTCAGGGGTGCATAAACCAACGGCGGGTGAGATCTTTTTCGAAGACAGGCCGATGCATTTCGAAGACCCGCGCGATGCGATTGCGGCGGGGATTGCGACGGTGCATCAGCATCTTGCGATGATCCCTTTGATGAGCGTCAGCCGAAACTTCTTCATGGGCAATGAACCGACGAAGAAAGTCGCAGGCATCAACTTCTTCGACAAAAAACTGGCCGATGAGATCACTATGGAGGAGATGCGTAAGATGGGCATCAACCTGCGTGGGCCTGATCAGGCGGTCGGCACCTTGTCAGGGGGGGAACGCCAGACGGTTGCCATCGCCCGTGCGGTGCATTTCGGCGCGAAGATTCTGATTTTGGACGAACCGACCTCGGCCCTTGGGGTGCGCCAGACCTCGAATGTTTTGGCCACGATCGACAAGGTGCGCAGTCAGGGCGTCGGCGTTGTTTTCATCAGCCATAACGTGCGCCATGCCTTGGCGGTTGGCGACAGGTTCACTGTGCTGAACAGGGGACAGACGCTTGGTACTGCTAAACGCGGTGCAATCTCGCCCGAAGAGTTGCAGGATCTCATGGCCGGTGGACAGGAACTGGCCGAACTGGAAGGGTCGCTGGGCGGGACCGTCTGACACGGACCCGTCACGCATATTGGTAAAACTGAAATTCAACGGATCGCCCATAAGGGCCTTGTGTTCAAAGGAAACACGAATGAGCAAGACAATCCGACTGACCGCGGCGCAGGCTCTGGTCCGCTATCTTGGCGCGCAGATGAACGAGGCTGGAGAACCGTTTATCGCAGGCGTCTGGGCCATCTTTGGCCATGGGAATGTGGCTGGGCTGGGCGAGGCGCTGCATGCCGTCAAAGACAGCTTGCCCACCTATCGCGGCCACAACGAGCAGACCATGGCCCATTGCGCGATTGCCTATGCCAAGCAAAAGCGGCGGACGCAGACGATGGCGGTGACGTCCTCGATCGGGCCGGGAGCCACGAATATGGTGACGGCGGCGGCGCTGGCCTATGTGAACCGGCTGCCGGTCTTGCTGTTGCCGGGTGATGTGTTTGCGACGCGCGGGCCCGATCCTGTTCTGCAACAGCCCGAGAATTTCAGCGACGGTACAGTCAGCGCCAACGACTGCTTCCGCCCGGTCAGCCGCTATTTCGACCGCATCACTCGGCCTGAACACCTGCTGACCGCCCTGCCGCGCGCCTTCCGCACCATGACGGACCCCGCCGATTGCGGGCCGGTCACACTCTCCTTCTGTCAGGATGTGCAGGCCGAAGCCTATGACTATCCCGAAAGCTTCTTTGAGCCCCGAGTCTGGTATCAGCGCCGCATCCGCCCGGATGAAGGTGAGCTGGCCCGCGCGGCGGCGGCGCTCAAGGCGGCCAAACGGCCGGTGATCATCGCCGGGGGCGGCGTGCACTATTCGGATGCGACAGAAGCGTTGCAAAGCTTTGCTGAAATGCACAACATTCCCGTCACCGAAACGCAGGCGGGCAAGTCCGCGTTGGCCTGGGACCATCCGTTGAACCTGGGCCCCGTTGGCGTGACCGGGGGCGAACCGGCCAATGAGGTCTGCGCCGAAGCTGATCTGGTTTTGGCAGTAGGGACGCGGTTGCAGGATTTCACCACCGGATCATGGGGCCTGTTCTCGAACCCGGATCGCGAGATGGTGTGTCTGAACACCAACGCCTATGACGCTGAGAAACACAGCGCGATGCCGTTGCAATCGGACGCGCGAGTCGGATTGACCGAGCTGGGCGCTGCCCTTCAAGGCTATCGCGCCGATCCTGTTTCGGACACGCTCAAGGCGGATTGGTACGGTAAGGTCGACAAGCTCACGGACGCGCCCGGCGACGGGAATGCTCTGCCGACGGATATGCAGGTGGTGGGCGCAGTCCAGCGCGCCTCGCATAACGATACGGTGGTGATGTGCGCGGCCGGGACCATGCCGGGTGAACTGCACAAACTATGGAAAGCCCCGCGCCCTGGCGCATATCACATGGAATACGGCTTCAGCTGCATGGGGTACGAGATCGCGGGCGCCATGGGCATCAAGATGGCCGAGCCCGAGCGCGACGTGATCTGCTTTACCGGCGACGGCACCTATATGATGGCCAATTCCGAGATGGCCTCGGCCGCGATGATGGGCGTGTCCTTCACCGTGGTGATCACCGACAACCGGGGCTTTGGCTGCATCAACCGCCTGCAGATGGGCACCGGTGGAGCCGAGTTTAACAACCTGTTGGACCACGCGGTGCATGAGAACCCGTCCAGTATCGACTTTGCGGCTCATGCGGCAGCGATGGGGGCGACTTCGGTCAAGGCCGGCTCGATTGCCGAGCTCGAGGACGCGCTTGCCAAACGCGCCGATATCAAGGGGCCGTATGTGGTTGTCATCGACACCGATCCCTACCCCTCGACCGAATATGGTGGCACGTGGTGGGAAGTGGCGGTGCCCGAAGTCAGCATCCGCCCTGAAGTGAACGAAAAACGCGCGGCTTACGAGTTGGCGATCAAGGAAAGAAATACCAAATGAGCGTGAAAATCGGAATCTCTCCGATCGCGTGGCAGAATGATGATCTGCCGGATCTGACGGCCGCGTACACCATGGAGCAGGCGCTGAAGGAGTCGCGTGAGATTGGCTATACCGGCGTCGAACGCGGCCAGCGGATGCCCGGCGATACCGAAGGTCTGCGCGCTTATCTTGAGGCGAATGACATTGCGCTTTGCGGTGGTTGGTGCTCGGGCGCGTCGCTGGTGAATGATTTTGCCACCGAACGCGAGGCCGTGCGCGAACAGGTCGAACAATTCGTGGCGCTGAACAGCCCCTGTATCGTATACGCCGAATGCTCGAACACCGTTCAGGGTCAGATCGGAACGCCGGTGAACGACCGCCCGAAATTGTCGAAGGATGAGGTTCTGGCCTACGCCGCCAAGATCACCGAATTGGCCAAGTGGATGGCGGATCAGGGTATGCCAATGGCCTATCACCATCACATGGGCACGATCATCGAAAGCGAAGATGACGTGAACTGGCTGATGGAAGGGTCGGGCCCCGAGGTGAAGCTGTGCTTTGACACCGGTCACCTGCTGTTCGGGGGTGGCGATGTGCTGGCCACTCTGAACCGTTGGGGCGACCGGGTGCATCACGTGCATTTCAAGGATATCCGCCCGCAGGTCGTGCAGGAAACGCGCGAGAACAATGGCAGCTTTCTGGATGCCGTCATTGCCGGCGCCTTCACCGTGCCCGGTGATGGCTGCATCGACTTCCAAGCCGTCGCAAACGCGCTGAAGACGATGGATTACCGCGGCTGGATCGTGGTTGAGGCCGAACAGGACCCCGCCAAAGCGCCACCCTACGAGTATTCGAAGAAGGGTTACGAACACATTGTCGAAGTCTGTGAGGAGGCTGGGCTGACGATCACTGCATGACTCACCGCCCGATGGGCAACACCAAAGCCATGAGAAAGGAGAAAATCATGGTAAGCCAAGAGCTTGGATATGTCGGATATTTTGACCGGGAATCCTGTGATCTGGATGAATTCAAGGTGTTGACCTCTCAGGCCCTACAGGCGTCAGCGGTGCCGCATGCGGCGGGCATTGAAAAGAACGTACCCGTTTATGACATGAGTGCCCTACGGCCTGCGCTAGAGGATGGCGCGCGGCGTCAAGCTCTGCTTGCGGAATGGGGGCAGGTGTTGAACAGCTCGGCCGGGGTGATCGCGCTGAAAGGTGCTTATGCGGATACCACCGTGATCGACCGGGCGACGGAGGTGTTTCAACAGATCATCGACGAAGAGCGCGAAGGCGGGGCAGGCGAAGGCGATCACTTTGCGGCCTCGGGTGCCAATGACCGGGTGTGGAATGCGCTGCAAAAGCAATGCATGAAGGATCCCGAGGGCTTTGCGCTTTACTTCGGCAACACCTCGATTGCGGCCGTGTGTGAGGCGTGGCTGGGACCGAATTATCAGATGACCGCACAGGTCAATCAGGTCCGCCCCGGCGGCAAGGCACAGCAAGCGCATCGGGATTATCACCTAGGCTTTCAAAGCGCCGAAAGCGCCGCGCGGTATCCGGCCCATGCGCATTTGGTGACAGCGTCTCTGACCTTGCAGGGCGCTGTGGCTCATTGCGATATGCCGGTCGAAAGTGGTCCGACCAAGCTGTTGCCGTTTTCGCAGCTTTATGCTCGGGGCTATCTGGCGTTTCACGATGAGGCGCATCGCGACCATTTCGAAGCCAACTATATCCAGTTGCCATTGGACAAAGGTGACGCTGTTTTCTTCAACCCGGCGCTGTTTCATGCGGCGGGCGAGAACTGCAGAGCGGATATCAACAGGATGGCGAACCTGCTTCAGGTCTCTTCAGCCTTTGGGCGCGCGATGGAGGCCATCGACCGGCGCGCCATGTCGCTGAGGGCGTTCCCGGCGCTGGTGGCGCTGAAGCAGCGTGGCGATCTGTCGGGGCCGGAACTGGATGCGGCCATTTCTGCCACTGCCGAGGGGTATCCGTTTCCAACCAATCTGGATACGGACCCACCGGTTGGCGGGAACGCCCCCGCCAGCCAAGCCGATATCCTGCGCGGCGCGGTATCCGAAGGGTGGACAGAAGAACAACTGGCACAAGCGCTTGCAGCGCTGGAAACCCGACAGGCAGCATAAGGCAATATCGGGCGGGCGAACGTGCCCGCCCAATACGGAGAACACGAGATGGCAGACCTTTTGAAAAAACCTTTTGGCACGCGCGGAAAGGTGCATGACATCACCCCGGCAAATGCCGGATGGCGCTATGTCGGGTTTGGCCTCTACCATCTGCGCGCGGGCGACACAGCTTCCGAGGTGGCCGGTGATCGCGAGGTCATCCTGGTCATGGTCGAAGGTAAGGCGCAGATCACCGGGGCGGGGCAGGATTGGGGCGTGCTGGGCGACCGGATGGATGTGTTCGAAAAGACCCCTCCGCATTGCCTTTATTTGCCCAACGGGACCGATTGGCTGGCGGTTGCGGAAACTGATTGCGTTCTGGCCGTGTGTTCCGCCCCCGGTCAAGGCGGACATCAAGCGCGTCGTATCGGGCCGGACGGCATTACTTTGACTGAACGGGGCAAGGGCACCAACACGCGCCATATCAACAACATCGCGATGGAGGCGGAAGACTACGCCGACAGCCTGCTTGTGACCGAGGTTTTTACGCCAAACGGCAACTGGTCATCCTATCCAAGCCATCGCCATGACGAGGATGACTATCCCCGCATCACCTATCTGGAAGAAACCTATTATCACCGCCTGAACCCCGCCAACGGGTTTGGCATTCAGCGAGTCTACACGGATGACGGCCAATTGGATGAAACCATGGCCGTTTCAGATGGCGACGTGGTCTGTGTCCCGCGGGGCCACCATCCCTGCGGCGCGCCCTATGGGTTCGAGATGTATTATCTGAACGTCATGGCCGGGCCCTTACGCAAATGGCGCTTTGTCCCGGCCCCTGAGGTCGAATGGATCATGGAACGCGACGCCTGAGCTTAGCGCTGAGGTGGTGCGCCAAAGGCCCGAATGACGGTACGAGCGGCGGCCTCGACCGGGTCATGGGTCTCTTTTAGGATGGTCACGCGGTCGAACCGCTCGGGGTCGCGGTTCACTGCTTTTCGCATGGCGGTGCCAAAGGCCATGCGCAGCTCGGTTCCGATGTTGAACTTGCAGATCGACGTCTCGCGGGCCAGACGCGCGCGTTGCTCGATCGGCACGCCCGAGCCACCATGGATCACCAGCGGCACCTCGGTCATCGCGTCAATCTCGGCGATACGGGCCTCATCCAACCCGCCCTCTTTGTCTTGTTGCAGATGCACATTGCCGACCGAGATTGCCATCGCGTCGACACCGCTTTGCCGGGCGAATTGGGCGGCCTCGGCAGGATCGGTTCCGTTTGACCCCTCACCCCCAGAATAACCGACAAAGCCAATCTCACCCTCGCAGGAAATCCCTGCGGAATGGGCCATTTCGGCGATGGCAGCGGTCTCATCGATATTCTGCTGCAAGGGCTTGCGCGAGCCGTCAAACATCAGCGAGGTAAAGCCGCTGTCCAGTGCGATCTTGCAGTCCTCATACGTATAGCCGTGATCCAGATGCGCCACGACCGGGACTGAGGCATTTTCCGCCAGATGCCGGAACATCTTGCCCAGAACGGGCAAAGGGGTGTGCTCACGACAGCTTGGGCCCGCCTGCAGAATAACCGGGGCGTTTTCCGCCTCGGCCGCGGCCACATAGGCGCGCATGTCCTCCCATCCCAGTGTCACCAGCCCGGCGACGGCATAGCCCTGTTCATAGGCCGGTTGCAGGACGTCTTTCAGCGTAACGAGGGTCATTTGAACTTGGCGATCATGTCTTTGATGCCCGGAATCGTCTCGATCTGATAGGCATGGGTGGGTTGAAAATACTGCACCAGAGACCGCTGGGTCAGACCGCCAAGGATGGTGAAATAATACATCTCATAGCCCGGCAGGACGCAGCAGGGGTGATACCCTGTATCAATGCAAACGGTCGAGCCATCGACGATGTGATAAGCATCCCCCGGTTCGTTATCCTCGCGCTGCAACATCTGCAGGCCCGAGCCCCAGTTGGGTTTGAATCGGAAATTATAGGTCTCATCATGCCGCGTCTCATCGGGCAGGCGGTTGGTGTCGTGCTTGTGGCTGGGGAACCCGGACCAGCCGCCCTGACCGACGGTGAACAGCTCGCTCACCAACAGACGGCCCACTTTGTCGTGCTGCTTTTGACCCAGAATGTGCTTGATCTTGCGATGAGTTTTGGTGTCGTCACTGCCATATTGCACAAGGTCATGCTCGCGCACATCGAACGGGTCCAGCACCTTGTCATATTTGGCTCCGGCCACGAAGACCTCAGCACTATTGGACAGGCAGACCATCTGCGCCTTGGCGCCTACCGGCACATAGGCCCCTTCGGGCTCGCCGTCCCAAACATCCTCGCCCCGGTTTCCCAGCGCCGGGAATTGTACGCCCTCGACCTCGATGTCGACACTACCGGTGGCGGGCACGATGCAGGTCTCATAGCCGGGCACCTGGTATTCGAACGCCTCGCCCTTTTTCAGTTTGACGATGTTGAAATAGTTCAGCGGCACCGTCGGATCGTCGACATCCACGATGGGTTTGTTCTGGTTGTCAAAAGGGGCGATATGCATGGAACCTCCTAGGTCGTCGGACCGGGGTGGGACGCAAGAAAGGCGTCCAGTTGAGCCGTGGTGGGCATGGCGGGCGCACAGCCGGGTTGTGAGACCACGATGGATGCACAGGCTGATCCCCGCATCACCGCGACGCGCAGCGAATGGCCCGCCGCGATCGATGCCAGTAAACCGGCCATGAAACTGTCGCCTGCGCCCACGGGTTTGATGGCGTCAACAGCATAGATGCCGGTTTTGTATTCCTGCCCATCCGCCAGCGTGATCGCACCCTTTTCACCCATTTTATAGATGACGACGCGCCCCGGCTTGCGGGCCAATTCCTGAGCTTTAGCAAAACCTTTCTCGATACCGCCAGCCATGAATCCGAACTCTTCGTCGTTGCCCACGATCAGATCGCTGGCTTCGCCCGCGCGGGACAGCACGTCAGCGGCCACTTCGGGCGAGGGCCAACTATAAGGTCGGTAGTCAATGTCAAAGATGATCGGCAGCCCGGCGGCGCGCGCATTGTCGAACGCGCGGAACGTCGCGCTGCGCGAGGGTTCGGCGGCAAAGACTGTTCCGGCCGAGATTGCGGCGGAAAATCGGCCATAGTCCACCCGGTCCATGTCCTCTTCGGTAACTTGAAAATCGACGGCACCGTTGCGGTAGATGACGTTCTGGAAATTCTCAACACAGCTTTCATAGACCGCCAGCGAAATCCGATATTCACCGCCAATCACGCGAATGAACGAGATATCCACCCCATAGTGCGCCAGCCGGTTCAGGCAGAACCGCCCCACCGCGTCATCCGAGACCGAAGTGATCAGCGACGCCTGGCTGCCCAGCTTGACCAGCCCGGCGCAGATATTGGCGGACGAGCCGCCCAGATCAGCGCGAAAGGTTTCGGCATGTTCGCTTTTGGTGCCGATGGGGTCGGCAAACATATCCATGCCTGCGCGTCCGAAAACGGCAAATCGGTTTCCTTTGATCCCATCCATCAAAGTGCTCACGTCTTGTCCTCCGGCGAAAAGGGGCGGGCAGGGATCGTTGGTCCTTGCGTTAAATCGATTCTCACGATACTGATTTTGCAACCGGTTGCAAATATATTGTTCGGAGCCGTTGCAAATGCCTGAAATCGGAATTGGAATTGTCGGTGGCGGCTATATGGGCAAGGCCCATTCCGTTGCGATGGCCGCAGTTGGCGCCGTGTTCAACACAGCCTTGCGGCCTCGGCTTGAGATGATCTGCGCCTCGACCCCCGCCAGCGCGGAACGCTACCGCGCAGCTTACGGGTTCGCTCGTGCGACGGATGACTGGCAGGTACTGGTCAACGACCCAAAGGTCGAAGCGGTCGTGATCGCCTCACCCCAGTCCACGCATCGCCAGATCGCCGAGGCGGCCTTTGCGCTGGGCAAGCCGGTGTTGTGCGAAAAACCCCTGGGGGCGTCTTTGGAGGACAGCCAAGCGATGGTGGCGGCAGCCGAGGCGGCGGGCACGATCAACATGGTTGGCTTCAACTATATCCGAACACCTGCCAGCCAATATGCACGGCAGTTGATCGCGGATGGTGAGATCGGGGACATCACCTGGTTTCGGGGCGAGCATACCGAGGATTTCTATGCCGATCCCCAAGCCCCAGCGACCTGGCGCACGACTGGCATGGCGAATGGCACTATCGGTGATCTGGCCCCACACATGGTCAACGGTGCGATGGCCCTGATCGGGCCGATTACGCAGGTGATGGCTGATGTGGAAACCGTCCACCGCCACCGACCGGGCGGAGAGGTCACGAATGACGACCATGCCCAGATGATGTGCCGGTTCGAAAACGGCGTCATGGGGAACCTCTATTTCAGCCGCGTCGCGACGGGGCGAAAGATGGGTTACGCCTATGAGATCTCTGGCACCAAGGGTGCGATCCGCTTTGATCAAGAGGATCAGAATGCCCTGTGGCTGTATTACCGGGAAGGCCCCGAGGCATCTCGGGGTTTCACCAAGATCCTGACCGGCCCGGCGCACCCGGATTATGAACCCTTCTGTCAGGGACCGGGCCATGGAACTGGCTATCAGGACCAGATCATCATCGAAGCGAAGGATTTCCTGCAGGCCATCCATACAGGCCAAAACATCTGGCCGACCTTCCGCGACGGGCATGAGGTGAACCGTGTTCTGGCGGCGGTGCTGGCGTCTTCGGACCAGCGGCAATGGCAGGACGTCAGTGATTTCTGATCGAACACAAAACAAGACAACAGAGAGACTAAGATCATGGCAAAGCTGAAATGGGGCATGATTGGTGGAGGCGAGGGCAGTCAGATCGGGCCCGCGCACCGATTGGGCGCGCTGGCCGACGGGATGTTCGAATTCGCCGCGGGCGCGTTGGACCATCGCCCGGAAGTCGGGCGAGAATATGCGCAACGTCTGGGCGTGGCGCAGGACCGGGCATATGGCGATTGGCAAGAGATGCTGGCTGGTGAAAAAGATCGCCCCGACCGAATTGATCTAGTGACGATTGCCACCCCGAACGCGACCCATTTCGAGATCGCCAAAGCCTTTCTCGAGGCCGGTTTCCACGTGTTATGCGAGAAGCCGATGACTATGACCGTGGAAGAGGGCGAGGAGATCGTGCGTGTGGCCAAAGCATCGGGCAAAATCTGCGCGGTGAACTATTGCTATTCCGCCTATCCGATGGTGCGGCAGGCGCGTGCGATGGTGCGGGCGGGCGATATTGGCAAGGTGCGTCTGGTAGTGACAAATTTCAGCCATGGCCACCACGGTGACGCGACCGACGCGGATAACCCTCGTGTGCGCTGGCGCTATGATCCAGCGATGGCGGGCGTATCCGGGCAGTTCGCCGATTGCGGCATCCACGCACTGCACATGGCAAGCTTCATCAGCGACGATGAGGTAAAAACCCTGTCTGCCGACATGGCCTCGACCATCGTCAGCCGTGAGCTGGAGGATGACGCCATGATCAACTTCCGCACCGAGGGCGGCGCGGTTGGTCGGCTGTGGACGTCATCTGTGGCTATCGGGCGGCAGCATGGGTTTGATATTCAGGTCTTTGGTGAAACCGGAGGTCTGCGCTGGGCGTCCGAGCAGCCCAATCAGTTGGTCTATACCCCGGTCGGAGGGCGCACGCAGATCATCGAAAAAGGCGAAGGCGGGTTGCATGACGACGCGCAGCGCCTGTCGCGCGTAGCGATTGCTCACCCCGAAGGATTCCCGCTGGCGGTGGCCAATATCTACTGCGATCTGGCCGATGCCATTCAAGGAGAGGTCCGAGACGGGCTGCCAACCCCCGCCGACGGCGTGCGGTCGATTGCCGCCGTTCACGCGGCGGTCGCGTCGTCCAAAAATCATGGTGCCTGGACCGACGCGCGCCCGCCAATGTTTCGCTGATCAGGGGCGGGGCCGTAACGTGCCCCGCTCGATCACCCGGCAGGGAAAGATACGGGCCTCGGGGTAACGCTCGGGGTCTTTCAGCATCTCTTCGACCAGATCGACGGATGCGGTGATGATCTGCTTGATCGGCTGGTGAATCGTCGTCAGATCGACGCTTTCCCAGCGCGACATCTCCATATCATTCAGACCAATAATACCAATATCTTTGCCGGGTTGCAGGCCGTGGTCGGACAGGGCCGACAGCGCACCGATCGACAGGATGTCGTCGCCGCAGAAATACCCTTCGGCCGGGGTGCCGGCCAGCAGGCGCAGCATTTCGGCGCGGCCAGCCTCGAACGAATATCCGGTCGCGAAAGAATGTGAGACTTTCAGGTTTGGGTGTTTTTCAACCTCTTCCATGAACCCGTGATAGCGATCCATTGCCGATGTAGCATCCTTGGGACCACCCAGATAGCCGACGTGCCGATATCCCCGCGCCAGCAATTCCCGCGCCGCCATCCGCCCGCATTCGACGTTGTCGATCCCGACCACATGAACCTCGGGCGAGGTGGCCGACCGTCCGAATGTGTGCACCACCGGAACGCCCGCATCATGAAACGCCTTTGCAAAGCTGGGCGGCAGGGTGGATGAGGCCACAATGACGGCATCCACCGAATATTGCCGCAGCATTCTGACCGAGTTTGCGGGCTCGGTCTCATCCGTCAGGTTCACGATCAACGGGCGCAAGCCGCGTTCTTGCAGGGCGCGGGTAAATTGATCAAACACCTCCAGGAAGATCGGGTTGTGGAAGTTGTTCGAGATCAGCCCGATCAGTTTGGTCCTCCCGGTGGTCAGGCTGGAGGCCAGCGCGTTCGGGCTGTAGCCCAGCTCGGCTGCAGCCTTTTCGACTTTGCTGCGGGTTTTGGCAGAAACCGACGCGCCTTCGGTAAAGGTGCGCGACACGGCGGACCGCGAAACCCCAGCAAGTGCGGCAACGTCTTTTAGTGTGACACTCATGAACGGGGCCAGTGAGCAAGTAAGGTGGTATTCGACATTTTCATGGGCAAATACTACGCCCCGTTGCACCCATTTTGCAATCGGTTGCAACAAGGTCGCATCACCGCAGGCCTGGATTGAGGGGATGGTGGGTGATGAAAGACACGGCCTTCCGGCAAACTCGGAGCCAACGAAGCGTTTTAACTCAAACCGCACGTGCAATAAGGTGCTGTTTTCCTCTGCCGCGACCAGTGCTATCTTGGAGAGAAGCCTTGCGTTGTTAGTGGCTTGGGGGTCGCACCGTTTTCCCAACGGTTCAATAGCGCATGACAACTTGCTTCAATCAGAATTGCTGCCGATCGAACTTAATCAGAGGTTTGCTGAAGCGGAAGCGTAGCACTGTAAGAGCTGCCGTAGGGGCTATGGGGAAATTGTTCCCCTGCGATCCTAAGATAGGGGCTTCAAAAAATGTGCTGCGAATACTTGTTGGTCCCCACTTGTAAAGAAGTGGAAAAGCAGTCCAGCAATTATGCACCAAGGCGGAACTTGGTCGGTGTCATTCCGGTTTGACCTCGAAAAAAGCGGGTGAAATGGGACTTGTCAGAATAGCCGAGCATCAGACCGATCTCTGCAATTGTCATCTGGTCTTCTTTTAGGTGCTCCTTTGCCACATCGACACGCAGCCGCTTGATTTCGCGGGGTAGCGTTGTGCCTTGTTGCTGAAGGGCCTTCAGAAACCGTTCCGGCTGTATCCCCAGCAACCCAGCCACTACATTTGGTCCCAAATCGATTTCATCTAGCTTGTCACGTAAAACAGATCGCAAAGCTGCCACCACGGTTACTTCTTCATCTTGTCGCGGTGCGGCTACGGGTTTGCCAGAACACTCAGAGACATGGTGCAAAAACAACCATTCCACAGGAAAGCTAATTTGCATTCCGGGATAGGTTCCCAAGCCAACCTCGATCCCCTTATAGTCGATAGGTAGACCATTGATGTATCTGCTTTCCCATCGCACGCGCGAAGAATCCCAGGAATCGCCGACGACGGTCTGCAATAGGCGCACATAGATTGCGGCTCCAAAGCCGGTGACCTGAACGGGTGGAACAGTCGGTTCTTGCTGCCTTTCGATTCGATAGGTCGCTTTGTCCGCTTCAATGATAAGGCTGTGCCGCACAGAATTGGACTCCTGCGGTACAAGCCGGACAAATCGGGTAAAAAACTCGAATAATGTCTTTGTCGATTGCAAGGCCTGGGCGAAAGGTGGCCATGCTTGCAGGTCAAACGTCTCCCCAACATTCAGTCCAAGATACCGATCCCTTGAAACTTCTGAGAAGGTATTAACCAACCCGTAGACCAACTCTGAATGAACGAACACGGATGGGTCAGACAACAGTTCTGCCTTCAACCCGACCTGATCCAAAGCTGGTTGCGGATCGATCTCGCGGTCGATGAGATACTGCAAAAACGGGGCAGCCAAAGAGAGGCGAATAAAGCCCTCGCTATGCTCTTGAGAGGTGGTGTTGAAAGGCAATCTCTTCACCATTTTTAGGATTGAATGCGCTGTCCAGTGGCCATTTTTACCATCACATTCGAACATTATAATTCGAAACTGGCAACCGCGGTAAAGTTTTCCGGACTACAGTTGGTAAAATAAGAATATGAAGGGAGTACCTATGTCCGGTCTACGAATGTCGCTTTACTCGGCGGTAATCGCCGCTGCCGGTCTTTCTTTTTCTGCGTCCGCGCACGCTCAGGATCAGGAAGAACCCCAAACGCTTTTCACCAACGTGCATGTCTTCGACGGCGTCAATGAACAGCGTATCGAAAATGCGAGCGTTCTGGTTGAGGGCAACCTTATCAAGGCCGTCTCAACTGATGCGATCGATGCCCCCAATGCCACGGTCATTGACGGAGAGGGACGGACACTGACCCCCGGGTTTATCGAACTGCACGCGCATCTGATGCTGATGGGGCCGACCTTGCCCGCGATGGAGGCCAACACAACGTGGGAAGACTTTGCCATACACGGTGCGCGGATGGCCGAGATGTATTTGATGCAGGGCTTCACCACAGTTAGGGACGCGGGTGGGGCCAATGGCGGGTTACGCCGCGCAATTGACGCAGGCCAAATTGACGGACCGCGTTACTTTCCGTCCGGTGCATTTATCGGAACGCGCGGCGGTCATGCTGACTTTGCGAATTTCACCGCTCCTCCGGGTTCAGAGACAAACATGAGCCGTCTGAACTTGGCGCAGGAGGTGAGCGGAGTGGACGACGTTTACAGGTTCGCGCGCAACAACTTCCGCATGGGTGCTACTCAGTTGAAGTTCATGCAATCCGGGGGTGTCGTTTCGGCCTTCGACCCATGGCAATTGCTGGCTGGATCGCCCGAGGAGATCAGGGCCGCCGTGCAAGTGGCCAATGAATACGGCAGCTATGTCATGGCGCATTCCTATCGCAAGGAAGCGATCCTGAGTGCGCTGGACGCAGGTGTCATGTCCATCGAACATGGCTTTTCGTTTGACTGTGAAATTGCCCAAATCATGAACGAAAAAGGGGCGTATATCACCACCAACCTGACGGCCTTCGATCCCGGACTGCTCGATATTCCAGCGGTAGCAAACGTCCCGTCGAGCCTTGCCAAAGCCAAGTCCGCTTCGGCCACGTTTGCAGGCTACATCGACAATATGAAGGAATGTCCGGTGAAGCGAGGGTTCCAGACCGACTGTGTTGGTTCGGTCGAGGCCTGCAATATCCAGATTGCCTATGAAAAACACCTGAACAACGAGTTTTTCGGGCCCTACACATCTATGGTCACGCTGACATCGACAGGTGGCGAGGTGGTCGCTTTGTCAGGTGACTTCATGAACCCGTATACCGCCGGGAAACTGGGTGTGATCGAAGAAGGTGCCTATGCGGATATCCTGCTGATCGACGGTAACCCGCTCGAAGATTTCTCGGTCGTTGGTACGGGCGATCAGTGGTTCGGTGCCGACCCGAGGCCCGAAAGCCCCGAGACGATCCGCCTAATCATGAAGGACGGCGTCATCTACAAAAACACACTGGATTGACACCTCTAAAGAGCCGGAGAGCATCTATGCACCATGTGTTTCGCACCGTAGTATTGGCAGGGTTGATTTGGTGTGGACAGTCTGCCATGGCGACGCCCGATACCGCGTTGGACTGGGCAGACCTGCCGGACCCATCCTCGCAGATCTTTGAAGACCCCTACCGTGATCTCAGTCCCGAACAATTCGATGATGTCCTCTACGTCGTGCGATTGCGTGGCAGGCTGCAGCAGAATGATGGCAGTGAAGACGAGCGGCAAAAGTGGCAAGCGCTTTTAGCCGAGACTGAGGATGCCTTGGCAGCTGATGGAATTGATATCGACTGGCTACTCGATCAGCGGGAGGTGGTAACGGAACGTCGGAGAAAGGCTGGGACCAACGGAAATCCACAATTCGACGGTCAAACAATCACATTGGCGGGCTTTGCCATTCCTGCTCCGAATGATCCGGACGGGCGGCCTGTCGCGTATTTAGTGCCGGAACGAGGGATGTGCAGTCATATGCCTCCACCTCCGCCGAACCAGATGATCCGCGTGCGGTTGAACGGGGACTGGACGCCCAGCTATGTCCACGAACCCGTTCGGCTGACCGGTAAGCTGACTATCGATCCTTCCGTTCAAAATATGATGGTTGTGGATGGTCTCATGCCGATGAATGCGACCTTCCAGCTAGAGACGGAACGTGTCGAAACTCTGGAAACTGAAGCAGATAGGCTGGAATGGAAGCAGCGTGCCGCTGATCGCATCCGGGCGGCGGGAAATCGCAAGACCGGCGGAGCAAGGGCGCCTGAATGATAAGACTTTTGGTTGTCGCAATGAGCATTGCCTTCGCTGACGCAGCGTCGGC
>NZ_JBQFOV010000018.1:0-76280 GCF_056533885.1 Ruegeria sp. F12 | reverse complement strand
CTGCGGTCAGCGTGGTCTTACCATGGTCAACGTGGCCAATCGTGCCGATGTTGACGTGCGGTTTTGTACGCTCAAACTTTTCCTTTGCCATTCCTCAGGCGCCCTTTTGCGATTTGGGGGACCCGTGGTCCCGTGGTTACATCTGCGCGCGCGAGATATTTGGTTCGCAGGGGAAAATCAAGCACATCCTGCGGGAAAAGCCGTTTACGACGCTGGATTTTGCGTGAGTTCACCGGAATCCAGCGGCTGGATCAGATCGGGGCGGCTTTTGAACCAACCGTTCTGCTGATGTTCCTCGGCCAGCCACTCTTCTATCTTGTCAGCAATCTTCAGAGAAAGACCTTGCATTTGCTCTTCCCGGGTTCTGGTATACCCGGAACCGATCAGATAGCTTTCCGTGGTTGTATCTTCCAGAACCTGGAAGCGTTTGTCCTTAGCTAGAATCTCTTTCTTTGTTGTATCATAGACTACGACATCCACGATAGCAGCGCTTTTGGGGTTTACTGGGGGAATCGCCCCTGGTGCTAAAGCGTATCCGCCGAGCCGAATCCCGATATCGATAGTTTGGTTACCATCGTACCGCCCCAAACGTGTCTCCATTGCGCTTTCAATTGCAGCTTTCCACTCTTCGGGCGTTGCATCTCTAGACACAGGCCCCTGAATAGCGTTCTCGGCGGTTGCGTAGTTAATACCCAGCCTGAATTCACCAAGCTCCTCGGGCGGTTCATAAACCTGTGTCTGGGTGCAAGCGCCCATCAGGGCCAGTCCGGTGATCAAGGTCAGAATGCGCAACATGGTCTCGTCTCGATAGGCCTGTTTTTCTTTGATCTAGCGCACCGATGCCACTTGTGCCAAGCCGCATCGGCAGATTTCCACTGTTGTGGGCGCGCAATCACGAAAATTTATAGTCGCGCGGGAAGCCATAGGGCGGCTTTTTCCCCACACTGGCACGCTTGGCCAGCCATTGAGACATATCCGCCTCGTGCCGGGTCTTGTCACCGCCCATGGACCATTTCAGGCCCTCTTCCCAGTTGAAGGTCGTGATATCAGACAATCCACCATCCAGCTCCAGCGTTCCCTGCCGCCCTCGTGCCATATTGTATTTTTGCAGGCGCACGCCTTTGCCGCGGGTCATCTCGGGCAGGTCTTCGGTGGGGAAGACCAGGAACTTGCCGTTTTGCGAAACGACAGCCACGTGATCCCCATCGATCGGTTTACAGATCATTGCCGTCTCGTCGCCCTTGACGTTGAGGACCTGTTTGCCATTGCGGGTTTGCGCGAGCACATCATCCTCGGGCACCATGAACCCGTTGCCCGCATCCGAGGCCACCAGCAGCTTGCGCCCCGGCTTGTGGATCAGGATGTCGATGATCTGCGCCTCGTTCGGCAGATCGACCATCAGACGCAGCGGCTCGCCCATGCCCCGCCCGCCGGGCAGGTTGGCCGCGCTAACTGTGTAGAACCGACCATTTGAGGCAAAGACCAGCAGGCGGTCGGTGGTCTCGGCATGGAAGATGAAACGCGGGCCGTCGCCATCCTTGAACTTCAACTCGCGCTTAAGGTCGATATGGCCGGTCATGGCGCGAATCCAGCCCATTTGAGAACAGACGACCGTGATCGGTTCCTTGTCGATCATCGCCTCAAGCGGCACTTCCTCGACCTGACCAGCCTCAGCGAACTGGGTACGGCGCGCGCCGCCTTCATAGTCTTTGCCGAAAGTCTTCTTGGTCTCTTTCAACTGCTCGGCGATCTTGGCCCATTGCAGGGCGGGATCAGCCAGCAGGTCTTCGAGATTGGCGCGCTCTTCCATCAACGCGTCACGCTCGCGGACCAGCTCCATCTCTTCCAGACGGCGCAGGCTGCGCAGGCGCATGTTGAGAATCGCGTCGACCTGAACTTCGGACAACTCGCCCTCGCCCGGTTTGGGCGAGATGTAATCGGATTCATCGGTTGCACGAACGTGGTCGATGCCCCAATCCTCGCGCATCAACGCGGCTTTCGGGTCGTCGTCGTAGCGTATGATGTCGATCACGCGGTCGAGGTTCAGGAAGGCAACGATAAAGCCCTCCAACACTTCTAACCGGTGGTCGATCTTAGCCATGCGGTGACGCGAACGCCGCAACAAAACCTCTTGCCGGTGGTCAAGGAAGGCGCGCAGCACTTCCTTCATCGAGCAGACCTTGGGCGTCACCCCGTCGATCAGCACGTTCATATTCAGGCTGAAACGCACCTCAAGGTCCGAGTTGCGGTAGAGCATCCCCATCAGCACCTCGGGGTCCACGTTTTTAGAACGCGGCTCAAGGATCAGACGAATGTCATCCGCGGATTCATCGCGGACATCGCCGAGGATGGGGATTTTCTTGGTCTGGATCAGTTCCGCGATCTTTTCGATCAGCTTGGATTTCTGAACCTGATACGGGATCTCGGTGACAACGATCTGCCACTGGCCACGCCCCAGATCCTCGACCTCATACTTACAGCGCAGGCGGAACGATCCACGCCCGGTGCGATAAGCCTGCGCGATATTCTCAGGGGGCTCGACAATCACGCCACCAGTCGGAAAGTCCGGGCCGGGGACATAGTTCAGCAGCGTGTCATCCCGCGCGTCCGGCGTCTTGATCAGATGCAGACAGGCGTCACAAAGCTCCGAGATATTATGCGGCGGAATATTCGTCGCCATGCCCACCGCGATCCCGCTGGCGCCATTGGCCAAAAGGTTCGGGAACTGCGCAGGCAGCACGACCGGCTCGGTCAGCGTACCGTCATAGTTGTCGCGGAAATCGACAGCGTCTTCGTTTAGACCTTCCAGCAGCGCTTCGGCCACGATGGTCATCCGCGCCTCGGTGTATCGCGAGGCCGCCGGATTGTCGCCGTCAATGTTGCCGAAATTCCCCTGCCCGTCGACCAGCGGGTAGCGGACGTTAAAGTCCTGCGCCAGACGCGCCATCGCATCGTAGATCGCGGCATCACCGTGGGGGTGATAGTTGCCCATCACATCGCCCGAGATCTTCGCGGACTTACGGAAACCCCCTGTCGCGCTGAGTCGCAGCTCGCGCATCGCATAAAGGATTCGCCGGTGAACCGGCTTCAGACCATCACGGGCATCGGGCAGCGCTCGGTGCATGATGGTGGACAAAGCATAGGTAAGGTAGCGTTCGCCAATCGCGCGGCGCAGCGGTTCGGCTACCTCGCCCCCGCCTTCGGGGGCCTCCATGTTGGGGTCATCGATCGTGTCGTTCATATATGATGTGATACGACGCAAGCGCGCCGCGGTAAAGCAACCGGCGCTCATTTTGCTGGGGACAAGTGGCGCTTTTTGCAACAGGGGGAGGCAACTGCTGGATTTCCCCCGATCTTTCGACTCGGGGCCTAAGATATGGTACGCTCCGGATCATTAAGCTGCTGCCTATTTCATGTTTCACGATTACCTGGGGGATGCGCCATGACGCGCCTTATCGTTATTAGTTTCGCTGCACTCGGCTGGTGCTTCTATGTCATGAGCGGAGGGCCCGAGTTTGAACCGCGCGGCCTGCGGTCAGAACAACCCGTGCGCGTTGCTGCCCAGCCCAGTCCGACTCAGATCGCACCAGCAGCCGCCGAGGCGCTTGTCACCAACGTGGCCGCGCGCACGCCGACCGTGCGCATCACACCGATCAAACAGCAACCCGAGATTGTCGAATTCGTAGCCGAACCCGCCAGCCTGGAGGGGTTCAATGGCTTGTCGGTGTTTGACACCCAAACCAGCGGCATCCAGCTTGCGTCGCTTGAGGACGGTGTGACGGGTCTGAAACAAGTCCCTGCCGAAACCCAACAGGCTGACCCGATAGCACCGGCAGAGCCGGAAAAGGACATCCGCGAAATCTCGGGCACGCGGGTCAATATGCGCGATGGGCCGGGCACGATCTATCCGATCATCGGCAAGGCCACGATTGGCCAGAAGGTCGAAATTCTCAGCGATTCGGGCACCGGCTGGCTGCGTCTGCGCGTGTTGCCACAGCAACAGGTCGGATGGATTTCTGCCTCGCTGGTCGGAAAATCGACGAACTAGCCAAAGCAGCAATTGTCCCGAGCTCAGCCTCACCCTAGCTATGGGCCAGGCTCAGGTTCGGGGACATGATGCAGAAATCAATTCTAATCACCGGCTGCTCGTCCGGTATCGGGCTGGACGCAGCACATGGAATGCGTGCACGGGGCTGGCGCGTCTTTGCTTCGTGCCGTCATCAACGTGATTGCGACCGGCTGCGCGCCCAAGGGTTTGAAAGCCCCTGCATCGACTATACCGACACCGACAGCATCACCACAGGGCTCGCCGAAGTGCTTGAGGCAACCGGAGGCACTCTCGACGCGCTGTTCAACAATGGCGCGCACGGCCTGCCCGGAGCAGTCGAGGACCTTCCCACCGACGGGTTGCGCGCCATCTTCGAAACCAATTTCTTTGGCTGGCACGAACTAACCCGCCAGGTCATCCCGGTGATGCGCGCGCAGGGGCGTGGCCGAATCGTCCAGAATTCATCCGTACTGGGACTGGTCGCGTACCCTTGGCGCGGCGCATATGTGGCGACGAAATACGCGATCGAAGGCCTGACCGACACGCTGCGACTGGAACTGCGCGACACAGAGATAAAGGTCATCCTGATCGAACCCGGCCCCATCACCTCGCGGCTGAGAGAGAACGCCATCCCGATCTTCGAACGGTTTATCGATTGGGAAAACTCCGCCCTTCGCAGCCGGTACGAAGGATCGCTGCTGAAACGGCTTTACGAATCCTCGGGACCCGACCGGTTTGAACTGCCGGCCTCGGCCGTGTCCGACAAGCTGGTCCACGCGGTCGAGGCCAAGCGCCCCCGCCCCCGCTACTACGTCACGACGCCCACATATATCGCAGGCTGGCTGCGTCGGATTTTGCCGACGCGGGTCATCGACCGCATCCTGTCGGATGTCTGAGACGAAATTACCGGTTCGCATTTTGGTCTCGCGGGTCTAGATGATAGGCCAATGTAATAAACGCGGACGGTGGACCCATGGACCTTTTGATGGTCGTATTGTTGCTGGCCATGGCGGCGGTTGTCGTCGTGCTGGTGATCGGCATTTCAAACTTCGGCAAGGCCGGGAAAAGTGCCGCGCTGAAAAGCAACAAGATGATGCAGCTGCGCATCCTGTTTCAATTCATTGCCGTGGTGCTGATCGTGCTCTACGTCTGGCTGCGCGGACAGGGAGGTCAGTAAATGGTCGTGCTTAACAAAATCTACACGCGCACAGGCGATGACGGCAAAACAGCCTTGGGCAATGGGGAGCGCGTTGCCAAGTATTCGGGTCGTGTTGCCGCCTATGGCACAGTGGATGAGCTGAACTCATTCGTCGGTGTCGCCCGAACTGAAGCTGATGGTGAGGTCGAGGCCGCACTGTCGCGCATCCAGAATGACCTGTTCGATCTGGGTGCCGACTTCTGCCGCCCCGACATGGATAAGGATGCCGAGGCCGAATATACGCCGCTGCGCATCGTCCCCTCGCAGATCGACCGGTTGGAAGCCGAAATTGACGCCATGAACGAGGCGCTGCAACCGTTGCGCAGCTTCATCCTGCCCGGTGGGTCTCGACTGGCAGCGCATCTTCATGTGTGCCGTACCGTCTCGCGCCGGGCCGAGCGTCTAGCGGTTGAGCTGACCAATATGGAACCGGTGAATGAAACGGCGGTGAAATACCTTAACCGCCTGAGCGACTGGTTCTTCGTGGCCGCACGCTGTGCCAATGAAAACGGCGCGGCCGATGTGCTGTGGATTCCGGGCGCAAACCGCTGAGGTGTTGACTCTACGGCACCTTTGTTGCGCGCCGTAGCGTCAAAAAACATGAAACGCGACGTCCCAAGCCCACGAGGTGACGATTTTGCCCTGTTGTCGCGTGACTTGAGACGTTATTCAGACGTCCGAGAGCATTGGTGGAGTCGCGTCGCGGCTTACCGTTATTTGTGAGGAGCAAGCGCAAAATGAAGGTACTCGTGCCTGTCAAACGCGTGATTGACTATAACGTGAAAGTTCGCGTCAAAGCGGACGGCAGCGGTGTTGATCTCGCCAATGTCAAAATGTCGATGAACCCGTTCGACGAGATCGCCGTCGAAGAGGCGATCCGCCTGAAAGAAGCGGGTAAGGCTGACGAAGTCGTTGCCGTTTCCATCGGCGTCAAGCAGGCGCAGGAAACTCTGCGTACCGCGCTGGCCATGGGTGCAGACCGCGCCATCCTGGTGGTCGCAGCCGACGACGTGCACACCGATATCGAACCGCTGGCCGTTGCCAAAATCCTGGCCAAAGTGGTCGAGGAAGAGCAGCCGGGCATCGTTCTGGCGGGCAAACAGGCGATCGACAACGACATGAACGCCACCGGTCAGATGCTGTCGGCTCTGCTGGGCTGGAGCCAAGGCACCTTCGCCTCTGAGGTGGATATCGAAGGCGACAGCGCCAAGATCACGCGCGAGGTTGACGGCGGTCTGCAGACCATCAGCGTCAAGATGCCGACCATCGTGACCGTTGACCTGCGCCTGAACGAGCCGCGCTATGCGTCGCTGCCCAACATCATGAAGGCGAAGAAAAAGCCTCTGGATGAGAAAACCGCCGCCGATTACGGCGTCGACGTCACTCCTCGTCTGGAAATCGTCAAAACCGAAGAGCCGCCGGCACGTGCCGCTGGTATCGTCGTGGGCTCGGTTGACGAGCTGGTTGCGAAACTCAAAGAAGCGGGGGCTGTGTAATGGCTGTTCTTCTTCTCGCCGAAGTCAACAATGGTGAGCTGGCGCTGGACGCCACCGCCAAAGCCGTAAACGCCGCAAAGGCGCTGGGTGACATCACCGTTCTAGCCGCAGGTGGTTCCGCCGCTGCTGCTGGTGAGGCCGCTGCAAAAATCGACGGTGTTGCCAAAGTTCTGGTCGCCGAAGACGAATCGCTGGGTCACCGTCTGGCGGAATCGACGGCAGCCCTGATCGTAGGCCTGGCCGATGGCTATGAGCACATCGTCGCACCGGCGACCACCGACGCCAAGAACGTGATGCCCCGCGTTGCAGCCCTGCTGGACGCGATGGTGATCTCGGATGCATCCGGCGTGGTTGACGGTTCGACCTTCGAGCGTCCGATTTACGCAGGCAACGCGATCCAGACCGTGAAATCGAACGACGCCAAGAAAGTCGTCACCTTCCGTACCGCATCCTTTGATGCGGCAGGCGAAGGCGGTTCGGCTGCCGTCGAGACCATCTCGGTCGGCGACAACCCCGGTCTGTCGTCCTGGGTTGAAGACAAGGTTGCCGAAAGCGACCGACCTGAGCTGACCTCGGCTGGCGTTGTTGTTTCGGGTGGCCGTGGCGTCGGCTCGGAAGAGGACTTCAAGCTGATCGAAGGTCTGGCAGACAAACTGGGTGCTGCCGTTGGCGCATCGCGCGCCGCCGTTGACTCAGGCTATGCTCCGAACGACTGGCAGGTGGGTCAGACTGGTAAGGTTGTTGCCCCCGACCTGTACGTTGCCGTAGGCATCTCGGGCGCGATCCAGCACCTGGCTGGTATGAAGGACTCGAAGGTCATCGTTGCAATCAACAAAGACGAAGAAGCACCGATCTTCCAGGTTGCCGATTTCGGTTTGGTTGCCGACCTGTTCCAGGCTGTACCGGAACTGACTGAGAAACTCGGCTGATCTTTAGACTGAGATCTTTAGACTGAGATTTTTCGACGAAAAATCTGATGGGCCCGCCGGATTGGCGGGCCTTTTCTTTAGCGCAAATTCTGGATTGGTCCGACCAACGCATCGGCAATCGACCGATGCCCTGCGGGTCCGATCATAAACTCGGCCATCGGTTGTTGCAGCGTACCGAACAACATATCCTCCAACTCATCCGACTGGCCCGAAACACGCACCGTTTCCCGCACAATCCGCGCGCAATAGGGTCTGACGGCGTTCAGCATCTCACGCGTCAACGGCACTTCTGTTTCCTGAACTGGTCGAGAGTCTTCCGATTGCCGTATGACGCGAAGGCACAAAAGGATCACCGGTGATTGCAGGCTTTGCAGCAGGCCGCCGACCTCCCGGACCCAGTTTCGGCGCAACTCTTCCGCCACAGCTTCGAACCTCGCATCCTGATGACCCTGCAGCAGTTTCATCAGATGATGCACGAAATTGACATCAGCGAAATCAATCTCGGGATAGAGCGAGATCAGGTCATCGGTCGCGGCAAGAAACCGGTCGTTCCGCCTTGGGTGCACACGATAGAAGCGATTCGATTGCCCCAAAAGGTCCGGAGCCTGTAAGACGCATAGCTCTGCAGCGTCTAAAATGGACTGCAGGCCTTTTTCCTGACAAAGCGCGTCGACGCCGCAAAACAGACTGCCGAGATTGAGACAACGCCGGTCCAACCGGTCCTCAAGCACTGCTGCAAAGGGACGATCGACAAAACGACCGAAGGTTTCTGTCCCTCCTGCACAAGCCATATATGGTGTATCCAAGGACCGCTTGGGCCCCCGAAACCAAAGCCGCGCACTAGAATATTGGCAAACGGCATCCTCGGGTATCCCCGAGCCTGTTTGATGATAGCTCATAACACTCACCCATTTTTCACCCGGGTGCCATCTTGCAGCCGTAAGTCTTGAGAATTCTCTAATGTGCGCATTTGAAGCAAATTGGATGCACCCGATGCTCTTGCCGCCCGCCCCAATCTACCGATACTGTCGCCCTGACCCGTGAGACAAAGGCACCGAAAAATGGATGTAAAATCAGTCGGAGTGATAGGCGCAGGACAGATGGGCAACGGTATTGCTCATGTCCTTGCCCTGGCGGATTACGATGTTCTTTTGAATGATGTCAGTCAGGATGCGCTCAATAGTGCTTTGGCAACAATCGAAGGCAATTTGGCCCGCCAGGCGTCGCGCGGCAAGATCTCGGATGAGGCAATGCAGAACGCGCTGAAGCGCATCACAACAACGCTGGAATTGCCCCGGCTTGGGCAAACCGATTTGGTGATCGAGGCTGCGACCGAGCGCGAGGCCGTCAAACAAGCCATTTTCGAAGACCTGCAACCCCATTTGCTGCCGCATACGATTCTAACGTCGAACACTTCGTCGATTTCGATCACGCGGCTCGCCAGCCGCACGGACCGGCCAGAACGGTTTATGGGGTTTCATTTCATGAACCCGGTCCCTGTCATGCAACTGGTGGAATTGATCCGCGGGATTGCCACGGATGAGGACACTTTTAGTGCCTGCAAGGCGGTGGTCGACAAGCTAGGCAAAACCGCTGCCAGCGCCGAGGATTTTCCCGCCTTTATCGTAAATCGCATCCTGATGCCGATGATCAACGAGGCCGTCTATACCCTTTATGAAGGAGTCGGGAATGTACAGTCCATCGATCAATCGATGAAACTAGGTGCAAACCACCCGATGGGGCCGCTGGAACTGGCGGATTTCATTGGCCTGGATACCTGTCTGGCGATCATGAATGTACTGCATGACGGGTTGGCCGATACCAAGTATCGTCCGTGCCCCCTGTTGACGAAATATGTCGAGGCCGGGTGGTTGGGTCGCAAGACGCAACGTGGGTTTTATGATTATAGGGGTGACGCCCCAGTACCGACGCGGTAAAGGGGCTAGCCCCCTCGCCCGGAAATTATCCGGGCTCACCCCCGGGATATTTCTAGCCAGATGAAGAGGCGGATCAGTGTTTGGGCGCCTCGCGCAGGGACAATGTGTGTTTTCTGAGCCAGGCCATGAAACCGCGCGGGTCGGTTTCGAGCAGCTGCATATCTTCGTCCGAGATCGGTTCGCCGATAACGGGGGACTGCGGTTTGTTGCAGGAGCGAACGATTTCATGCAGTAACAGACCCTGACGCAGGATCGCTGATAGTTTGTTGGCGATCTGGTAGGCGCGCGAATTGCTGCCTGGGAAGAAGATTGGCACGACCTGAGCGCCGGAGCGGCGGATCATTTTGGCAGTGAAGACATTCCATTCCCGCTCAATCGCGGGACCGAACCAGTCATCGGAGGACATCACTACGCCAGAGGGAAACAGTGCGACGACGCCACCGTTTTTGAGATGCTCCATGGCTTTGCCGCGCATTTCCAGCATTTTGGCTTGTGCTTCGGGGTCATGCGGGAAGGGCACCGGGATCATGAACGACGTCGCCGCCTCGTCAAGCCCGGTTAGAACCGAGCGAGTCAAGATGCGGTAGTCGCTGCGCACACGCCCGATCAGTTCGGCGAAGATCATCCCATCGACCATGCCGTGCGGATGGTTGGCAACCACAACGACCGGCCCTTCCTTTGGAATATTTGCGATTTGCTCCGGCGGGGTGGTCAGATCAATTCCCATAACCTCGAGCGCACCGCCCCAGAACCGTTGCCCTCGATAATACTCGTTCTTCTTTTCGAACTTGTTGACCATGCGCAAAATGGTCAGTTTGCCGGTGCACCATTCGATCGCGCGGATGGCTGTCGACGTCCACGCATCGTCAAAGGAATTTGCATAGGTCAGAGTTCTACGGTCGTAGATTTCCCCCTGATCCTCGACCCCGTTTACAACCGGGCCTGTCTTGGTCTCGTGCGTTGTTTCCGCCAATTCCTGGTCTTCCCGTTCTTGGTCCTGCGGCAGGTGCCGTTAGAACCCCTCGCCGAACTTGTCGTTCACCAGAGTTTCCAACGCATCGGCCAACGCCTCAGCATCCGGTCCGGACGTCTCGACGTCAATAGTCGTTCCACGCGACGCTGCCAACATCAAAAGGCCCATAATGCTGTCACCAGAGGCCGAAAGCCCATCTTTCGACACTTCTGCCTGAGCATCAAACCCTTCCACCACCTCAACCAGTTTGGCCGAGGCACGGGCGTGAAGCCCCTTTTCGTTAACGATCTTCAAGCTTCGGGTGGTCATGTATGGTCAATCCGGTCTTCGTCCAATGTCACATTTTGCGCATTGATATATTTTCGTCCAGCCTCCATCGCCAATCGCACGGCGTCGCTAATCGGCAAATGGCGAGATTTGGCCAGTTTGATCAGCATAGGAAGATTTGCGCCATACAGGATGCGCCGATCCTGTGGCGCACAGGCCCGCAGGCTGAGATTCGATGGGCTGCCGCCGAACAGGTCGGTCACGACAACGACGCCGTCGCCAGCATCCACGCTGTCGGCAGCGGCGCAAATTTCGGCCTGCTTTGCGTTCCGGTCATGATCGGCCTCGATCGAGATTGCGACCAGGCCGGGTTGTTGTCCAACGACATGCTGCATAGCCGCCAAGTATTCCTGGGCCAATCCACCATGTGCAACAAGTACGATCCCGATCAATCCGGCCTCACATTCAACAAGCGACGTTCCATTTCGCGGTGCCTAATTGCCACTTGCTGCCCCTCCTCCGCAAGGGCTTTTGCAACCGCCTCGGCGGTGGCGACCGATCTGTGTTGGCCCCCGGTACAACCAAAGGCAACCGACAGATGGGCCTTTCCTTCGGCGCGATAGGCCGGAAGCAGCAGTTTGAGCAAATCGACCACGCGTTCGAAGAACGGTGCATAGTTCGCGTCTGACTGAACATAGTGCGCTACATCCGGGTTTCGACCATCGTCTGCCCGCAATTCCGGCCGCCAATATGGGTTGGCCAAAAACCGGCAGTCAAACACCATATCCAGCCCGCGCGGTAGGCCGCGTTTATAGGAAAAGGACTCTATTGAAACCGCCAGATGCCTCCCGCCTTGAGGGGCAAACCAACGTTCAACCTCTTCACGCAACTGGTGTACGTTCAAGGGGCTGGTGTCGATCAGGGTGTCAGCAATCTCGCGGATGGGGGCAAGCAGTTCCTTTTCCTGCACAACACCGGTTTCAGGGCTGGCGTTTGCAGCGACAGGGTGGCGGCGGCGAGTTTCCGAAAAGCGCCGCAAAAGGATATCATCCGTACAATCCAGATAGAGCGTGGTCAGATCTACCTGCTCCATCCGGCGCAATTTCGCGGCCAGTTCGATAAAGCCAATGGTCGAGAAATCGCGATTGCGTGCATCAATTCCCAGCGCCATCGGCCGGTCGTCTTGCGAGCCATCCAGCAAGCGCAGAAGTAAACCCATCGGCAGGTTGTCGATGGCTTCGAATCCCAGATCTTCAAGCACACGAATCGCGGTCGAACGCCCGGCCCCCGAAGGACCGGTCACCAGAACGATGCGCCGTTGCGGTGTCATGTGTTGGGCCATTCCGGGTTCACCCGTCCCATTTTCAACATCTGAAAGAGTGCTGCGGCCAAATTGGGCACGCCGCCGCCCCGTAGCAAGGGAACAGTTTGCCTCAGGGCTCGAATTTCTAGCGGATCGGGTAGTCGGGCCTGTTCTGTTTGATCCATATCCACGATACAGGCGACGGGAACAGGCCCAACGTTTGTGGCGCACAGCAGGCCTACGCCTCGCGCCTCGATCAATCCGCCGATATTGGGAGCGGCCTCTGCGACGATGTTCTGGCCGTCCATGCGCAACACTACACGGTCGTCGCCCACCAGCCCGGCGCCCAAAGCCATCATTTGCAATGCAAGGCCGGATTTGCCGGACCCCGATGCGCCGATGATCACAACGCCCAGGCCATCTACCGCAACGCAACTGGCGTGGATGATGGCCTTGTCCTGATTTTCAGTATCAGAGAGGGGCGAGCCACTCATGGGTTAAACCGGCAGCCCAACCACAAATCGCGCACCCAGCGGGTCCGACGTGATGTCGGCTTCGGTCGGGCGAATATTTTCAGCCCAAATCACACCGCCATGCGCCTCGATGATCTGTTTCGAAATCGCCAGACCAAGGCCTGAATTGTTGCCGAAATGCTCGGCCGGGCGTTGCGAATAGAAGCGTTTGAAGACCTTGGTCAGCGCCTGTTCGGGAATGCCAGGGCCGGTATCTTCGACCACGATCAACACGCGGTTTTCGCGCCGCCGCACCCAAACGCGGATTGCATCGTTTTCTTCACAGAACGAAATCGCGTTGGTGATCAGGTTGACGAAAACCTGCGCCAGACGCGCCTCAAGCCCGTTGATGACAATGGGTTGGCTGGGCAGATCGGTGATATAGTCAATCCCTTTCGAGCGCGCATCCTCACCCAGATATTGCCCGATATTGCCAAGCAGCTTGAGCAGGTCCAAGGGCTGCTCCTCTTCTTTCACCAGTTCGGCATCCAGACGCGACGCGTTCGAGATATCGCTGACCAATCGGTCGAGGCGGCGCACATCGTGTTCGATCACATCCAGTAGCTTGTCGCGCTGATCCTCGCGCTTGACCATACGCAGGGTGCCAACAGCCGATTGCAGACTGGCCAGCGGGTTTTTGATTTCATGCGAGACATCGGCTGCGAACTGTTCGTTGGCATCAATGCGGTTGTAAAGCGCCGTCACCATCCCCCGCAGCGCGCGGCTGAGGCGTCCGATTTCATCTGGTCGCGCCGACAAGTCGGGGATACGAATACGTCCGGGATTAACCCCTGTTCCGCGGTCTTTTCCGGTTTCTGCCGCCGCAGCAAGATCGGCAAGTGGGTTTGCAATGGTCGAGGCCAGAACAAGGCTGAGCCCAATGGAAACCAACAGCGCCACGACGAACATTTGCAGGATCCGCTCCTGCTCGCGCCGGGCCAAAGCGTCAATCTCGCCCGCAGGTCCTGCCATGGCGACGGCACCGACCGGCACGCCTTCCAGCTGGATTGCCGAGGCCGCGACGATCACCGTCTCACCTGCGTCATCTTTGACCGCCTGAACCTGCGTCTGCCCCTCTAGGGCACCGGGAATAATGGCCTGAACCCGTTGCGCCAGGGTCGGAGCGACCCCTTGATCGTCACTGGTGAAAACCCGTGACAAGCCCGTCCAGACAGCATTGAGCGCGTCGCTGATCAACGTACTGCCTGTCTGAATATCCGCATCAACGCTCAGCAGACCCGGCATTTGTGTCTCACCGCCGCGTGTCCAGCCGATCAGAGTGCCTGAGCCATCGTAAACAAAGACTTCACCGCCTTCGGGCAGGCTCAACTCGGCCAGAGTATCCTTGACGTCCAGCTCTCCGGCATATTCAGACAGGCCAAATTCGCTTTGTCGCAACTGCGCTTCGAACACGTTACTGACAAGCTGGGCGTCCCCCATCAGGTTCTGCGCGGTTTGCGCCACCTGCTCTTCCCGCGAGTCATCCAGATACAGCAATCCGGTGACCAATGTAACTAGAGCGATCAAATTGAAGGTGATGATCTTGCGTGCCAGCGGCGAGCCGCGCAGGGCAAACAGGTTGCGACGGCTGCGCGTCGCGTTCAGTTCGGCCGCGTCGGCATCCTGCGGGATGACCCAGTCATCCCCCAATACGACATCCCCGTCGCGAAGCTCATTGGCGTGTTCCGTATCGCGCACCAGACCCGACTACCTTTGCTTATTCAGTCAAAGTTATTCTTCGTTGTACCGATAACCGATGCCGTACAGCGTCTCGATTGCCGAAAACTCAGGGTCGGCGGCGCGCATCTTTTTGCGCAGACGCTTGATATGGCTGTCGATGGTGCGGTCATCCACATAGACCTGATCATCATAGGCCACATCCATCAACTGATCGCGGCTTTTGACGAAACCGGGACGTTGCGCAAGCGCCTGAAGCAGCAAGAACTCGGTCACCGTCAGCGACACATCCGATCCTTTCCAGCTAACAGCATGGCGCAGCGGGTCCATCCGCAGTTCTCCCCGCTCCATGACTTTAGCATCGCCAGTGGTTGCAGCGGTGGCATCTCCCGAGGTCGCCTCCTGCCGGCGCAGCAGCGCGCGGATACGTTCGACCAGAAGACGCTGCGAGAACGGCTTTTTGACATAGTCATCCGCGCCCATCCGCAGGCCCAGAACCTCGTCGATCTCGTCGTCTTTCGAGGTCAGAAAGATCACCGGCATCTGGGTTTTCTGCCGCAGACGTTGCAACAGGTCCATGCCATCCATGCGCGGCATCTTGATATCCAGAACTGCCATATCCGGCAGTTTCTTGTTAAATGCGTCCAACGCGGCCTGTCCGTCATTGTACGTCTCGACCTCAAAGCCTTCGGCCTCAAGCGTCATGGACACGGACGTCAGAATGTTTCTGTCGTCGTCCACCAATGCAATCTTCGACATCGGGTTAGCCCCTATTCCTGCTCACTCATGCAATATATCGTTATTAGTAAGATATTTCTGGCGTTTTTAAGGCCGCGAATCAATCCGTATCTGCGAATCGTGCGATTGTTGTCACACAGATGCGGCAAAAAAGCCGTTAATGTTGCCGGAAAAGCGCCCTTATTTCGGTCGTGAAAAAAGTGATGGCGCTAAACTTGGACTTGGTTGCGCTAACTGCGTCAAACCCGCCTGTTCATGTCCTGAATGACCATGGTAAGACGCGCCCACCCGCCGGTTTTCCCGGCTAATTGCCCAAATGGCGCATCCGGCCCAATCGCCCTGCGCCGCCACACGGAGAAGACACACATGACATCTGGACGGGTTAACCCGCAATTCCGCCTCGAAGATCAGGGCATCGAGGGTCTGGGCAATGTCTATTACAACTTCATGGAACCGGCGCTGATCGAAGAAGCGCTGAAGCGCGGCGAGGGTACTCTGGGCAATGGCGGGGCCTTTCTGGTCACCACCGGCAAGTTCACCGGCCGCTCGCCCAAAGACAAACACGTCGTGCGCACCGACAGCGTCGCTGAGCACATCTGGTGGGAAAACAACGCTGAGATGAGCCCCGAAGGCTTTGATGCGCTTTACGAAGACATGCTGGCCCATATGAAGGGTCGTGACTATTTCGTGCAGGATCTCGTCGGGGGCGCCGACCCGACCTATTCGATCAACGTGCGCATGGTCACTGAACTGGCTTGGCACAACCTGTTCATCCGCCACCTGCTGCGCCGTCCGGATCGGGAGGACCTGGATGAGTTCACCGCAGATTTCACCGTCATCAACTGCCCAAGCTTTCAAGCCGACCCGGCAAAGCATGGCTGCCGGTCCGAGACCGTGATCGCGATGAACTTTGACCGAAAGCTGATCCTGATCGGCGGCACCGAATATGCGGGTGAGAACAAGAAATCCGTCTTCACCTTGTTGAACTACATGCTGCCGGAAAAGGGCGTGATGCCGATGCATTGCTCGGCCAACCATGCCGTTGGCAACCCGGTTGATACGGCCGTGTTCTTTGGCCTGTCGGGCACGGGCAAAACCACCCTGTCCGCTGACCCGGCCCGCACCCTGATCGGTGATGACGAGCACGGCTGGTCAGATCGCGGCACTTTCAACTTCGAAGGCGGTTGCTATGCCAAGACGATCAACCTGAACGCTGAGGCCGAGCCCGAAATCTATGCGACCACCAGCAAGTTCGGCACTGTGATCGAAAACATGGTGTTCGACCCCGAGACCAAGGAACTGGATTTCGAGGACGACTCGCTGACCGCAAACATGCGCTGCGCTTATCCGCTGGAATATATCTCGAACGCGTCCAGCAGCGCGCTGGGTGGCCACCCCAAGAACATCATCATGCTGACCTGTGATGCGTTCGGCGTGCTGCCTCCGATCGCGCGGCTGACGCCTGCGCAGGCCATGTATCACTTCCTGTCGGGCTTCACGTCCAAAGTGGCCGGGACCGAGCGTGGTATCACCGAACCGCAACCCACCTTCTCGACCTGCTTCGGCGCGCCTTTCATGCCGCGTCGCCCGGAAGAATATGGCAACCTGCTGCGGGACAAGATTGCTCAGCATGGCGCAACCTGCTGGCTGGTCAACACCGGCTGGACCGGTGGGGCCTATGGTGTGGGCAGCCGGATGCCGATCCGCGCAACCCGCGCACTGCTGACGGCCGCTCTGGACGGGTCCCTGCGTGATGCCGAGTTCCGCAAGGATGCCAATTTCGGCTTTGACGTACCCGTTTCGGTGCCCGGCGTCGCCGAGGTTCTGCTGGACCCGCGCCGTACTTGGGATGATCAGGCGGCCTTCGACAAACAGGCCGAGAAATTGGTGCAGATGTTTGCCGCGAACTTTGAACAATATCTTCCATTCATAGACGAAGATATCAAAGCCGTCGCAATCGGGTGAGAAGACAGAGGGGCACTTTCGCCCCTCTTTTCGTTTGAGGAGTCTCACCGCATCGTGATCACGCATAAGTTGTAATATGCACGTTGTATTTACAATGCCGTTGCCCGAAGTGTCGGATTGAGGTATCTCACCATGTCATTAGCATGACAAAGCCCGGCGCTTGACGCGCCGGGCAAAACCAAAAAACCTAAGGGTTGCCTGATCGCACACTCACATTTGCGAATTTGGCCGCCTAATCAAGTACTAAAGAACCAAAAAAGGGGATGAGTGTCAATATGAGACGTGCTGGAAAATTCTGAGACCGGTATGTTTCTTCCGCTTCATAAACTCGGCGGGCGACACAGGAGATAACATGACTGAGATTTCGAAACTGACAGAACTTCGCAAGCTGATGCAAAGCATGGAGCGCACATTGGGGCTGGAGCAACTCTCTCCGGTTGAGCGCGACATCTACTACGCAGCGGAAGAACTGTCGAAGAATGATCAAGAAGTCCGCACATTCGGTCTGATCGAACACACGCTGGTACAAAGCGTCTCTCGCCCAACGTTTTTCCGGGCGCTGAAATCGCTGGTACAAAAGGGATACCTGTCGCAAAGCGGCAACTCAAATCGGGGCCGATATATCGTTCATGCCCCAAGATGATGCCCCCAATGCGCGCGGCGATGGCTGACCATCGTGCGCAAATGGGCCTCTGAAACCTTCTTCGCCTCGTTGGCTTATATCGTGGCATCATTCCTCACGTTCGAGGTTTTGATGCCGCTGCAAAACCTGTTCTTCCCAGAATATCCAAGCCGGGCCAGTCTTCTGTTTCTTCCGCATGGCGTGCGGGTTCTTTCTGCATGGTTGTTGGGATGGCGAGCCATCTTCGCGCTGCTGCCAGGTGTTTTCATTGTATTCGCCGTCATCGGCGGAGCCGACGTATTTTTACCCAGCCGACTTGCTGCAATAACTATTGCCGTTACGACGGTTCCAGCAGTGTTCTATTTGCTGAAGTGGGCCGGTTGGGACCTATTCCCACGCAGCGACCGCAAACCCTGCTGGGCTTGTATCATGGGTGTAGGAGTCATCACGTCCTTCCTTGTCTCAGGCCTGACCAATATGGCTTTTGGCAGCGCCCGCGTTGAATACGTCGCCTATTTGATCGGCGATATCTCGGGTTTGTTCTTCCTTATGCTCGGGCTCTACTTTGCGTTTCGGTTTGCAGATAGGCGTGCCTAGCCAAAGACGGCACGCCGCAACAGATTTAGCCCCCCAAACAGCAACACCAGCAATGTAATCTTGCGAAAACGCGCCTGATCAATACGGGCTTGCAACCGCAGCCCAATCCACATTCCGGCAAGCGCAGGGACAACCAAGATCGCTGAAAAAGGCACCGTCTCGGCGCGCAGAATTCCTGAACCCAGATGCGCCACGACCAGCGCCACGGCGCCCAACCCATAAATAACGCCTTGCACCCGCATTTGAATGTCTTTTGGCGTGTTCATCGCCGTCAGGTAAAGCACCGTCGGCGGCCCCCAAATCCCCGAAATCCCTCCGACAAACCCAGCAACGGCACCAATCGTGGCTTCAATCCATCGAGACGGCTCCGAAAGCGTCAACTTCAGCCCAGCAACCTGAATCAGCGCAAAAAATGTCACCGGAATGCCGATCAAAAACAGAAACGTGGTCTCGGGGACAAGACTGACCAGCATCGCGCCAGCCAGGAGAAACAGAAGTCCGGTTAGCAAGAAAACGCGAAACTGGCGCACTGCATCGACAGCAGCCGGAAGCCCGCCGCGAAGAGCCTGAACGACGTTTGTTACCAATGCAGGCAGGATCAATCCGGCCAACGCCAGTTGCGGTGGTAAAAAAATGCTCATCCCCGACATCAGAACCATCGGCATGGCAAAACCGACCATACCCTTGATCCATCCCGCTGCAAAAGCCACGAGCAGCGCGAACAGAAAATCCTGTGGAGATAAAAGCGAAAACAGTGTCATCCACCCGTGATATCACTCCAGTCGGTTTCTGCATCGCAAAATCTCTTGAGTAATTATTGAACTTTTTTTTGCCTTTGCACGTATTTTTGTTGCGCTGCATGTGCAGCATGGTATGACCAATCGACCCAGAAAAGGACGTGATTCATGGCCCATGACGGACAGGATATGACCCAGATGACAGCATCCGCGATTTTGCCCGACCTACTGACACTGACCCGCGCCGCCGTTCCGGCTGTGGAGGCGGTGTTTGACCGCGCGCGCAAATCAGTGCGCGAAATGGTAAGCGCCGAGGGCCGGGTATCCGGAGCGTTGATCGAAGCCAACCAGACCGCCGCCCATGGCCTTGCATGGCTGGCCACCTACAACCAGTCTCTGCAACAGATGCAACGCTGGGCCGAAGCGCTGGAGGCCGACGGCAAGTTCGGCGAGATCGAACAGTTGCTGCACCAGATCGCCTTTGGCGAATACCTACATCAGGTCGCTGGCGGCATCCCCATGAATCAGGGCGAAGTTATCCGCCTGCAAGACATGGGTCTTGGATGGGACGCGCTGTCTGGTTTCCAAATTCCTGAAGTCCAGAGTCTGATGGCGCAGGCAAACTCGCAAGCCGCTCGTAGCCGCCTTGTCGAATTGATGGAGGATCAGGCTGGTGCCACAATGTTTGGCGCCTCAGGCCTGGATGAAGAACTGGAAATGATCCGCGACCAGTTTCGACGCTATGCCGTCGAAAAGGTCGAGCCGCACGCTCATGAATGGCACTTGAAAGACGAACTGATCCCGATGGAAATCATCGAGGAACTGGCTGAGATGGGCGTCTTTGGGCTGACCATCCCCGAGGAATTCGGCGGGTTCGGCCTGTCCAAAGCCTCGATGTGCGTGGTGTCCGAGGAACTGTCTCGTGGATATATCGGCGTGGGTTCTCTAGGCACGCGGTCCGAGATCGCGGCCGAGCTGATCATCGCTGGCGGCACGGATGAGCAGAAAGCCAACTGGCTGCCGAAACTGGCCAGCGCTGAAATCCTACCTACCGCCGTCTTCACCGAGCCCAACACCGGGTCCGACCTTGGCAGCCTGCGCACCCGTGCGGTCAAGAACGCCGAAGGCGACTATGAAATCACTGGCAACAAAACCTGGATCACCCATGCGGCCCGGACCCATGTGATGACCTTGCTGGCGCGCACCAACCCCGACAGCACCGACCACCGTGGTCTGTCGATGTTCCTGGCCGAGAAAACGCCCGGAACAGATGAAGACCCTTTCCCAACCCCCGGCATGACCGGCGGCGAGATCGAGGTTCTGGGCTATCGCGGCATGAAGGAATACGAACTGGGCTTTGACGGCTTCAAGGTCAAGGGCGAAAACCTGCTGGGTGGCGAAGAAGGCAAAGGCTTTAAACAGCTGATGGAGACTTTCGAATCCGCCCGTATCCAGACCGCCGCCCGTGCCATTGGCGTGGCTCAGTCAGCGCTGGATATCGCCATGCAATACGCACAAGATCGTAAGCAGTTCGGCAAATCCCTGATCAACTTCCCGCGCGTCTCTGGCAAGCTTGCGATGATGGCGGTTGAGATCATGATCGCGCGCCAGCTGACCTATTTCAGCGCGTGGGAGAAAGACCACGGCCAGCGCTGTGATCTTGAGGCGGGCATGGCCAAGCTGCTGGGCGCGCGAGTCGCTTGGGCTGCTGCGGATAACGGGCTGCAAATCCACGGCGGCAACGGCTTTGCGCTGGAATACAAGATCAGCCGCGTCCTATGTGACGCGCGGATTCTAAACATTTTTGAAGGAGCTGCCGAAATTCAGGCGCAGGTTATTGCAAGACGTCTGCTGAGCTGAAACGGCATTCCTGTTTCCCCAACTTGACCCGGCGCACGCGCCGGGTCTTTTTTCTGCCATCGGTCCTCGACCGCCGACCGAAAATAGCCCCCTGTACCTGCCCCTGGAATGCCGTTAATCAACGACGACACTCAGCAGGGTTTTCATCGTTATGATCCGACATTTTCTGGCCCTTTTCCTGACCTTCGCGGCGGTGGCACTGGCAGCGTGCGCAACGCAGCCTCCGACCGCCAGCCAGAACGAAATAGACGAGCTAGCCAGCGCGATCCGCAGCCTGAGCCCCACCGTGGACCCAACCGAAGCTCAAACAGCTGCAACCATCTCCTATACGTATTCTCAATACCTGGCGCGCGAATGGAATGTCAGTGACTCGGCGATCATCCATAACGCCAAAGTCATTAACGGCCTGCGAGAAAAGGGGTTGTGTAACGATTGGGCAGAAGCCATGACAGCTCGTCTGCGGCAGGAAAACTTCGAAACGTTGGACTTGCACTGGGCGACGTCTCCTCCAACTGCGTTTCGCATCATCCACCATTCTGCCCTGATCAGCGCCAAGGGGGCGTCCATGTACGAGGGGCTGATCCTTGATCCATGGCGCAATAGCGGTGCGCTAACCTGGGCCCCCACGCGCGAGGATACCCGGTACAACTGGCGCCCCCGCAGCGATGTCAGGGCCGAGTTGATCAGTGGCGAGAACCCCTATTGAACCCGGCTTCCCACGGCGGCAACAGCGAGGCAGAAACCTCTCATGGTAAGATTGATCCTGACATTTCCTCTGCTGGCTCTGTTTCAATGCGGCACAGATGAAACTGTCGCCAGCTATGGTGCAGCGGATCAAATCTGGACCTTAAAGGAAATCGACAGCCAACCCTTTGCCGCGAGCGCGCAGTTGCAGTTCCATGGGGATGGCAAGATCAGCGGTCACGCGCCCTGCAACAGCTATAGCGGCACCTTGAACGCCCCCTACCCGTGGTTCGAAATCCAGGGCCTGAGCGCAACACGTGCGGCTTGCGCGGGACTGGAAGCTGAAGGGATGTATTTTGCCGCTCTGCTGGCGATGACCCAATCTGAGGTCTCCGGCAATGTGCTGATCCTGCGCAACGAAGACGGGCATGAGATGGTGTTCACAGCCGCCGAGTGAAGCGCTCGACAAACCGGGTTCGCGCTTCGGGCACTGGCTTATGCCCTAGCGCCGGGGCCAAATGGTTCTCAAGAAAATAGCCTGTCGTGAGCAGCCCCTGCGCGATCTCCTCATCCGGCGCGGATCCCTCGCCCCGTAAACAAGGTGGAAGCGGCAATAGCCGATCCGCCCATTCGCCTGCACCTTGGGCACTGACCGCGCGCCCGGTTTTGGGCGAGACATAGACCAGCCCCTCGGTCGATCCGGTCACAGCGCAACTAGACAAATCCAGCCCAAATCCAAGCTCTTCCAGCAACGCCAATTCCCAGAGCAGATAAGCCAAAGGCCAGACCTCATCCTGCCCCAGCAAATCCATCAACTGTTCCGAATGTTTGTAAATCGCCGGATGCGGCTCACGTTCAGGCAGGCAAAAGGACAGCAAGGCGACCACCGAATTCAACCCGGCCAGCGCCAGACGCCCTGAAAACGCCGCGGCCGCGCGAGATCGGAGCGGCTCGACCTGAAACGTCCCGATATGTTCTTCAAGCCGCGCCCGCCACAACACATCCAATTGCGCGCCTGGTTGCAGGATTGGCGCGATCTTGCGACTGGTCCCACCTCGCACAACGCCCGCATGCCGACCATGGGCTTGGGTAAATACCTCAATGATCGCCGCCGTCTCACCATGTCGGCGAGTGGTCAAGAGTATGCCGTGATCGCGCCAGTCCACTGTTTTGCTACCAGGCAGGAACGCAGATTGAGAAAAATCGAAAAAGGCTGAGCCCGTCGTACATTTATTATCCAAAACGTTTGTTAAAGATACTCACCATTATTCTAGTTTCGACGCGCCACCAACGATCTTGGATCAAGCTGTTTTCCCACGGTACAGACACGGTTCCGCCGCTTGCTAGAGCAATTGTACTCCACCGCTGCAATCGGCTCGACTCGCAGTCTGTCTGACTGCTTACCGTATCGAGAAGTTAAAATAGCTCGGGCTGAATCTACAGCCTGTTCCATTGTCTGCGTTCTGGCGGGAATGACATACACCACCCCCCCGCTTCGCCACAAATGCTTATGTCCCCCCGTTCGGCAGCACTTTGAAGTTACCTCCTCTTTGACCTTCAAACAACGCGAATTGACCACCAGAATGAACAGGAACACTATCCAACATAGCGCCAGGAACACCGCTTTTCTTTTTCCGCGATATCCACTCTGCATTTATGTTGAAGCCAAATGGGCCCATTACGTAACCGCCGTTATCCCCCCTGCACTTTTTTGTAGTCCCGTTCTTAACAGGACAAAACACGCCACCGGCAAATGGCATTTGACCCGATCCGAAGTGCAATATCATCAAATGCACGTCGTTTGCGCTCAACTGCTTCTGAGGCCTACTGTCACTTGCGCCCCCAAGGGTTGTTGAGCAATCGCTATCGAAGGTAATTGCAATGCGACAATCAAATAAAGGCCTAAACCCAAAAAGCAGGTCTTCAGGAAGTTCAAATCGATTTCCTTTTTTTTAGAGAAACTGCGTCAATACCAATAGATTTTTTTATCGCAGCGGCATCGCACACACCTAAGAAAATAGGATGCCGAGCCTGAGTGAAGAAGAAATCACTCATTCGGGGTCAGCACCAATCAACCAAGAAATTGTTGCTTTCCAAACACAAAAACGGCTTGGCTCCGTGGGCCTATAGCAACCCCTCTTCCCCCAGCAGATGACGCCCTTGCCGATCCTCGACCTCGATTACCCAAAGGTCAGGATCAAAACTACGTTGTTTCGCGATGGCAGCATCGACATCCCTTTCGGACCCCGAGGTTAGCTCGACCCATTTCCGCTCGCCGCTCAACAGATCGAAGCTGCGGTGAAAAGCTGTGGCCTGCCCGTCCAGCGTGTTCAGCTTGATCAGGACGGCCCCTGCGGTATCATCGCCATGTGCGACGACAAAAGCGGGTATTTCCTGAAACCGCAATCGGGCCAGATAGGCGTGAACCCAAAACTCTGCGGTCAGACGGGCCATGTGCGCCGTCCATCGACAAGCGCCGAGAATTTTCGTCGAACATTCTTAGCCCGTGTCATGCGTTGCCGTCTTTGAAATCCAGACCCATTTCCGAATACCGCTCGGATTCCTCCAGCCAGTTAGGCCGGACTTTCACTTGCAGAAACAGATGGATTTTGCGGTCGAGAAACTCTTCCAGTTCAGCGCGGGCAGCCTGACTGACGGCTTTAATCGTCTCGCCCCGCTTGCCCAGCACTATGCCCTTGTGACCGTCGCGCATGACGTAGATGACCTGATCAATCTTGGCCGAGCCGTCCTTGCGCTCTTCCCAATTCTCAGTCTCGACGGTCAGTTGGTATGGCAGTTCCTGATGCAGGCGCAGGGTTAGCTTTTCACGCGTCATCTCGGCTGCGATCATGCGCAGCGGCAGATCAGCAATCTGGTCTTCGGGGTAGAGCCATGGGCCTTCGGGCAGTTCGCGTGCCAGCCATTGGCGCAGGTCGTCGACACCGTGACATTTTTCTGCGGAAATCATAAAAGTCTCGGAAAAAGAATAGCGTGCGTTCAAGTCGCTCGTCAGCGCCAGCAGTTTTTCCGAAGGCACTTTGTCTATCTTGTTGATCGCAAGCGCGACGGTACGGCTTTGACCAATTTCCTCGAGCCCTTCGAGGATACGTTCAACGCCTTCTGTGATACCGCGATGGGCCTCGATCATCAGAACGACGACATCCGCATCAGCTGCCCCGCCCCAGGCTGCGGCGACCATGGCGCGGTCAAGACGGCGGCGGGGTTTGAACAGGCCAGGCGTATCGACAAAAACCAACTGTGCGTCGCCTTCCATCGCCACGCCCCGGATGCGGGCGCGGGTTGTTTGTACCTTATGCGTCACGATCGAGACCTTGGCCCCGACCATGCGGTTCAGAAGGGTGGATTTGCCCGCGTTGGGCTCTCCGATCAGGGCGATAAATCCGGCACGTGTGGTCATGTGTATTGCGATCCTGTTTGCAAGTGCGCACCCCTATAGCAGAAAGCACCGGCGGGCCAGAGGGTTTTGTCAAGGTGAGCGTGTGTGGATCATCGCGCCTGTGTGCTTCGAATTGGCTGCGCCAATCCGACCGGGAGGGGGCCAACCCCCTCGCCCGGATTTTGTCCGGGCTCACCCCCGGGATATTTTTGGCCAGATGAAGGGGATCCGGGCAGAAACGAGTGGGACTATTTAGGTAGGCTGTCCAGCAAGGCCTTGGCCGCTGCTTGTTCCGCTTGGCGTTTGGAACCTGCGGTTGCCTGCGCTTCGGCACCGTCTTGCAGACGGGCCGCGATGGTGAAGATCGGGGCGTGATCGGGGCCGCTGCGTTTGATTTCAACGTAAGAGGGCGGCTTTTGGCCGCGTGCTTGCGCCCATTCCTGAAGTGATGTTTTTGCGTCGCGCGCGTCGGCCTCGACCTTGTGGATCCGGTCGCCCCAGAGGCGCAGGATCACGTCGCGGGCGGCCTCGAACCCGGCATCGCGGTATATGGCGGCGATCACCGCCTCCATCGCGTCGCCCAATAGGGCTTGTTTGCGGCGGCCACCGGACAGCATTTCTGACCGACCCAGTTTCAGCACCGCACCCAAATCGATCTGGCGAGCGACATCGGCGCAGGCCTCTTTTCGCACCAGCGCGTTAAAACGGGGTGCCAATTGCCCCTCTGATGCCTTTTTGTCGGCTTCCAGCAGGGCGGTGGCCATGACCAAACCCAACACACGGTCGCCCAGAAATTCGAGCCTCTGATTATCGGGGCGCGTCGGCGAGGACACCGAGCCATGGGTCAAAGCGCGCAGCAGCAATTCAGGGTCGGAAAATTGGTACCCCAAACGGTGCTGAAACGCTTTTATCTCGGCCGAAAGTTTCAATTCACCGCCTTGAAGAACCGATCCCCGCGCCAGGTCCAGAAGAAGAGCATCGACCGGCCAGCGGACGAGAACATGATCCGGTCGGCCCGACCGATCAAGTCCTGATAAGGGACAAATCCCACTCCGCCCGCGGATTGCGGCAGGCGGCTGTCGCTGGAGTTGTCACGGTTGTCGCCCATGAAGAAATAATGGCCTTCAGGCACAGTGTAGATTCCGGTATTGTCCGACCCTTGGTTGCCGATATTCAGCACGTCATACGAGACTCCATTGGGCAGAGTTTCGATCATCCGCGATTTTTCGCAGCGACCGCCAAACCCGACCGGGCCATTTTCACAGCGCGGGCGCAACCCTTGCGAACCCTGAGGCTCGGCCAGTTCGGTGAACACACCATCGGGTTGTTGCGGAACCGGCGTTCCGTTTAGAATGATCTGACCCCCGCGGATCTGAATTCGGTCACCCGGCAAGCCGATCAGACGTTTGATGTAGTCGCGACCATTGACCGGGTGACGGAACACAATCACATCGCCGCGCTCGGGTTCACCGCCCCAGATACGCGTGTCTTCATCGCCCGGTAGCCAGCCGCAGATATCCTCGGCATCGATGTTGAGGCCAAAGCGGGGAATGATCAGGCTGGGACAGGAGGCGTAGGAATAGCCATACGCCATCTTGTTGACGAACAGAAAATCCCCGATCAGCAAGGTCTGTTTCATCGACCCCGATGGGATCCAGAAAGGTTGAAAGAACAGTGTGCGGAATACGCCTGCGATCAGCAAAGCGTAGACGATGGTTTTGATCGTCTCCCATACGGGATTTCCGGTTTTGACGTCCTCGGCCATACTGCTCTCCGGTCCTTGGTTTGTTGGGGTGCTACATGCGGGGCGCAGAGAGGTTAGTCAAGGCTGGCCGCTGCGTTCGTGATGGCGCGCGCCTCAATCACCACGAAAGCCTGCGCCCAAGGGTGGTCGTCGGTCAGGGTGACGTGGATGATTGCCTCATGACCTTCGGGGGTCATCTCACGCAAACGCTCAGCGGCCCAGCCGGTGACATGCATCACGGGCTGGCCGGTGTTCAGGTTGGTGACGGCCATGTCCTTCCACGCGATGCCCATGCGCAGACCGGTGCCCAGCGCCTTGGAGCACGCCTCTTTCGCGGCCCAGCGCTTGGCATAGGTGCCAGCCGTGTCATGGCGACGTTCGGCCTTGCGCTGTTCGATGTCGGTGAAGACACGATTGCGGAACCGGTCGCCGAACCGGTCGAGCGTGCCCTGAATACGCTCGATATTCGCGAGGTCTGTGCCGATGCCGAGGATCATGCGTTTCGACCCATCTTCTTCAAAAACATCGAATACCCTCTTTTTACACCCAAAATGAACGCATATCGGCACAAAATAAAGGAGACCACACCAACGAGAATCACCTGAACAACAAAACGTGTCAGATAGCCTTCATTCACCGAGATTTCCGGAAAACCGAGATCTAGAACAGCGACAAGAACAATTCCGGCTATGGTTAACAGCCCGGTAAAGACCATGTTTCCAGCAAGCACCCAACTCTTCCAAGACGGCCCACATCGGTTGCCGCGTATGCCTTTACGCGCCCCATAGAAAAGTGATGCCAGAACAAGTGCCAATCCCATGGAAAAAGGGAACGAAGGTTCGGTCAAATCGAAAGTGCGTTTGATCAGATAGAGTGCGGACAACACCGAAAATACGAGCGCAGAATAGGTAATGTAATCAAGTTTCACCCTACCTTTTGCTACGGTTTTCGCCCGACACTGTTTCAAGCCCGCGCCTCATCCATCAGGCGGCGCATCTCGGCAATGGCGGGTGTGAGGCCGCGGAAGATGGCCTCTCCGATCAGGAAGTGGCCGATATTCAGCTCGCGCACCTCGGGGAAAGCCGCGACAGGCTGCACCGTGTCATAGGTCAGGCCGTGGCCCGCGTGGACCTCTAGGCCCAGGGAATGCGCAAAGGTGGACATTTGGCGCAGGCTGTCCAGCTCGCGGGTGGCTATGTCTGTGTGGCCCTCGGAGACGGCGTCGCAATAAGCACCGGTGTGCAGCTCGATCACCTCAGCACCGATACGGTGCGCGGCTTCGATCTGGCGCTGGTCGGCGGCGATGAAAATGGACACACGGCAGCCCACGTCGCGCAGGGGAGCGATGAAATGGGCCAGCTTGTTTTCCTCGCGCGCGACTTCCAAACCGCCTTCGGTGGTCCGTTCCTCGCGCTTTTCGGGAACGATGCACACCGCATGCGGTTTGTGCCGCAGGGCGATCTGCTGCATCTCGGGCGTCGCGGCCATTTCAAAGTTCAGCGGGACCGACAGAACCTCCATCAGCCCGTCGATATCGGCGTCCGAGATATGGCGGCGATCTTCGCGCAGATGGGCCGTGATGCCATCAGCCCCGGCCTCTTCCGCCAGCTTGGCGGCGCGCAGAGGGTCAGGGTACGCCCCACCGCGCGCGTTGCGCACGGTTGCTACGTGGTCGATATTCACGCCCAGACGCAGGATATTGTCAGACATCGTTTGATTCCTTTGCCGAATTCTGGCCCGAGCCTAGTGGTTTTGGAACCGAAACGGCAGGCTTGGATTCAGCCAACCGCCGGATTTCGTCGAACTTGGCTTTGATCTTGGCCCGGCGGCGCTGCTGATAGGTTCGGATCAACGGCAGGCTCAGGTAGTGACACACAGCCCCGGCGACAAGACCGGGCAGAATCCCCCCAACCAGATAGGGAAAAAACACCTCATCATAAAAGATCCTTAGCCCGTACCAGTCGGCCATGCGGTCGGTGAAGATCGCCAGAAAATTGTTCTTCAGATCGCCTAGCGCACCAGCGAATTTGCCCATCAGACCGTGGGTGTCACCTTCTTCGAATTTGGTACCCAGAATGAAGTGGCCGGTTTGCAGGCTGACAACGCCGATCGGGACATATGTCAACGGATTACCAAAGAATGTCCCACTCAGCGCAGCCAGAATATTGCCATTAATCAACCGCGCCAGAAGGGCGGCAACCACAAAGTGCAGGCTATAAAAGGGCGTGAAGGCAGCAAACACCCCTGCCCCGATCCCACGCGCGATACGTTCCGGGGAATCGGGCAACCGGCGTACACGGTGTTTGACATAGTGAAAGGCTCGGGTCCATCCGCCACGGGGGTAGACGAATTCAGATGCGATCTGGACAGGCGAGCGTCGATCTCGGCGCTTGAATACCACTCCTGATCACCCCTTCTCAGCCAGCCGCCACGGCGGTCTTGGACCTGTCCCTGAACCGTTCAACCGCCGCTACGTCGCTTTCGGCTTCAAGCATCAGCATCAGCGAATGCAGCTGTTCGAGATCACGCAGTTCGACACTGATCAACAATCGGTAAAAATCCGGTTTGCGATCAACGAATTCCAAGTTTGAGATATTGGCCTTTTTCTCGCCAATCAATGTGCAAATACGCCCCAGTACGCCCGCATCATTCCCGATGGTCAACTCCAGCGTTGCACCGTAGACCGCCGGATGGGTTCCGGTATGCCAATGCAGGTCAACCCACCGCTCGGGCTCGCCCTCGAACTCGGTCAGACGATTACAGTCGATGGCGTGAACCACCACGCCTTTGCCGCGATAGGTAATGCCGACGATGCGTTCACCAGGTAGAGGCTGACAGCACGGCGCGCGGTCAAATTTCTGCCCCGGCTCAAGCCCTATTACGGCACGGCGCAACGGGATGGCGTCGCCTTCGTCCTGCGTCAGTTCCGGGTAAACGGCGCTGACCACATCATGGGCGGTCAGTTCGGCACTGCCTAGCCGGGCCAACAGTTCGTCTCGATCCTTCAGGCGCAAGTGTTTAGCGGCCGTCTCCAGCGCCTTGTCTGTGGCCTTGCGCCCCACATGTTCGAAGCCCGAGCGCGCCAGTTCTTTGCCCAGCTTGATAAAGCGCTCGCGATCCACCTCTCGCAGAGCGCGCCGGATGGCGGTGCGAGCCTTGCCGGTGACAGCAATCTCAAGCCAAGTGACCTGCGGGGTCTGACCGTCCGCGGTGATGACATCAACCGATTGGCCGTTCTTGATCCGGGTCCATAGCGGAACCCTGATACCATCTACCTTGGCGCCAACGCAGGCATGACCGATCCGTGTGTGGATCGCATAAGCGAAATCTATTGGTGTCGCCCCACGCGGCAGTTTCACCACATCGCCCTTGGGTGTGAAGCAGAACACCTGGTCCGAATACATCTCAAGCTTAACTGCTTCGAGGAAATCCTCGTGGTCATCCTCACTATCAAACTGCTCGGTCAGGTTCGCGATCCACTTGGCTGGATCGACTGCAAACGGGTTTTCCGACCGCACCCCATCCCGATAAGACCAATGCGCCGCCACACCCGTCTCAGCCACGTCGTGCATCTGACGGGTACGGATTTGCACCTCGACGCGCTTACCGTCGCGCCCCGACACTGTGGTGTGAATCGAGCGGTATCCGTTGGATTTTGGCTGGCTGATATAGTCCTTGAACCGCCCCGGCACCGCACGCCAGCGTTGGTGGATTGCGCCCAACGTCCGGTAACAATCTTCTTCCGTCTGGGTGATGATGCGGAACCCGTATATGTCGGACAGGCGCGAGAACCCCTGATCCTTTTCCTGCATCTTGCGCCAGATCGAATAGGGTTTCTTTGCGCGGCCAAAGACCTCGGCTTCGATCCCGGCTTTTTCCAGCTCGAACCGCATGTCGCCCGTGATCCGGTGGATCACATCGCCGGTTTCACGTTGCAGAGTGATGAACCGCCGGATGATCGACTGGCGGCCTTCGGGATTCAGCACGCGGAAGGCCAGGTCCTCCAGCTCTTCGCGCATCCATTGCATCCCCATCCGGCCGGCAAGCGGCGCGTAGATATCCATTGTCTCGCGCGCCTTGACGATCTGCTTTTCCGGGCGCATCGCCTTGATCGTGCGCATATTGTGCAGACGGTCGGCCAGCTTGACCAGAATGACCCGCAAATCCTTGGACATGGCCATGAACAGTTTACGGAAATTCTCGGCCTGTTTGGTTTCGCGGCTGGACAGCTGCAGGTTGGTCAGCTTGGTGACCCCATCGACCAGCTTGGCCACTTCATCGCCAAACAGCTCGGACACCTTGCTGTAATTGGCTTTTGTGTCCTCGATCGTGTCATGCAGCAGCGCGGTAATGATCGTGGCATCATCCAGACGCTGTTCGGTCAGGATGGCGGCAACGGCAACGGGATGAGTGAAATAGGGCTCGCCCGAGTGGCGAAACTGACCTTCGTGCATCTGTTTCCCAAACTCATAAGCTCGGGTTATGCGGTCAGCATTTGTCTTGGGGTTGTAGTTGCGGACCAGCGCAATCAGGTCTTCAGCAGAAATCATCCGGTCCGCACCTTCGTCTTTGGGGATTACCCCTGGCCTTGAGCCTCCATCAGAGCGCGCAGCAGCTTCTCTTCGGACATGTCGTCATCGGCGGGCTTGTCGGATTCCGCACCCATCAGCAGAGCCATCTGATCCTCTTCAGGCTCGTCAACCTCGATCTGGGTCTGGTTGGCCTCGATCAGGCGCTCGCGCAGCTCATCAGCGCTTTGGGTTTCATCGGCGATTTCGCGCAGCGACACGACCGGGTTCTTGTCGTTGTCGCGGTCCACGGTGATCGCGGCACCGGCTGAAATCTCACGCGCACGATGGGCGGCAAGCATCACCAGCTCAAACCGGTTTTGTACCTTGTCTACGCAATCTTCTACCGTCACGCGGGCCATGGGGCGCTCTCCGTTTCTGAATCCATGTCAGGAAGAGGTTTATCTAAGGGCGAATCCCCGCCTTGACAAGCAAGAAATGCTGCAAATGCACCCTTCACAAAGGGGTGACAGAGGCAATTTCATTGGCAGGTAGCTGCGCCAGCATTTCCCGAACGCTCTGACCCAAGACTGGATGCTCCCAATCCGGGGCGATATCGGCCATCGGAACCAGCACAAATGCGCGATCCTGAAGCCGCGGATGCGGCAGAATCAACTGGTCCGGTGCGCGTTGCATCTGGTCATCTTGCGGCAGTGTCCTCCAGCGTTCGTACTCCGTCCGGTCGGGCAATACGCCGTCACCAAAACACACCAGATCCAAATCCAGCGTCCGCATCCCCCAGCGCTGAATCCGCTCGCGCCCGAATTCCTTCTCCACCTCATGCAGCAGATGCAGCAATTCGGACGGCGTCTTTTCTGTCTCAATCAAAGCTGCGGCATTAACATAGTCTGGCCCCGCGCCGGCTGGGAAACACGGTGTCTCAAAAAAGCGGCTGACCGCGCGAATCACCACCCCCTGACGCTTTAGTGCGTCAAGAGCCTTCTCAAGTGTCACCTTGGGCCCATCACCTCTCAAATTGAGATTTGCACCCAGTGCGATCACCGATTCTGACGTAATCTTGCGCATTCTACTCCCTATATTCGGTGAATTGCATACTTGCGATACACATTAAAAACACTAATTATAGGCGTATCAGCGCGCCGCCTATTTCCTAAGCTCACTCACGTAACACCCGGCGTTCTGGTAGATACCGGAAGGACCTATTTATGTTTTATAAAGACGAACGGCTAGCGCTGTTCATCGACGGCTCGAATCTTTATGCGGCCGCAAAAGCACTGGGGTTTGACATCGACTACAAATTGCTGCGCCAAGAATTCATGCGTCGCGGCAAGATGCTTCGTGCTTTCTACTACACAGCGCTACTGGAAAATGACGAGTATTCCCCGATCCGACCCCTGGTGGACTGGCTGCATTACAACGGCTTCACCATGGTGACGAAACCCGCCAAGGAATACACCGACAGCATGGGACGTCGGAAAGTCAAAGGGAACATGGATATCGAACTGACCGTCGATGCCATGGAACTGGCACCGCGCGTTGATCATATCGTGCTGTTTTCGGGCGATGGGGATTTCCGCCCGCTGATTGCCAGCCTGCAACGTCAGGGCGTGCGCGTTTCGGTCGTCTCGACCATCCGCAGCCAGCCGCCGATGATCTCGGACGAGCTCCGCCGCCAAGCCGACAACTTCATCGAGCTGGAGGATTTGCGCGACGTAATCGGCCGCCCTCCGCGTGACGTCCCGATGGAGCCGCGCAGCGTCGCGGCAAGTGGGCAGTAACACCGCCCCCGTCAGTTCGGTTTAAAAATCGACGCGGTCAGGGCAAATGCCCTGACCGCGTTGCTTAAACTAGGAACAGGTGCTGAAACATCTGATTGCTAACACTGATTCATGTCAGTTGAATGACACAGTCCTGTCTGGACCATGGCGAGGAAAAGACCTACCTGTGGCCGTAAGGAGTATGTGACATGAACAAGCCCCCGCTGACCTTGTATCTTGCCGCCCCGCGCGGGTTTTGCGCCGGCGTGGACCGGGCGATCAAAATCGTTGAGATGGCCCTGCAAAAATGGGGCGCGCCGGTTTATGTGCGCCACGAGATCGTGCACAACAAGTTCGTGGTCGACGGTTTACGCGAAAAAGGCGCGGTGTTTGTCGAGGAACTGGACGAATGCCCCGATGATCGCCCGGTGATTTTCTCGGCCCATGGCGTGCCAAAATCCGTCCCGGCCACAGCCGCACAGCGCGAAATGATCTATGTCGACGCCACCTGCCCGCTGGTATCCAAGGTCCATGTCGAGGCGCAGCGCCATGCTGAGGCCGGGTTGCAGATGATCATGATCGGCCACAAGGGCCATCCCGAAACCGTCGGCACGATGGGGCAACTGCCCGAGGGCGAAGTTCTGCTAGTCGAAACGGTCGAAGATGTCGCCACCGTTCAGGTGCGCCACCCCGAAAAGTTAGCCTTTGTCACTCAGACCACCCTGTCAGTCGATGACACCAAGGATATCATAGCCGCGCTTGAAGCCCGGTTTCCCGCCATCGTCGGCCCGCATAAAGAAGATATCTGCTACGCCACCACAAACCGGCAAGAGGCCGTCAAAGCCGTCGCCCCCAGATCCGACGCCCTGTTGGTTGTGGGCGCTCCAAACTCGTCAAACTCACGCCGCTTGGTCGAGGTCGCCGCGCGTGCTGGGTGCGACTATGCCCAACTGGTGCAACGGTCCACCGATATCGACTGGCGGGCGCTGAAAGGGATTTCCTCGGTTGCCATCACCGCCGGTGCTTCGGCCCCAGAAGTTCTGGTCAACGAGGTGATCGACGCATTCCGCGACCATTACGACGTGACGGTCGAGATGGTCGAAACCGCTGTTGAGAACGTCGAGTTCAAAGTCCCGCGCGTGCTGCGCGAACCGGCATGAGCGGCATACCAAGAGCCCCGTTATTTCTGGGGCTGGCCGGGCTGATCCCCTTTCTCTGGGGCGCACTGACCTACCTGAATGACGATCTGCACGCTTGGGGTACTCAGGCGCTTGGGGCTCGTTTTGTGGGGCCTTACGTGCAGTTGTTCTACGGCTCAGTCATCCTCAGCTTTATGTCCGGCGTGCTGTGGGGTTTTTCGACCAAGACATCTGGTAGCAAGGCGGCGACCTGCTATCTGCTCTCGGTTCTGCCCGCACTTTGGGCCTTTGCGAAAACGGGCGGCGGGCCGGTCGCTGCAGGCACCAACCTGATGTGGGGTTTTGCCGGGTTGCTTTTGCTGGACGCTGTGTTCTCATACTGGCGATTGACGCCGGTCTGGTGGATGCGTCTGCGCATGATGCTGACGGCCGTTGTTCTGGCCTGCTTAGCCGTTGGAGTGTACCTGTGACCGACAAGAGAACGATTGACGCCTACACTGCCCGCGTGGCCGAATATCTGAGCATCCCCCTGCCCCCCGAACAGATCGAAGCCCGCATGGCCTTTGCCGAAGCGGTTGCGGAAGGCGGTTATGTGCTGGATCTCGGTTCCGGCCCCGGATCGGACAGCGCCTTTCTACAACGCGAAGGGCTGCGTGTCCGTGCCCTTGATGCCACGCCCGCCTTTGTCGAACATGCGCAGCAGAACGGGATTGACGCGCGTCTGGGCACGTTTGACGACGTGACGGAAGAGGCTGAATATGACGGCATCTATGCCAGCTTTTCCCTGCTGCACGCCCCGCGCGCGGATTTTGCGCGTCATCTGTCCGCCATCCACAAAGCGCTGAAACCCGACGGTGTTTTTTTTCTGGGCCTGAAACTGGGCACCGGTGAACATCGCGACGATCTGGATCGCTACTACACCTATTTTTCACAAACTGAAATCGAGGAGGCTATGACAAAGTCCGGGTTCACCATCGACCGGATCACGACGGGCGTGGGTGCCGGCCTTGCGGGTTCATATGACGGTTTCATTCTGGTGCTGGCCCATGCCTGAGCTGTTCGCCTATACGGACGGCGCATGTTCCGGCAATCCGGGCCCCGGCGGCTGGGGGGTTCTGCTGCGCGCGATGGATGGCGACAATGTCCTGAAAGAACGGGAACTCAGCGGCGGCGAGGCCGAAACCACAAACAACCGGATGGAACTGCTGGCTGCGATCAGCGCGCTAGAAACATTGGAGCGGGCCTCGAAGATCACCGTTGTGACTGACAGCGCCTACGTGAAAAACGGCGTCACGGGGTGGATTTTCGGGTGGAAGCGGAACGGTTGGAAGACCTCGAACAAGAAGCCTGTTAAGAATGTAGATTTGTGGCAGCGGCTGGATGAGGCACAAACCCGCCATGACGTGACCTGGGAATGGGTCAAAGGTCACGCGGGCCATCCTGAAAACGAAAAAGCCGACGAGTTGGCACGGACGGGCATGGCCCCGTTCAAGCCCAAGAAAGCAAGGGCCTAGACGGCGCGCCAAAAGGAATACACCTGCCATGAAACCACAGTTCTGCTTTGCAGTCAGTTTCGCCCTTATGGCCGGGTGTACCCCATCCTACGACGCCCTGCGGTTTGAGGCACAGAGCGACCGGATTGTCGCCTCGGGCACTATCGACCACACGTCCTTGCATGCCTTTCAGGAGGTCATCCGCAGCAATCCGCAGGCTAAAACCCTTGTCCTGCAATATATTGAAGGCTCCGTGGACGATGACGCAAATGTCGTCTTCTCGCGTGTCGTGCGGGAACTGGGGTTTGACACGATTGTTCCGTCGGACGGCATGGTGGCGTCGGGCGGCACGGACCTGTTTCTGGCAGGCAACCGCCGCGTTCTGGAACCTGATGCCTGCGTTGGCGTGCACAGCTGGGGCGGCTGGAACATCGTGGCCACCGAAATCCCCAAAGACGACCCAGAGCATGACCGGTACCTGGACTACTATGCCGATATCGGTGTTGACCCGGCCTTCTACTGGTACACGCTTAACGCGGCCTCGGCCGAGGACATGCACTGGATGAGCGCGACCGAAGTTGAACGGTTCGCCCTCACGACCCGTAATGTGCCGCAACTTGGATCATCCGCAACCTGCGACGCACGATGACCTCAGCGTGACAGCAACCTGGCTCCGATCTCTTTGACGAATTTCGCAGCCACCATGGCCGTCATCCCATACGGGTCACGATGAGGATTCAATTCGACGATGTCAGCGCCGACCAACTGCCCCTTGAAACGGCGGATCAGGTTGATCACCTCGCGGGTGCTTAACCCACCGGGTTCATGATGCGACACGCCGGGCGCAAAGGCAGGGTCCAACGCATCCAGATCCAGGGAGAGGTAAACAGGGCCATCAAAGCTGATTTCAAGATCGGGGCGCCAGCTTTGCATGTCGATCACTTCGACGCCGAACTTGTCGGCCTGTTCCTGCTGGTGCTTGTTCATGGTACGGATACCAACCTGCACCAGACGGTTGATTGCGCAGGTCTCCATTACCCGCGCGAAGGGGCAGCCATGGCCCAGCGGACCGACTTGCTGACTGTCATACAAGTCGGGATGCGAGTCGATATGCAGGATGTTCAACCCCTCATACCGTTCCGAATGCGCCTTGATCAGCGGATAGGCAACCGAATGGTCCCCTCCCAGAGATAACAGTCGCGCACCGCTTGAAATCCGCGCAGCAGCACCGGCTTCGATCCGGTCGATAGGTTCCTGTCCGATCATCTCGAACACATCCAGGTCGCCTGTATCCTTGAAGCGGTCGGTCGCGCCGAGATCTGTGCCATCCTCTGCGGTCAGGTTAGCGGCTCCGGAATGCAGAGCCTCGCGAATACGACCAGGGGCAAAGGCGGGCCCTTGCAGAAACGAGGAATGAAGATCCAGAGGCACCCCCATAAGTGCGACGTCACCTGGGTTCAGATCCTGTGGCATGGAACACCTTTCAGATAAATTCTGCGGCGATCTGGCCGAATTGATTCCGAAAGGTCAAGAGGTCAACGGCGCAGGTATGTCTGCCAGATCCAGATCACCAACAACGCACCCAAAACCGCACCGACAAAGCCCGACAGCCAGCCCGCTACGGCGATCAATGCACGTAGAAGGAACCCGCCGACCAGCGCGCCAACGATGCCGATCAACATGGTTGTGGGAATATCGGCCTCGATCCGCATCAGTCGTGTCGCCAGAAACCCGGCGGCGGCTCCGATGATGATAAGGGCGATAACGGGCAAGTTATTTCCTCCAATGAGTGGGCACGATGATCAGCGCCCCGATGGATGACAGGACCGCGTCCAGTCCGGGCGGGCCGAAGCTGATGCCAAACATGATGCGCACAAAGTAGAACAGGAACGCGCCGCCCACGCAAATGATGATCGAGGGCAGGTATCCATTGTGGGTAAATCCGGTTTTTTCAGCCAGATACCCCACGATCCCGGCAATCACGACGGTGCCCATCAATATCATGAACATCTGGTTTACTCCGAACAGAGCCGCGTTCCGGACGAAACAGGCCACCCCCGCAAAAAGGTTTCAACATCCTGCGCCCCTTTCCCTGCCCGTTGCAGCCGCAAAAGGTCAACCGCGCCGTCGCCACAGGCCACGCGGAGTGTGTCATTCAGAACCTCTCCCGGAGCGCCCTGCCCAGCGGCCAGCCGAGAGGACAAAAGCTTGACCCGCTCGCCTTCGATCTCGGTCCAGGCGCCGGGGAACGGGGACAGGCCCCGGATTTGCCGGTCAACCTCGGCGGCAGGACGCGCCCAGTCGACGCGCGCCTCGGATTTGTCGATCTTCGCAGCATAGGTCACGCCATCTTCAGGCTGAACCTCAGGGGTCAGGTTCGGCAGCTCCTCCAACGCTTCAACCACCATCGCAGCGCCCATTTCTGACAATCGATCATGAAGCTGCGCTGTGGTTTCCAGCGACCCAATATCCGTAGCCCGACGCAACAGGACCGGGCCGGTATCCAGTCCGGCCTCCATCTGCATGATACAGATACCCGTCTGAGCGTCGCCCGCCATGATCGCACGCTGAAGCGGAGCAGCCCCGCGCCAGCGCGGTAACAGGCTGGCGTGAATGTTCAAACAGCCATGTTTCGGCGCATCCAGGATGGCTTGCGGCAACAGCAAGCCATAGGCGACAACGACAGCGACATCTGCGTCCAAGGCCGCAAACGCCGCTTGTTCGTCGGGCGATTTGAGCGAGACCGGGTGGCGAACGTCGAACCCCAATACCTCGGCCCGTGCGTGAACCGGGGTAGGACGGTCCTTTTTGCCACGCCCTGCTGGGCGTGGTGGCTGGCAATAGACAGCGGCGATCTCATGTCCGGCGGCAACCAGAGCATCCAACACCGGTACCGAGAAGTCGGGCGTTCCCATGAAGATGATACGCATGAGGGTCCTCCGGAGCTGGGGATGCAGGGCAGACGCCCCGGGCTACCCGAGTTTCTTGGCTTTGCGCAGCAGCATGTCACGTTTAATTTTACTGAGCCGGTCGAAATACATCCGACCGTTCAGATGGTCGATCTGATGCTGTACGCTGGTGGCTTCGATCCCCACAAAGTCACGACGGTCGATCATGCCTTGTTCATTCAGAAACTTCACCGTCACCGCACGCGGACGTTTCACCTTGGCCGAGACGCCGGGCAGGTTCGGGCTGGCCTCATCATGTTCACGTAGCTCAATCGAACTGTGCAGGATTTCGGGGTTCGCCAGACGCACGGCCCGGCCTCGCTCGGTCGAGCCATCCACCACGGCCAGCCGCAACATCACCCCGATCTGAGGCGCGGCGAGGCCAACGCCGGGCATCGCCTCCATCGTGTCGATCATGTCGTTCCAGATGGCGCGAATTTCATCGGTGATCTCTGCCACGTCTTCCGCCTTGGTGCGCAGGCGTTTGTCAGGCCACGGCAGACAGGTGCGGACCGTCATGCGCGAGCCTTTTCGCGTTTCAGCTTTTGCATCTTCCGCGTAATCATCTGGCGCTTCAGAGGTTTGAGATAGTCGATGAACAGCTTCCCGTTCAGATGGTCGAGCTCATGTTGAACGCAGGTGGCCCAAAGGCCGTCGAAGGTTTCCTGCTGCGCGTTGCCGTCGCGGTCGATCCAGGCCACATCCACGACTTTGGGACGGGTGACCTCGGCATATTGCTCGGGGATCGACAGGCAACCTTCCTCGTACACATTCGTTTCGTCGGACGACGCGATGATCTCGGGGTTGAACATGATCAACGGGCGCGGGGCCTCGCCCTCTTCCTTGACGCAATCCAGCACGATCAACCGATCCAGCACACCGATCTGCGGCGCGGCCAACCCGACGCCGGGCGCGTCATACATCGTCTCCAGCATGTCGTCGGCCAGCTTGCGCAGCTCATCCGTCAGATCGGCCACGGGGGCACAGACCTTTTTCAGGCGGGGGTCGGGATGGATCAGAATAGTGCGTTTCATGAAGTTGATTTAGGCCATCGCGCGACCCGCCGCAACGCCCCCCTTGCACCTGCCGCGATTGTAACTAGCTTTCGTCGCGACAGATGGAGATGACATGACGTTCAACGACCTCACCGACCGCCGGGGCACCAACAGTTCAAAATGGGACAAGATGGAGCGCCTCTATGGCATTTCGCCAGATGACGGGCTGGCCATGTGGACCGCGGATTCTGATTTTCGCACAGCGCCTTGCGTGATTGATGCCGTGCAACAGGCCGTCGATCACGGAGTGTTCGGCTATTCCTGGATGCATCCGGACTATCTGGCTTCGGTCCAGTGGTGGATGGTAAATCGCCACGGGTGGGAGATTGACACAGATTGGGTCCTGACGTCGCAGGGGTTGGGCAACGCGATCGCCCTGTGTCTGGATGTCTGGTCTCAGCCGGGCGACGGGATTGTGATCTTCTCCCCTGTTTACCATGAGTTCGCGCACAAAGTGAACAAATCCGGCCGCCGCGTGGTCGAATGCCCATTGGTGCGTGATGGTGAAAGTTATGCCGTTGACCTCGAGGATGCGCAATCGCGACTGGACGGGTCGGAAAAGATGCTGCTGTGGTGCTCACCGCAGAACCCCTCGGGCCGGGTCTGGACACCGGACGAGCTGCGCGCAGTCGCGGCGTTTGCCGAACGGAACGGGCTGATCCTGGTGTCGGATGAGATCCATCATGATCTGGTCTATCCCGGCAGCACCTTTGTGCCGATGGATGTTGCAGCACCTGATGCGCGCCCTTGGACGGTGACGCTTACGGCGGCTTCCAAGACCTTCAACATTGCCGGGCAGCGCACCGGGAATATGATCATCCCCGATCCCAAACTGCGGGCGGACATGCGCAATCGCATTCAGGCACTGGACTATGACCCCAGCGCGCTTGGTGTGGCGATGATCACCGCCGCATACACGCCCGAGGGTGCCGCATGGGTCGACCAGCAGGTCGCGCATCTGGACGGAAACCGCAAACTGTTCGACGCGACGATTGCTGAAATCCCCGGCCTTTGGTCAATGCCGTTGCAATCCACTTATCTGGCCTGGGTCGATTTTTCGGGCACAGGCATGGACCATGCCGAGTTCACCCGACGTCTGCGAGAAGATGCCAAAATCGCCACCTCACCCGGCCCCGGCTTCGGAGCAGGCGGAGAAACCTTCGAGCGTTTCAACCTTGCTACTCAGCGCAGCCGTGTCGAGGACGCATGCGCCCGGCTGAAGCGTGCTTTTGCAGATTTGCAGTGATCGGAAGGCCCGGCGGTCTGTCCGTCGGGCATCCCGTTAGTCCTTATGGCCTAGCAGCGCGATGGGCGCATCCGGCGCACGGTAGAAATCCAAAGGAGCCTTATCCGAGGCGGCAGTGCTACGCTTGAACTCATACCGCATCTCACCCGCCTCATCTTCGTCAGCGATGATCAGGCATTGGTACAGATGGTTCGCACCGTCATAGATATCGACCAACCCGCGCAATTTCGGCGTCGTTGCGGCCTCAACCGTGAAGCCGTCTTTCCACAATCTCAGAATTTTATATGTATTGTCGCCGATTTCGACACGAAGGCGGCTGGTCTTTTTCAACCCCGCGATTCGCGCCGCATCCAATTCGGCGCTTATTTCCTTAGAAACATAGGTCGTCATAACAATTTTCCCCCGCAGTACATACTATTGTGAGCAACTCTTCGTAAAAATCCAATGAAGCTGAGAACCTGAAACAAACCGATTTCAATCTGTTGCGCGGAAATCCCGGATCGACCTGTGCAATGACGCAGGCAAGATGCGCGCGCCCTCGCATGGAACCGACCCGAGCGACACCCTATGTTTGCCGAAATCGGATTTCGGAGGGACAAAGATGGGCCTGTTGGTCGACGGCAAATGGCACGACACTTGGTATGACACCAAATCCACCGGCGGCGCGTTCAAACGCAGCGCTGCGCAGTTCCGCAACTGGCTGACCGCCGATGGCAGCGCGGGCCCCTCGGGCAAGGGCGGGTTCAAGGCGGAAGCTGGACGCTATCACCTCTATGTCAGCCACGCCTGCCCCTGGGCGCATCGCACCCTGATCTTCCGGGAACTCAAGAGGCTAAGCAATCTGATCTCTGTCTCGGTCGTGCATCCGGATATGCTGGACAAGGGCTGGAACTTTCAGCCAGACGACAAAGGCGCAACCGGGGATGATCTGTACGGGCTGGACTATGCCCATCAAATCTATACCAAGGCGGACCCGTCCTATTCCGGCCGTGTCACAGTGCCGATCCTTTGGGACAAGGAACAGGAAACGATCGTCTCGAACGAAAGTTCAGAGATCATCCGTATGTTCAATTCGGCCTTTGATGGCATCACGGGCAATAACGACGATTACTGGCCCGAGACGATGCGCGATGACATCGAAGCGGTCAACGCCCGGATCTATTCCGACGTGAACAATGGCGTCTACAAATCCGGCTTCGCCACCAGCCAGGCCGCCTATGACAGCGCTGTTGGGCCGCTATTCGATACGCTGGATTGGCTCGAAGATCGCCTGTCCCAAAACCGCTATCTGATGGGGGATCGCATCACCGAGGCCGATTGGCGCTTGTTCACGACCCTGATCCGGTTCGATCCGGTTTATCACCTGCATTTCAAATGCAACCGGCGGCGACTGATCGACTATCCGAACCTGTGGGCCTATACGCGCGAGCTGTATCAATGGCCGGGCGTCGCGCCCACAGTGAACATTGAGCACATCGTGCGCCACTACCACTACAGCCATGAAAGCATCAATCCGCACCGCATCATCCCGACCAATCCAGTGCTGGATTACGCAGAACCGCATGGGCGCGGTCAGCGACCCGCCGCGTAGTGTTCGACCATCGCCGCCAGATCCTCTGGCGGCGTTCCGCTTTGCACATAGGCGCACGCATTGGGGCTGTGGGCAAAGATGGACCCGTCCGAGAAAAAGGTGGTGTTCGTGACGAAGATCACCCGCGCCTCAGGGCGGCGATAGCTGGCGAAATCAGCCACGGCCAGCGCGCTGCCTGCCTCCAGCACCAAATCCAGCACGATAATGTCAAACGCGACCCCGTAAAGCGCGAGGATCGCGGCCTCTTGCCCGGCGACAAGCGTGACCTCAGCGCCTTGACGTTCAAGGTGCCGCTTCCAGACCCGACCTAGGTCGGGATTACTCTCAACAATCAAAACATTCATAAGTAACAACCTCGGCACATGAAGTGGTGAACGGTGCCGACCCCTGAGTTTGTGATCACGCCAATTCCTTAACAAAGGGTTAACGCTGTTTTCCGGTTGCCGCCGAAGCACGGATTCGCTTGTGTAAATGGCGAAAATCCGCTTGAAACGGGCCGAAATCGGCGATTCCGGCGAGACCCTAATGACAAGCTCTGACAAAAACTTGAACCCGCGCGCGCGCCGCGACCATGGCGGAGGGCTGGATGACGCCATTCAAGCCTATGGCGGATCGCGGCAAGACTGGCTGGACCTGTCGACCGGAATCAACCCGCAGCCCTACCCGGTGTCCGACCTGAGTGCCGAGGATTGGACCGCCCTGCCCGACCATGGCACGTTCCAGCGTCTGACCGACGCGGCCCGCCAATTCTGGTCCGTACCTGATAACACCGCGATTTTGCCTGCACCCGGCGCCTCGGCTTTGATCGCCCGCATTCCGGCCTTGGCACCGCAGGGGCGGGTTCAGATCACGACGCCAACCTATAACGAGCACGCCGCCGCCTTTTCCGCGCAAGGCTGGAGCGTTCAGCCCGAAGGTCCAACCGACGCGCGTGTGATCGTTCACCCCAACAATCCCGATGGTCGCTATTGGACCGAGGCCGACGCCAATGCGCCGCTGACTATCATTGACGAAAGTTTCTGCGATGTTTCCCCCGAAGCGTCGCTGATCCATCTGGCTGACCGGCCGGGCGTTATCGTCCTGAAAAGCTTTGGCAAGTTCTGGGGGCTGGCCGGATTACGCCTTGGCTTTGCCGTCGGCGACCCAAAGCTGATCGCGCGGCTGAACGATCTGACAGGCCCATGGGCGGTCTCGGGTCCCGCCTTGCGGATTGGCGCGCGGGCTTTTCAGGACACGGGCTGGGCCGCAGCCACCCGACGGTATCTTCAGCAAGGTGCGGACCGGCTGGATACCCTCGTGACGGGTCAGGGTGCCAGTTTGGTCGGGGGTACACCGCTCTTTCGCCTTTACTCCGTCGAAGACGCCGCCGAATGGCAGGACCGTCTGGCCAGCGCCCATATCTGGAGCCGCATCTTTCCCTATTCGACAACTTACCTGCGTCTGGGCTTGCCACCAGCAGACGGTTGGGCCCGGCTTGAGGCGGCATTGTGAGCACCGCCTTCCTTCTGGTCTGCGCCCTCTGTCTGGATGCGGCCCTGGGCGAACCCGACTGGTTGTGGTCGCGGGTGAAACACCCTGCCGTCGTGATCGGCAACCTTATTGGCTGGCTTGACAAACGCTTCAACCACGGTGCGCAACGGCTTCTGAAAGGTGTCGCGGTTGTCGCCTTGTTGGTGTGCGGCGCATTGATCATTGGGCGCGCGCTGACCCTTCTCGGGCCCGTAGTCGAAATAATCGCCTGCGCCATTCTGCTGGCTCAGAAGTCATTGGTCAGCCATGTGCGCGATGTTGGTACCGGTTTGGCCGTCTCGCTGGAAGACGGGCGGGGGAAAGTGGCGATGATCGTCTCGCGCGATACACGCGACATGACGCAGGCGCAGGTCGCGCGGTCAGCGATCGAAAGCGCGGCTGAAAACCTCAGCGACGGGGTCATCGCGCCCGCTTTCTGGTTTCTGGTCGGTGGCCTGCCCGGTCTGCTGGTTTACAAGGCAGTAAACACCGCCGACAGCATGATCGGCTACCGCAGCGAAAAATACCGCGACTTCGGTTGGGCCTCGGCCCGGTTGGACGATGTACTGAACCTAATCCCCGCCCGCCTGACCGGCGTGATGATCGTGGCTCTGTCAGGCCAATGGGCGCGCTGGCCTCAGATGGTCGCGGATGCCCGCCGCCATATCTCGCCCAATGCCGGCTGGCCTGAGGCCGCCATGGCCCGCGCCCTGAACGTCGCCCTGGCTGGACCGCGCAGCTATGACGGGCAGCTGCGCGATCTGGCTTGGGTCAACGGCGATGCCCCGCGCGAGATTGGCGCGTCAGAGGTTTTCCGCGCATGCGACATGCTCTGGCGGGTCTGGGGGCTTGCGCTTGGCCTCGTGTCGGTGTCGGTTGGGGTCAGCTTCATTTTCTGACGGACCCGTTTCATGCGTTTGCTCTCTGGCCTTATAGCCGCCGCTCTTTTCGTGTCACCCGCCTTTGCCCAATGCGGAGGCGGGTTCAACGCCTTTGTCAAAGGACTGAAATCCGAGGCCGTCCAGCAAGGGTTCGATACAGAGACCGTCAACGCGTTCTTCAAAGGCGTGCAACAAGACGGCGCGGTGCTTAAAGCCGACCGTGCGCAGGGCGTGTTTCAAAAGCCTTTCATCGAGTTTTCGCGCCGCCTGATCTCGCAAAACCGCATTGATCGCGGGCAGGCTATGTCGCGCAAATATGACGCCGTGTTTGACCGGATCGCGCGCGACTACGGCATCTCACGCGGCGTACTTCTGGCCTTCTGGGCGTTCGAAACCGACTACGGCGCCTTTCAAGGTGATTTCAACACCCGCAATGCGCTCGTGACGCTGGCCCATGACTGCCGTCGGCCCGAGCTGTTCCGTCCGCAAATCTTCGCTGCTATCGAATTGTACGAGCAGGGCAATTTCGACCCCGCCCGCACCACCGGGGCTTGGGCCGGAGAAATCGGCATGGTCCAGATGCTGCCCCGCGATATTCTTGAGAACGGCGTGGACGGGGATGGGGACGGTAAGGTCTCGCTGAAAACCTCGGCTCCGGATGCGCTGATGTCGGGGGCCAAGATGCTGTCGAATCTGGGCTGGCAACCGGGTCAGCCTTGGCTGCAAGAGGTCACTGTGCCCAGCGAAATGGATTGGTCCCTGTCCGGCCCAGGCAAATCGCGCCCGGTGTCCGAGTGGCAAGCGATGGGCGTTCAGGCCCGCAGCGGGTCGCTGTCCAACCTGCCCGCCTCGCTGATCCTGCCGCAGGGGCATAAAGGGCCCGCCTTTCTGGCATATCCGAATTTCGACGTCTATTTCGAATGGAATCAGAGCTTTACCTACGTCCTGACCGCCGCTTATTTCGGCACCCGACTTGAGGGCGCACAGATCTATGACGCGGGCAACCCGGCGCAGGGCTTGTCGGGCGCGCAGATGAAGCAGCTACAGAGCAAACTTCAGGCACGCGGCCATGATGTGGGCAAGATCGATGGCATTCTGGGAGCCGGAACACGGGCGGCGGTGCAGGCTGAGCAACAGCGACTGGGTCTGCCAGCAGATGCGTGGCCGACAGTGGAGCTGCTGGGTCGATTGTGAAGCGGCGTCTGGTTTGTCCAAAGCGGACAAAGTCATTGCAAAATGATATGCTCCTAGGAGCAGAGGCGATTGTGCATGCAGGAACCGAACTTTACGGAGGACGGAAGAATGATCATGCGCATTTTTCAGGTCGTGACTCGGCCGGGGAAAGAGGAAGAGTTCAGCAAGTTCTTCCATGAAACAGCGATCCCCTTGATGAGAGGCACCAAGGGCATCGTTCAAATATTTCCTGGGGCCGCGCGCACCGACACACCCCGAGACTTCAGCTTTGTCATGGTGTGGGAAAAATTAGAGTCACTTAAGGCGTTTGTCGGCGAAGACTACCAGAGTCCTCACATCGACCCCGCGGAGGCCGAATTGGTCGAGTAGCGTTCGATCAAACACTATGAGCTGGTCGATTAGAGACGATGGCGTGAATTCAAACGACAACTTGGGGGAAGCAATGATCAAGGGGAAATGCGGCTGCGGAGCCGTAACGTATCAGATGACGACACCACCTATGTTCGTCCATTGCTGTCACTGTAGCGAATGCCAGCGACAAACCGGAGCGGCTTATGTCTTGAACGCCATTATTGAGGCTGACCGCGTAGAGCTTGAGGGGCCGACCACTGAACATGAACTTTCCACCCCAAGCGGCAAAGGTCAGATTATCACGCGTTGCAAGAATTGCGGCGTCGCCGTGTTCAGCAGCTACATGATCCGTCTTGGCAAGTTAAAGTACGTGCGTGTTGGAACATTGGACAACCCGGATCAGTGTCCTCCGGATGCGCAGATTTTCACGAACAGCAAACAAGCTTGGGTACCACTTAGCGAAGACATTCCCGCCTTTGAGGAGTTTTACAAATTCGATGAAGTGTGGCCCCCGAGTTCGCTAAAACTTTTGGAGACCGCGCTTTCCTGATGGATCAGTTACTCTGGCTTCACCGGATAACGATCCCCTTTTTCGTCAATCAGCACCAACCGCTCACCACTGCGCACATACAGATCGCACCTGCTGAACCCATTACGATAGGCGATGCAGACGCTGCCGTCCTCGGCGATGGAATAGGTGCCAAAGGCGGCGTCTCCGCTGGCGTAGGTGTAGGAATAGGCCCCTCCGGCCGAGAATTTTGCCTGACCGTCGTCAAAAAATGTCAGCGTGCGTCCGGCCAAAGCGTCCAGTTCTTCGGGCGACAGGGGGACGTCTCCGGGTTTCGTGGGCCATTCGGCGGCAAGGGCGGGGCCAGCGGTCAGCAAGGCGAGGATCAATAGTCGCGTCATGGGAACAGTCTAAACCGAACTGCTCTGCAACAGGCATAACGTTGCAGTGAAAGGTTAGGCGACCATCTGTTCGGCTTTCTTCAGGTCGACTGAAACCAACTGGCTGACGCCCTGTTCTTGCATGGTCACGCCGAACAGCCGGTCCATCCGCGCCATCGTCACCGCATGGTGGGTGATGATCAGGAACCGCGTGTCGGTCTGGCGGCACATCTCGTCCAGCAGGTCGCAGAACCGCGTCACGTTGGCGTCGTCCAGAGGCGCGTCGACCTCATCCAGCACACAAATCGGCGCGGGGTTGGCAAGGAACACACCAAAAATCAGCGCGGTTGCAGTCAGGGTCTGTTCGCCGCCCGAGAGCAGGCTGAGCGTCGAGAGTTTCTTGCCCGGCGGTTGACACATGATCTCGAGACCCGCGTCCAACGGATCGTCGCTTTCAACCATGACCAGATTGGCCTCTCCACCACCAAACAGATGCTTGAACAGCATGGCAAAGTTCGAGTTCACCTGTTCAAACGCCGTCAACAGACGTTCCCGCCCTTCGCGGTTGAGGCTGGCGATACCGCTGCGCAGGGCCTTGATCGCCTCTTCCAGATCAGCCTTTTCGCTGTTCAACGTGTCGAATTCTTCCTGAACCTCTTTGCTGTCCTCTTCGGCCCGCAGGTTCACCGCACCCATCGCGTCGCGCTGACGTTTGTGGCGGTTGACCTCGGCCTCAAGCGCGTCGGCGGCGGGCATCTGGTCGGGGTTCACGTCCAGCTGGTTCAGCAACTGGTTCGGCGTCAGCTGCTGATCCTCGGCGATGCGTTCCGCAGCGGCGGTTACGCTTTCTTTGGCGGCGTCAGAGCGCGCTTCGGCGGCGGCCCGGCTTTCGCGCGCTTCCGAGGCCAGACGTTCAGCATCACGTTCGGCCATCACCCATTCGCGCTGCTGAGCCTCGGCTTGGGCCAGCTTGTCCGCAGCCTCGGCACGACGCGCGTCGGCGGCTTCAATCAATTCGTTCAGTTCTTCGCGCGCCTCGGCGATTTCACCGGGGGCGGCCATGGCATCGGCAAGCTCCTCCTCCGAGCTTTCCTTGCGTTCGACCAATTCCGAGATGCGCTTTTCCGCCGTCTCCAATCGGTGCTTCCAGCCACTGAGGTCTTTTGTCACTTCTTGGCTGCGGCGGGTCCGCGCCTCGCCCTCGCGGCGCAATTCGTCATGGGTCGAGCGGTGGGTCAGCATGGTGATCCGCGCAGCTTCGACCGTTTGTTTGATGTCCTCAACCTGCGCGCGGGCGCTGTCGAGGTCCCCCAGCCCGGTCAGTGCGCCCTCGGCCTCGCGCAGTTGGGCGCGGGCGGACATGGCGTCCTCCTTATGGCGGTCGACGGCCAGCGTCAGGGTTTCCAGCTTGCCCTGCGCGAGATTGCGATCCGCCTCGGCCCGACTGAGCGCGCGTGCAGTTTCGGCCATACGTTGATCGGCGGCCCGTCGGGCGTCGCGCGCACGGCGGTCAGCCTCGGTCACGTCGGCCAGTTGCTGCGACAGCGCCTCATGCGCCGCCCGCGCGCCATCTGCCTGCGCCTCGGTCCGGGTGAGTTCCTGTTTCAACGCTTCCAGCTTGTTCAGCTGTTCCAAGCGCAGGGCGGCGGCGCTTGGGGCATCCTCGGCCCAGGCGCGGAACCCGTCCCAGCGCCACAGGTCGCCCGAGCGCGAGACCAAGCGCTGACCGGGTTTCAGCGAGGCCTGCAGACGCGCGCCCTGATCCGAACCGACCAGACCGATCTGCGCAATGCGGCGGCTGAGGCGGTCGGGGCCGGAAACATGCAGCGCCAGCGGTTCGGCCCCCTCGGGCAGCGGCTGATCGGCGTCATAGCCTGCAACCTGCACCCAACCGGATGGCCCGTCGCCTTCAACCAGAGGCGCGCGCAGGTCATCGGCCAAAGCCGCCCCCAACGCCTTTTCGTATCCCGGTGCCACGCGCAGCAGATCCAGCACCTGTCCGCCTTCTGCGGTGTCGCGTTCGACCAGTTTGGCCAGCGCGGTGGTTTCGGCCCGGATCGCGCCTAATTCACCTTCAGCCTCGGAGCGTTTGGCCCGAGCCTCGGCCTCGCGCGCCTGAGTTTCGTTGCGCAGCTCATCGGCGGCGGCCAGTGCCTCTTCGGCGGCCTCGGCGGCCTCGCGTGCTTCTTCCTCGCCTTCTTGCGCGGCTTCGAATGCTTCGGCGGCGCGAGTCAGCGCCTCGTGCGCCTCATTCACAGCACCGCGCGCTTTTTCCTCTTCGCTCTCGGACCGGGCCAGCGTTTTGCGGCTGTCTTCGACCAAACGTTGCGCCGATTGGTGACGGGCGACCAGACGAGCCATATCCTCGGTCTGTTGTGACAGGTGATCTTCACGATCCTGCAAGACCGACGCCGCCTCGCGCGCGATTTCGGCCGCCTCGGCCACCTTGTCATCATGACCTTCCGCGGCCTTTGTCAGCTCGCGGGCTTCCCATTCCAGCCGTTCGATCATCTGGCCCGCATCGCGGTTCAGGCCGGTTTCACGCTCGATATCATTGCTCAACTGCTGAATACGGTTGGTGAGCGTTTCGATGGTCTGACGGGCGCGGGTTTCCTGATCAGAAAGCTGGTCACGCTGCACCTGCTGGCGCTGCAACACGGCGGCGGCGATGGCCTCTTCCTCACGCAGCGGCGGCAGGGTTTCTTCGATCTCGGCGCGCTTTGCGGCGGCGGCACGGGCCTCTGCCTCAGCACGCGAGGCTTCTGTGATCCGATCGCGCAGCTTCTCCTCGGCCTGTTGGCGGGCCATATCGGCCTCTTTCCAACGACGGTAGAGCAGCATTCCCTCGGCCTGCCGCAATTGTTCACCGATCTCGCGATAGCGCGCGGCCTGACGGGCCTGACGCGCAAGTTGCGCCAGCTGCGTGCCCAACTGTTCCAACACGTCATCAACGCGGGTCAGGTTGGATTCGGTGCCCTTGAGTTTCAGCTCGGCCTCATGCCGCCGCTGATAGAGGCCCGATATTCCAGCCGCCTCTTCCAGAATACGCCGCCGGGCACGGGGTTTGGCGTTGATCAGCTCGGCAATACGGTTCTGCCCCACCAGCGCTGGCGAATGCGCCCCGGTTGAGGCATCCGCGAACAGCATCTGCACATCGCGCGCGCGTACGTCCTTGCCGTTGGTCTTGTAGGCGCTGCCGACGTCGCGGGTGATGCGGCGGATGATTTCCAACTGGTCCGTGTCGTTGAACCCCGAAGGCGCTAACCGTTCCGAATTGTCCATAGTCAGGACCACTTCGGCAAAGTTGCGCGCGGGACGCGTGGCCGCCCCCGCGAATATCACATCTTCCATCGCCCCGCCGCGCATGGATTTGGGACGGTTTTCGCCCATCACCCAGCGCAACGCTTCAAGCAGGTTGGACTTGCCGCAACCATTTGGCCCCACCACACCGGTCAGCCCATCCGCGATGATCAAATCGGTCGGATCGACAAAGCTTTTGAAGCCGGTGAGTTTGAGTTTGCTAAAGCGCAAAGGCAATGAGTCCCGTGATTCCTATATGCTTGAAGTCTGCGCAAGGGATTGGGGACCTGTCAACGCAGTTGCGCAGGATATGGGAATTCGACCCGAGTTATCCACAACATCTTGCTCAAATACGCAAGATTACGCGCAGGTCAGTAGGGCGTGCATTCAAACACCTGATAGCCGTAATCGCCGCCGATATCGTCGAAGACGCCCGTATCTACGCATTCATAGTTCGGGCGCGAAATTGCAGTCAGCAAAAGGCGCTCGGCCATTTCTCGATCACAGCCCAGTACACCAACGGTGACTGCGGCATCCCCCAGCACATCCAGAATCGGACACCCCGACACCTGTGCCATTGCCAACGCTGCGCGGTCGCGGATTGGACCAAGCCGCGGCGCGTATTGCATGTTGATCCGCACCGCCTCGGCCAGTTCACCACGCACGCGCACGTCAAAGACACTGCCATTCACCGCCACGCGCGTGGCTGGCACATCGCGAAAATGGGGCGTGCCGGCCGAACATGCGGCCAGCACCAGGAGAGACAGATACCGGATCATACGCCCAGTGTTGCGGGCAAACCGTTAATGAAACCTTACCCGATCTGGGTTTTCAGGACCTGCCCCAATCGTGCGATCCCTTCGCGGATCGTCGCCTCATCAGAGTTCGAGAAGCTAAGTCGCACGGTATTCGCCCCACTACCATCGGGGAAAAACGCCCGACCGGGTACAAAGGCCAGCTTGACTGTCTCCAGCGACCGCGCCAACAACGCGGCGCCGTCGGCCCCTTCGGGCAAGGTCAGCCAGATGAACATCCCGCCTTCGGGCCGGGTCCATTCTACCCCGTCGGGCATATGGTCCTCCAACGCCTGCAACATCGCGTTTCGGCGCGCGCCATAGGTTCGGCGCAACATCGGGATGTGGCTATCGAAACAGGTGCGCGCCACCTGCTCGGTCGCCATCTGGTTGAGTGTTGGCGAATGCAGATCAGCCGCCTGCTTGATCAGAACAAGCTGCTGGATCACTGGCTGCGCGGCCACGATCCAACCCACACGCAAGCCCGGCGAAAGGGTTTTCGAGAAGCTGCCGCAATAGATCGTCCGGCACGCCTCGATCGAGCCCTTACGCTTTTGCTCCAGTGCCAGAATGGGCGGGATCGCATCACCCTCGTAACGCAACGCCTGATAGGCCCCATCCTCGATCACCGCGATATCCAGCGCATCAGCCAGATCCAGCAGGCCCTCTCGTGCGCGCAAGTCAACGGTCTCACCTGTCGGGTTGGCGAAGTCCGGTGACAAATAGGCAAATTTTACCCGCCCTTCGCCCTCTGCCGCGGCGTACTCCGCCGCTCCTTGGTTGCCGTTCAGGTGCAGCCTGTCGAAGCGCGGCTCATAGGCGTCAAACGCGTTGATCGCCCCCAGATAGGTTGGCCAACCGACCAAGGCGGTATCCCCGGGCGATAGGTAGAGCTTGCCAAGATAGTCCAACGCCTGTTGTGACCCCGAGGTGATCAGGATGTTCTCAGCCCCACAATCAATGCCGTTGCCCCGCATATGATCGACCAGCCATTCACGCAGAGGACCATAGCCCTCACTGACCGAATATTGCAGCGCGCGGTCACCGTGATCTGCGGTCATTGCGGTCTGGAACGCCTGCGCAAATTCTTCTTTCGGGAACAAGGCCGGGTCGGGAATACCGCCAGCGAAGGAAATGATTCCGGGCTGATCGAGAAGTTTCAACAACTCGCGGATCTCGGACGCTTTCATTCGCGATGCACGCGTAGCGAACAGCGCTTGTGTCGACATGTGCCCCCTCCCTGTTCGGACATGGGCAGCGTATCGAGGAATTTTTTAAAGTCAATAATTCTGACCTATTCTCACCTCAAGGCCGCGACATTCTTGTACCCGCCTGCATTCCATGGTCATATGAATTGACCAATTTCAGCGACGACATCCCTATGCCCTTCCAAAAAGTTCAGACCGAGAAGCTCTCAATCGCAGTGGTACGGCAGATCGAGCTGCTGATCCTGCGCGGCATTCTACGCCCCGGCGAACGCTTGCCCGCTGAACGTGAACTCGCCGAGCGGTTGGGCGTGTCGCGCCCATCCTTGCGCGAGGCGATTTCGGAGCTTCAGGAGCAAGGTCTTTTGGCCGCCAAGGCCGGATCCGGGATCTATGTGGCCGAGGTGTTGGGCTCTGCCTTTTCACCCGCCCTGATCCGCCTTTTTGGCAGTCATCCAGAAGCAGTTTTCGATTATCTCTCATTCCGTCGGGACATGGAGGGCTTGGCGGCTGAGCGTGCAGCGAGAATGGGATCAGAAAGCGACCTGAAAGTGGTCCAAACGATCTTTGAAAAGATGGAGGCCGCCCATGCCCGCAACGCTCCGAAAGATGAGGCCAATCTGGACGCGCAATTCCACATGGCCATTATCGAGGCGAGCCATAACGTCGTAATGCTGCATATGATGCGGTCGATGTTCGACCTGTTGCGCCAAGGCGTCTTTTACAACCGTCAAATGATGTTCAATCAACGCACAACCCGAGAAGCCATCTTGGATCAGCACCGTGCAATCAATACCGCGCTACAGGCGCGCGACCCGGAAGGCGCCCGCGAGGCTGTTCAGAAACACCTGAACTTCGTTCAACAATGCACACAAGATCACCAAAAGGCTTTACGGAACGAAGAAATCGCGCGGCAACGACTGGATCATGAAACGCGTTGATCTGACATGATGGACCGCCTGAATGTCAGCGAGGTTCAAAGCTTCCGAATAGCTCGTTCACACCGGTGTCTCCAAAGGCTCAAGTGCTTCAACGGTTTAGGATCGTAGTCGATCAGTCCGGGAAAGGTGCTGTCAGCTTCCGACCGGCTCCGCAGTATGGTGGGCGCGGCCACAATGGATTTCGTAACTGCGTCCGCGCTGTCTGCTTTCTGCTTTTCAGCGGCTATCACAGCTAGCATTTCTGCATGATAGGCGTCCATGGCCTCTGAGCGCTGGCCTTTGCGGAACCGAAACGCACCGATCTTGTCGTGAACTGCTATTAGTTCGGCGCAGCGCGAAAACCGCAGCCAAAGCTCACCATCGACAGCCAAGGACAGGCGCTCGTCAAGCTGTCCACCGGCTTTATCCCATAAGCTGCGCCGCCAGAACGTCGATTCCTGCTGCACCCATTGATAGTCGCCCGCAAGAAGCCGCTGGTACGAAATCGGCCTTGGGCGTCGAGAGGCCAGAACATGCCCCGTTTCATCTATCGTCGTGAGCTTGCCCGTCACCCAATCCAACTTTGGTTTTAGCGCAAAAAGAGACCCAACAAGCCCCAGCCCCCCTGACATCAGGACATCATCGGAATTTATCCACCCCATCACCTCGCCAGTGGCGCGTGAAAACCCTTTGTTGACAGCGTTGGCCTGCCCTGTATCCGGCTCGGATATGATATGTGCGAATGCCCCGCGATATCTTTCGACAATATCAAGCGACCCGTCTGTGCTGCCTCCATCCGACAAGATCAGCTCAAGATTAGGATAAGATTGGCTGACAATTGACGTAATGGTCTGCTCGAGAAAATCGGCGCAGTTCAGGTTTGGAATGACCAGACTTATCTTGGGCATTTTCGCCATGCATAATCCTTTTACCCAAGGCCGAGCTGCGTTGACGCAGCAACAGAGTTTCTGTCCGGTTGCATCAACACTGACAAGTTGATCATTGCAACAGCTTCTTTGGAATGCGCTTTCCGCTGCCGGGGCCCATATGCTCGGTTTGTGCCAAAGTCGTAAGACCGGGGTCAATGAAAAGACGCTTTCCCGCGTTGCGCAGCGAAAGATGCAGGGTTGTGTGCTCGCAGGTGACGTGGCCGGTCTCATCCCGTGGCCGGTACGTGGCACCATGCAAAGCTTCGGTCTTGTACAGGCCCAACCCACCAAACGCACTGTCCACTTCAATCATTGGCGTATCAGGCGGCATCGAGTATTGGCGACTATAAATGATTTTGCGCTGCATCCGTCGCCACCAGACACCGCGAAACATCCTGGGCCGCTTTAGCGCCGCAAGCTCTCGCCACGGGTCTTGTTCGCACCAGCCTGCGCATCGCAGCGCGTATAGGTCATAGTAGGCGGGCAATGAGTTGGCAAACACAGCATCCCACTGTGGCACCTGACGCACCGCCGCGTTCAACACCTGACTCGGATCCATCTGCGTGTTGGGTCCGTCCATATCAAGAACCAGGGTCAGTGGATGGATCGGACTGCTGGTTAGAAGGTGCTCAAGAACTGTATTTCTGGCTGCAGCAATACGCTCCACACGTTCTTCGAAGAGGCCGGCCATACTATCAAGAAAGAGTATATCAACACCCGCGCTCATAGCCGCGTAGTCTTGCAGGATATCATCGGTGTTGTCTGAATTATCGTTGGTCGCGATAATCACGCGACTGCTGTCTAGCTGCGCCCGTAGTTGTTCGATACGCAAGAGCGTTTCGGTCAGAGATTCTCCACCATTTCGAACGACGCCGAGAATGTTCATAAGAAGTCCAGCAATTCAGGCAAGAGGTCTTCTAAAACACTTTGACCCGAAAGCGAGCTTTCGGGTCAAAGTTCAAACTTTGTCCAGATTTCAGTGCAGCTTTTCGCCTACATCCGCGATGGCCGCGTCGATCAACTTGTTGGCCTGGGTAGCCGTCATCTGCTTGGCCAGAACCGCGTTTGCTGCAGAAACAGCAACAGTGATGGCTTGATCGCGCACTTCTTTCACGGCCGAAGCCTCAGCCGATGCGATCTGGTCTTGCGCAGCCGCCAGACGGCGAGCGATGGATTTCTCCAGATCGACCTTGGCTTGTTCCGCCGCCAGTACCGCGTCGTCCTTGGCCGCTGCCACGATGGCATCCGCCTGAGACTGCACTTCGCGCTGTTTACGCTCGTACGAGGCCAGCAGGCTGCGCGCTTCTTCATGCAGGGCACGGGCTTCGTCCAGTTCCGACTGGATGCCCTCGGCCCGCTTGTCCAGTGCGCCGCCGATCATGCCGGGCACCTTAAAGTAGAACAGAACCGCGATGAAGACGATGAAGCCCAACAGGACCACAAAGTCGGTATTGCCAAGCGAGAAGAACGGGCCACTTGCGGCCAGCGCGGGGCTGGCAGCGCCGAGGGTCAGGATAAGGGCAAGAGTATTCCGCATGTCACTTATCCTTTCATCTGCGCGTCAACGGCACCGTCGATGGCTTTGGCATCCGCCTCGCCGCCCAGTGCTGTAACCAATTCAGCTGCCGTATCCTTGGCAACCACTTGAATGCTTTCCAGCGCACCGGCACGGATTTCGGCAATTGCCTTTTCCGATTCAGCCGCCTTTGCAGCGATTTCCGCATCTGCCTTGGCAATCGCGTCATCCAGACCAGACTGGATTTCGGCGCGGGCTTCCGCTGCGATACGCTGTGCCTCAGAACGGGCATCGGCCAGCGCCTTGTTATAGGCCTCTTCGGCCTCGACCGCCTTGGCCTTCAGATCTTCGGCCGCAGCCAGGTCATTTGTAATGGTCCCCTGACGCTCAGCCAGGATTGCCGCGATGCGGGGCAGAGCCACGCGGGACAGGACCAGAAAGATGACGACCAGCGTGATGACCAGCCAGAAAATCTGGTTGGGGAACCAATCAAAGCAGAGCTGCGGCATCCCGATGGCCGACCCATACGAGTCAACACAGGAGCCTGCTACTTCTTTGGCTAGGGGTTCAGTCGCCATGATGTCCTCCGTCGGAACGTTGTCTTTACAACAGGTGGGCCGCTATGGCTTGGACCCACCTGCGCGTAAGGATCAGGTTCCGCAGATTAGACGGCGAACATCAGCAGCAGCGAGACCAGGAATGCGAAGATCCCCAGGGCTTCTGCGAATGCGATACCGATGAACAGGGTTGCGGTCTGCGAAGCAGCCGCCGAAGGGTTGCGCAGGGCGCCGGCCAGGAAGTTGCCTGCAACGTTGCCCACCCCGATTGCGGCTGCGCCGGAACCGATTGCTGCCAGGCCTGCGCCGATGTGTGCGAGATCGCCTTCCATGATGTATCTCCTTACGAATTGGAAGTTTCGATGTTGGGTTATCGTTCCTGTGCTGGGTGCAATACCCAATCAGTGATGCGGATGCAGAGCGTCCTTAAGGTAAACACAGGTCAGAATGGTGAATACGTAGGCCTGGATAAAGGCCACCAAGACCTCGAGACCGTACATTGCGGTGATCGCCAGAACCGACACGGGCGAGATCACGGCAATCGCGGCAAAACCTGCGAACACCTTGATCACCGCGTGGCCCGCCATGACGTTACCGGCCAGACGAATGGAGTGGCTGACCGGACGCACAAAGTACGAGATCAGCTCGATGATCGCCAGGATCGGGCGCAGCGCCATGGGGGCGCTGGAGACCCAGAACAGGCTCAGGAAGCCCGCGCCGTTCTTGACAAAGCCCAGAATGGTGACGGTCAGGAAGACAGCCAGCGCCAGCGGGATGGTCACGGCGAAATGCGATGTGGTTGTGAACGAGGTCGGGATCAGGCCCAGGAAGTTCGCGGTCACGATGAACATGAACAGGGTCATGACATAGGGGAAGAACTTGACGCCTTCCTTGCCGCAGATGTCTTCCAGCATCTTGTAGATGAAGCCATAGGCCAGTTCGGCCACCGACTGCATCCGGGTCGGAACAATCGCGCGCTTCGAGGTCGGCACGATTAGCAGCAGAACAATCGCAACGATCGCAAAGAACAGCCACAGCGTCACGTTGGTAATGGTGAACATGCCCACTGCGCCGTCGCCGAACAACGGTTTGACGATGAACTGGTCCATCGGGTGGAATACCAGGCTGCTGCCTTCTGCTGCGGTGGTCTCGGTTGCCACGTTCAGTCCCTCTCGTCCTTCTCGGCAGCAGCCGCCGCCGTTTGTTTCTCTTGGACCTCTTTCGCGCTGCGGAGCATAACCTTCACGCCCGCGACAAGGCCCAGCAATGTGAACAGCACCAGAAAGATCGGGATCGTCCCGAACAGGCTGTCCAGCCCGTATCCGATGCCAAATCCGATCCCCAGACCGGATACCATTTCGATGACCATCCTCCAGGCAAGCTCGCCGCCGGATATGTCACTGTCTGCGCGTTTGGGGGGCTGCTTGGCCTTTTTCGCCGCGTCGATCTTGGCCTCCAGCTGCGCCATACGCTGCTTTTGGTCATCATCAGTCACGGGCGTTTCCCTCGCACAGTCTTGGGTAGGGTGCTAAGGCGATGCGGGCACAGAGTCAACGGTGTATAGGCCGCACTCAAAACTCACTTAACTATCAGATTTTTATTGCAAAAATCTTTCCACCGTCAGACCCAGAACGGGAGTGGGTTAAAGGTCCGGCACGGATACGCCTGAATCCGCATATTTAACCAAATGGTTGACCAAACCTTGACGCTGTGGTTCAGCGAAGACATGTCCAACGATCTCGACACAGTATTCGCAGCCCTCGCCGACCCGACCCGCCGCGCCATCCTTGCGATGTTGCTGGAGGACGATATGGCCGTGACCGACGTGGCCGAACCGTTCGAGATGTCGCTTGCGGCGATCTCGAAACACCTGGGGATCCTGACCAAGGCGGGATTGATCAGCCAGGAAAAACGGGGGCGGGTGAAATGGTGCAAACTGGAACCGGATGCCTTGCGGGCGGCTTCGGTATGGATGCAAGGCTTTGGGCAGTTCGAACCCGTCAATCTGGACGCGTTCGAACGGTTTCTGGAAGTCGAACTTCCCTCGGGCGAGGATTGAACTGCCTAACGGACAACAAAGACTGAAATTGAGGCGTGCGTTGCCAGATAGCCGGCATGGCTGGAAAAGATGTAGTCCATGATCCGTGGCGCATGCGTACCCACCACGATTAGGTCCGCACCAATCTCATCCGCTGCGCGCGTCAGGTCGCCATCCAATTCAGCACCGACATCGACCGAGTGGATGTTGCGAAAGTCAACTTCGGCTCCGCTCTTTTCAGCAAGTTGATCGGCAAAGTTGCGCAGATCTTCGTTGACCATCGCGTCAGGCTGCACGGGGTCACCGGGTTGAATTCCGGTGACGCTGACAACAGTAATCTTGGCGCTTTGCCACTTGGCGACCGCTGCGGCGACCTCGGCAGCTTTCTGAACCGTGGGCGGCAGGTGCAGATCAACTGGGAACATGATGTGGTCATACATAGTGAATTCCTCCTCTGCTCAAAGCATAGGGAAATTCGAATGTAACAACTTTGATCTGCCTCAAAGGGCACCGGCAGGCCTAGGCGCCCGGCTCAACACCTGTCACCACACCCGTCACATCCGCAAGGCACAGCCAAGGAGCAGATACCCCCTGAACATCTACCAAGGTGATCGAACCTGTCGCCTCAAACTGAGTGGGACGCGCAGAAATACCGCTTGCTCGTATGCCGGATTCCGCCGCGACCAGCGCCTCGCAACTGGCTTGCAGGTCGGCTTCGCTGATGACGCCGCTGGGGGGCTGCGGCGGCGTGCACGCAGTCAGTATCGCCATTGCAGCGAACGGGAAAAACGCTTTCATCAAGGTGCCTCTGATCTGACCTGTATCCGCTCTACAGTCTCATATCTTGTTCAAAGCACAACAGTCATTTGGTAACGAGCGCAGCCTCCTGCGTTTCTTCGGATTTCAGCAACAGAACCAGCGCGACAACGGTCAGCACGGCCCCTACCCCGACCAGCAAGGCGGGGGCTTTCTGGCCCAAAGCAATCTCCCACAAGATGACCCAACTTGGTACGAGATAGGTGTAGGCCATTACCTTGGCCGAGGGCAGACGCAGCGCCGAATATTGCACCAGCACGAAACTGGCTGCCGTGGCAAAGACAGACAGATACAGAATGACCAACCAGATGAACAAAGACAGGCTTGCCCAATCCGTCGCCGCTATGTCCTTCCAGCCGTATAGCGACAGCAAGAGGCAACCCGCGACCATAGTGCCGAAGGAAAAGACCACAGCAGGCTCACCCCGGTTCAGCTTTCGCACCATCGGCGTATAGATTGCGTGAGCGACACAACCCCAAAAGTAGATGATCTCGCCCCGGTCGACCTGAAACGCCATAAAGGCCTGCCAGTCGGCTCGGAAAATCACCCACAACGCTCCTGTTGCTCCGATAACCAGCGCCAGTGCCATACGTGGGGTCGTCACCTGCTGTAACAAGACCCAGCCCGCCAAGGCCGAAAGAACCGGGGTCAGCGTAAAGACCGCCGCAGCGCTAACCGGTGGTGCAGTTTTCAGACCGACGAACATCAATACGAAATAGGTGCCGAACAACCCGCCCAAAACAAGGTACCGCCACGGGGCCCGCGCAGCAGATCGGGGCACCCCGGTCGTGGCCAACGCAGCGGCACCAATCACCAGCGCTGCAATTGCGAACCGCGCCGCTGTAACCGCGACAGGCGAGATTTGGTTTGCGATCATTGCCCCAAGGGAAAAACTGCCAGCGACCAGTGCCGAGAATGTCAGCATGGCCAGATGGCCCCGTGCCTGTGGGCTCATGTTTGCCAATCCTTGGACTGCTCTTTCAGGTAGGACAGAAATGCCTGCACCTTGGTGGTGCGGTGCAAATCCACATGCGTTACCAGCCACAGATTGCCGAACCACTCGGGCAACGGTTCAATCACCTCGACAAGGTTTGGATCACGCGCAGCCTCCCACCTGGCCATAAAGCCGATCCCGGCACCGGACAGAACTGCCTCGCGTATGCAGAAATTATTCGTGCAGCGAAATGTGATCCGTTCGACGGGCACGGTTTCACGCAACCATTTTGAAAAAGGCGCCCGGCTGTTTTCATCATCCGTGCTGACGAAATAGTGGTTAGGGAAATCCTCAATCCCGGCGGGCCTTCCATGTTGCTCAAGATAGGAGGTGCTCGCGTACAGTCCGACCTCTTGCCGCATGAAGGGCTGCACCACGTTGTCCGGTTGATCCGGGGCCGAGCCCGCGCGGATAGCCACATGCGCCTCGCCATATTCCAGTCGGAACAAGCGATCCCCGGTCAGGTAGCGGACAATCAGATCGGGATGCAGTCTCTGGAATGCGCTCAGCACCGGGACGATCAACGGCGCCAGCGACGACAGTGACGTAACCACCAACTCGCCCGAAACGTCGTCACCACGCCCCTTCATCCGCCCCACCAACTGATTGAACTGATCTTCGGTCGCCTGCGCAACCCGCAAAAGATCCTCACCCGCTTCGGTCGGCGTGTAGCCCCGCGCGTGACGCTGAAACAACTTAACCCCCAACCGCGCTTCGATCGCATCAATATGACGGATCACCGTCGCATGATGCACGCCCAGCACGTCCGCCGCACCGCTAACCGTACCCATTCGCGCCACCTGATAGGCGGTTTTCACTTCGTCCCAGTTTTCCATTGCATCTTGCCTATTGTGCAAATTTCAACACTCAAATTGGGTGTAGCAAAATTTTGCACGGTGGCGAAGGGGCATGGTTTAGTGTTTTCTGATCGCAGGGCGTTTTTCTGGTCGGGATATTGACTATGTCGAATCCCGGATGGACCTTGCCCAAATCGCGCGGAAGCGGCGTTCTTCTTGACCAATGCATAAGGCCTGAAAGCTTAGTAAAAAAATTGCACTTGCAGAAGATCAGTGTAGATATCGTCTTTTTTGAAAGACCGAGTCAGCAACTGAATGTAAACCGCCCAGTCTTCACTAGCGTCAACCACGACCCACTGTTCTTCTGGTGGTGTTGGCGCGAACGTAAAAGGCCCCGGCGCTGTACGAGGCTAAACGTTAGATATTCGAACTGGAGTATTGGTAGTGGGTGCAGGATTTGGCCTTCATCAAACAGCTTTGCGTCAAGAAAGGCGAAGTCTTTGGCGCTGAGACAACCCAAGTGTCGAAAGTCTCCTAACGACCGATCGGCAACTGCTCTTCGCAATAAAGTAATCCAGCGCTCCAACAAATTCGAAACCGCACGTAAATTGCAAAAAACATGTCGCTGCAGTCCGAGGGTTCTTTGGCTCAGCTGCCAATTCTTTCGATCTGATTTGGCTCACTAAGTATTGGGCCAGCCAATAAGGACGTCACGCCGCTGACTTTGGATCAACGAATTACATGAACCGAACACCTTGCGTGATGCACGACTCTGTTCGCAGTGGAACCCAAGAATATGTCCTCAAAACCAGGCTTGTGCGATGCCAAGACGATGCAATCTGCATCGCACTCGTTTGCAAAGTCGACAATGGCCCTGCCCGCTTGCCCAGAGATGAGCCGAGCCTTCGCGCCTGGAATTTCAGAGGCAGTCTGATGCAGGTTTTCCAAGATTTCATGCCGTGTATTTTCGAGTACTTCGCTGGGAATCTGAGATCCCACATAAGCGGGAATTGGCTCTTGAACGTGTACCACGGTAAAAACAGCGTCTGCATCGGCCAATTGGCGCGCGGCTGCAAAGGACGCTTGTGTGTCGTGTTCTTGGTCCAGAGCAACCGGGATCAGGATGTTCTTGTACATTTGACCTCCTATCTACTGCTCCGATGATTTCAGTTTGGTTTTTCGGCAGCACGAACCCTAAACAGGTTCGGACTTTGAAGATTTCCCGGCGCTCTTTGTAGCGGCTGCAACGTCATCAACTGTTTTCTCAACAGCTGCAACTTCGGTTTCAGTGACATAAGATGCACAGCGGGACACAGTTTCGAACCATTCCTGCGCGTCAGCAACCAACCGCTCAGCCGAATGGCGCTGCCATTCCGTCATACTCTGAAGCGCTTTCGTTGGATCGGACGGGTTCGCGGAAGACACTTTGCGTGCAGCTTGTAGAGCCGTCCGAACCGCCTCATGACGCCGTTCGAACCAATGCTGCGCAAAGGCCTCTGTTTCTTCGAGCAATTTTTCTTGCGCGTCCCAAAATTGTTCGATCTGGGCGCCAAAGGCCGGATTGCCAGACATGGGCGGCTGCATTTGCTTGAAAACATCCACAAGTGAGGTCGGGCTATATGTGCTAGATTTCTTTGTCGGCATCGAAAGTTCCTCCTCATTTCCTGAATGAGCTATTGTGCCATCTGCGGCGCGCTTTCGCCTTAATACAAATCAATATCCCCCATTTTTTTAGGATCTTCGGCTTGGGCTGCGACGGGACATTGGCATTCTCTCCGACACCGGTTCCTAGCAGGCCGTGTTGGAGTTAGAGTAGTCTAGACAAGAACTTAACGCTTGGTTTTCTATGCATATTGCCGGCTTTTTGATTACCCTTGGCATCCTCTTCCTTGCCGGATTGGCGGCCGACCAACTTGGCCGGGCCACGCATCTTCCTCGTGTTACAACCTTACTTTTCCTCGGTCTGGTCGCCGGGAACGCCGGAATGGGTTTGATCCCACTCGACATTGCAATGTGGTTCGACGAAATTTCTATTGTGGCCTTGACGATGGTCGCGTTTCTTCTTGGAGGTTCTTTGACCCGCGAGAACCTGGCCCGGCATGGCCGAGCCATCCTGACGATTTCTATTTCAATCGTGGTTGCAACCCTTGTTATTGTGTCTGCTGGATTGACCGCAATCGGCGTACCCTTCGGGCTGGCATTGGTGTTGGCGGCAATTGCTACGGCTACAGCTCCGGCTGCCATGACAGACGTGATCAAACAATCTAGGGTATCCAACAGCTTTACCGAGACATTAAAGGGCGTCGTCGCAATTGATGACGCTTGGGGTCTGATCGTTTTCAGCATCGCCTTGGTTCTGGCCGGTCATTCGGATGGTTGGGCCACCGTCGCGACCACCGCGATGTGGGATTTCGGAGGGGCGATACTGTTGGGTTTCGCACTAGGCGTGCCATCCGCTTACCTGACCGGCCGCTTGAAACCGGGAGAGCCAATGCAGGCAGAAGCAGTGGGCATAGTCTTTCTGACAGCGGGCCTCGCGCTTTGGCTGGAGGTCTCATTCTTGGTAGCAGGCATGGTTGCGGGCGCAGTGATCGGGAATCTTGCCCGCCATCACGACCGTGCTTTTCACGAGATCGAGCACATTCAGTGGCCATTCATGATCCTGTTCTTTCTGTTGGCGGGTGCCACGTTGGATATTGAAGCCTTTGGCTTAATGGGCTGGGCTGGTGCACTTTTCCTGATCTTGCGCGCCGTAGCCCGCCTTGTCGGAGGTTACTGCGGAGCGAGACTTGGCGGCCTGCCTAGCCGTCAGGCCGGTTGGTTTGGTCCCGCTTTGTTACCACAGGCCGGTGTCGCGGTCGGAATGGCCCTTGTCGCCGGAGAGCAATTTCCGAATTGGGCCGCGTCGATCATGGCCTTTACCCTGGCCAGTACAGTTGCCTTCGAGGTGTTGGGGCCGCCTTTGACACTTATGTCAATCAGACGAACGGCTGACACGGATGAACCGATTGGTCCGTGACTATTCAGACTGGATCGATTCAAGAAAGGCGAGCAAATTCGCCAACGGCAAACCTACCATCATTGGTTGCCCACTAGGCAAAGCCACCGCAATTTGTTGGTCTGTCTCAAACACCGCACCAAAGATTGGCATTTCGCCGCCATGAGCGAGCAATTGTAAACGGCCATCAATCTGTTCAGCTATGCGATCTATCGGAAACACACCGCCGTTCTCACCAGCCAATTTGGTAAGGTCAGGTGTTCGAATAGCCAGCATTTCGGCCATTGGCCCGTCTCCGGTTGCTTCGAAACCGTGACATTGCCAGCAATACGTTCGGTACAATTCACTTCCTTCGCTGACGCTGACCTCCTGCGCTTGTGCAGGCCCCGTGGCGAACAGTGCCAGTAAAATCCCTCGATACGACCGCATATTCTCCTCCAAATCGCTGCCACAAATGATGATCCTATTAGACAGCACAGTTACGGAACGTCTTTGACCTTGCTCATGTTGCACGCGCCGAGTCTAATCCAGGCCAGCCGCGATCTACGCCATTTCTTCGTTGACCTCACCACTATCGCGCCCTGACGGCACTCCTTCCAGTGCGTTCATGTGCCAGCGAATTCGCCAGAGGTGATAAGACACACGATGCAACCATCTGAGAGCATCCAGCCGAGCCCACACCACATCGTCCGGTAGACTGTCAGTTGCAGCGTCGGAGATGAGCAGGTCTCTGCGAAGTTTCCTCTGTCGTCGCAAAAAACGGCGAACGCGGTTCAGCGTGTTTTCGCACTGCACTGGATTGTCGATCTCCAAATAGCTACCAGTTGCTGCAATCAACACCGAAGCAAGCCGCTTCAAACGCTGGTCTTTTGGTAACTCGCTTATCCGATCATCTTGCCTACACCGGTAAAGCAGTCGGTCAAGATGGTCGAGGACATGGTACATACCCTTGATGCTGGATATCTCTGCGTCGGACCTGCTGGGCAGTTCAATCTTGTCTAGGTACGAGCGCGCTTCCGATACAGCAGTCTGAATGCTGTCCCGTCCATAATCGGGTCCGCTTGGCTGAGATGCCCCGATACATGACCGAAGGTGCGCCACTTCGGCCCTTACAATTTGTTCGACTGCAACTTTTGCTGCGCCCACAGCTATTTCTGGCATCCCGAGGACGAGAGGATCCAAAGATCTCGTCAACTCAGCCCCTTTGTTGGGTACGAGGGCCTCGACAAATCTGGCGAAGGGTTTCGCGAATGGCAGGATCAGCGCCACGCCTATGGCGTTGAAGAAGCTATGGAAAGCGACAAGCGCAGTCAGAGAGCTTCCAGCCCCCGACCCGCTTACAAAGACTGCAGTAAACGGCCCCAGCAGGAAAAATGCCAGTGCCCCTGTCATCACATTGTAGATCACATGAGCAAAACCGGTGCGGCGCGCCATCGTCCCACCGCCAAAGGTTGCCAAAACAGCGGTGAAAGTTGTCCCCACGTCCATTCCAATGACCAGAGCCGCCGCTTGGGGGAAGTTCACAGCACCGGCGCTCAACGCAGCTAACGCCGTTGCAACGCCAGCACTCGAAGACTGCGTCACCATCGTGATGAGGACGCCGATCAGTACAAGCTTCAACCTGCCCAGCAGTGTGTCTGGTGGAAAATCGGCAGGAGTAACTACGCCCTGAAATGCGTCCAACCCGGATTTGAGTTGTTCGATCCCAATGAAAATCAGACTGAACCCGGCCAATGCCAACCCAAGGCCGGAAACCGCTTTTCTTCCTGAAAGCGCCAGCAAAGCCCCAAAAAAAACAACTGGCAACATCACTTGCCCCAGGTCCAGCTTGAACCCCAAGAGCGCGACGAGCCAACCTGTCATGGTCGTTCCGATATTGGCCCCAAAGATGATCCCAAGCGCTTGGGGAAACGTGAGCAGACCAGACGCGACAAATCCAACGGCCGCAACGGTGGTCGCACTGGAAGACTGGATTGCAGCTGTCGTGACTGCGCCTGTTACAGCCCCGGTAAACGGTGTCGACGTGAACCGGCCCAGAATATCTCGCAATTTCGCCCCTGCCAAAGTCTTCAAACCGTCGGTCATCAACAGCATGCCGACAAGGAACAGGCCGATGCCGCCTAAGGCCGGTAACAGGTTCCAGAACATCACGAATTGCTTTCCACCCTAAATCTCAAACCGCCTAACGTGTTTGCTTTGCCTTTAAGTCCGACGGCAAACGACAGGTGGTTTGCACTCAGCCTCGCAGACCCGCCCCCCCGAGTTGGTTGACATAGATCAAAGCACCAAAATGAATCACATAGTGAAATACGAATGTTTTAACGTGTCTACGTTCACCGACCTGTCCCCAAGCAAACACAAAGGTGAACGGAATTTTGTCGGAGCAGAAGCTCCACCCAAGGGGGCTCGGCAGGAGTGGTGGCGAGCCCCCAGTTAATCGATCGGTGCCCAACGCGCCCAGACATTGAAACACAAGGCCTTCGATGCAGCATTGACCATCGGATTAATCCGTTCCGCTAATCGCGGACGAAAACGAGAAGGACGCCACTGGCGATGTTCTGAATCGGCAGTTGTTGGAATCACTTATGAACTCTGTTGATCCAAACGAACAGAAACTCAGACGGGCTCTTACTACCCCGTTGCTCACGCTTTATGGACTTGGCGTAACGGTCGGAGCGGGTATTTACGTTTTAGTCGGTGCAACAGCAGACATTGCCGGACCGTTTGCGGCCTTGTCGTTCGTCGTAGCCGCGCTCGTCGTATCACTCACTGCGCTTTCCTATGCAGAACTCGCAACTCGATTTCCTGTGAGCGCAGGTGAAGCGGCCTATGTTGAAGCGGGATTTCAGAAAAGATGGATGGCAGTATTCGTTGGGCTTGCGGTGGCAGCCTCGGGCGTTATCTCCGCCTCTGCCGTTGCAATTGGCGCAGCATCATACCTTCATGCTTTGACCGGTTTTACGATCCCTGTTTTGACCGTCAGCGTCGTTTTGGTCATGGGTCTAATCGCGCTTTGGGGGATCACCGAGTCAGTCTTTGTTGCGGCTGTCATCACGATCATCGAGATCGCAGGTCTTCTCTTTGTGATCGGCTGGGGCATGTCGATTCAGGATCCGCAGGGATACGGGGTAAGTTCGATGCTTCCCCCGCTGGAACTCGACGCGTGGAGAGGTATTTTCGCGGCATCGCTTCTCGCCTTCTTTGCATTTGTTGGCTTCGAGGACATGGCCAATGTCGCGGAAGAGGTGAAAGACCCAGTGCACACCATCCCAAAAGCGATTTTGCTAACGCTCGTTCTGGCAACCGTGTTGTATCTGGGAACTTCAATGACGGTCCTACTTGTTGTTCCGATTGATGTTCTTTCGACGTCCGCAGCACCTCTCGCGCTTGTGTTCTCAAACGCCCCTGAGATGATTAAACAGGGCTTTTCCGCGGTCGCGATTGTAGCGACGGTCAATGGCGTACTGATCCAGATGATTATGGCCTCGCGGGTGATCTACGGACTCGCTGACCGTGACCATCTGCCGAAGGTTCTGGCGATTGTCCCGAAAGCAACGCAGACACCAGTTGTCGCTACTTTGCTGGTCGTCGCGATCATCGTACTGCTGACCCAAACTATGCCGATTGGTACTCTGGCAGAGCGCACATCCCAGATCGTTCTGGGCGTCTTTGTGCTCGTCAACATTTCTCTGATCCTGCTGAAGATGCGGCCGGACGAGGCTGTCAAGCACTTCCGCGTTCCTCTTGTGGTACCGATACTTGGAGTGATCACCAGTGCATTGCTTTTCGGATCTGGATTTCTCTAACTAAATACATCGACCCAAAGGCTTCCAAGAGCTACCACGGCATATGACGACCGACCAAACTTCCATAAGATCAAAACTCTCGGGCTGGTGGCATAGAACCTTTGTGGATCTGGTTCAGCAGCTGCAATGGTCCTATTTGCCGCCATTAATGGTCTATTTCGCGGCCGGCGTGTCCGGCCTGACCTCGGTCGTCGGCGCTTTTTTCCTAAAAGACTATCTCGATTTATCCGCCTCTTTCGTTGCAGGACTGGCATTTTGGGCCGGCATCCCTTGGATCCTCAAAATGCCGCTTGGTCATGTCGTGGACCTGTTTTGGCGCTGGAAGTCCCTGCTGATCCTGTTTGGCGCATCCCTGATCACGTTGTCTTTGCTCACAATGTACGGTCTCGTGACCGCGCCTGCCGTGATGTCCAATTTCATGCCACTGGAAGACTGGTATGTCCTAGCCCTGCTGCTGGCGCCTTCAGGCTATGCCATTCAAGACGTAGTTGCGGATGCCATGACGGTCGAAGCGGTCCCCAAGTTTAACCAGCACGGCCTCCCGTTTACGCCTGAAGAAACCCGTGCACAGCACACGACAATGCAAACCTTGGGCAGAGTTTCGATCATTTCCGGGTTTGCGGCGGTTGCGGCTGTGAACATCTGGATTTTCTCTGGAACTGAAGGTCTGCAAAAATCCGAGCGCCTTGCGCTTTATGGCCAAGTGTACCTGATAGCTCTGGCCATCCCGGTGTTGTCGGTCAGCGGGGTCGTTCTTCACAGCTTGATCCAGCGTCAACTTGCCAGGCGGGGTCATCCGCCCCACACACCGGATGAAGTCACAGAAGTCAAATGGTCCATTTTGCTGGGTGGCTTTGCATTCGTTTTGCTTAGCATCGTGCTGGGGACCGCAGATTTCGAATTTGCGCAAGAGACTGTTTTTGCAGTTTCTTTGACGGTAATTCTGTACCTGATGTCGCGTCTGCTGAAGGAGCTGGAACCAGCCCAAGCCAAGGCCCTGATCGGGACAGCAACAATCATTTTTGTTTTCCGTGCCATGCCGCTACCAGGACCAGGCCTGACTTGGTTTGAAATCGATGAACTTAGGTTCGATGAACAGTTCCTGGCAATCCTGGCACTATTAACTTCGCTGCTGGCACTATTGGGGTTGATCGTTCTCCGGCCATTTATGGCCAATCGCTCCATTGCACATGTGGTGGTACTGTTGACGATCGCCGCAGGCATACTCGCCCTGCCCAACCTCGCCCTATATTACGGCGTGCATGAATGGACGGCAGCGCGTACCAGCGGAGTTGTCGATGCAAGGTTCATTGCCATTCTCGACACCGCTGTTGAGTCCCCGCTCGGGCAGATCGCCATGGTCCCGATGTTGGCCTGGATCGCCCGCAATGCACCCGTTCAGTTGAAAGCCACTTTTTTTGCAGTGATGGCATCGTTTACCAACATGGCATTGTCGGCCAGCAGCCTCAGCACCAAGTATCTCAACCAGACATTTGTCGTCACACGCGCTGTTACCAACCCTGAGACCAGTGAGATCACATCAACCGCGGACTACAGTCAACTTGGATACCTGCTGATCTGCGTGGCACTGATCTCAGTGATCGTTCCACTCGCTACAGTGTTTTTTGTTCAAATCTCGCGTTTTCGAACGAGCGAATGATCACTGACTTTCCACCTCTTCCAGCAGAGCTCTGAGGTGTGAGACCGGGACGCCGATGTTGGAACCACCGAACTCGGGCAGGATCGCAGCATTGATGGCAACGACCTCACCACGCCGGTTCAATACCGGTCCTCCGCTCCCACCGGTCGTGGTCTCAGCGTCATAAACGATGGCGCTCTCACTTGTCCGCGCGACGATCCCACGGCTTGCTAGCGGATGAATCTTGCCTTGTGTGGAAAGCCGGGACGCGATCGACCAAAAGTTCAACGTCCCGTCTGCCTCCAATCCCTCTAAAAAGCCGGGACCAGCCTGCGCGATCAATGCTTTCAAACCCGTTGGGTATCCCAACAGATAAAGCTCTTCACCTACGCGCGACGTGGCATCCGCTAACGGAATTCCGAGGTCCTGAACGCGGCTTGGCTCAACTTCCAAAATCGCCAAGTCTGCCGCTTCGCTGAACCGAAGCAGCCGCGCCTCTATTGGTTCCGTCTGATCAGGCAAATAGGCCAGCAGCCTCAACATCTCTGGCTCAAGACCCGCGTCTCTCAGCGCCTTCTCTCGGTCTCCTGATGTCCACGGCAACGCAACATGACGGTTGGTGGCCATCAACGGTACCCCAGCAATCAAAAATCCTGTTCCGGTGAACTGAAATTCTGCAGGTTCGCCGGTCCCATCCGGTTCGATCCAAGGCTGGCCAAACGGGGTTTTAAGGTTTTCGCCGTCTGGCCCCACAACGTGCCGTAGAATCTTCCCGCTTTCAACGTGGCGCAGACCGTAAGCCCCCTGAAGGAAAGCGACAGATCGGGTAGAGGCAGCTATCACCCGCGTGGGCGCTCCTGCCTGTTGTTCCAAGGTTCCAAGACGTTGTTCGGTCGTCACAAGCTGGTTCTTGAAAGCGTCACGCAACGAAGACAAGTCATCAGGTGTCAGCGCATCTTCCCGCGTCTGAGCGAGCATAACCGCGACCGCTTCGATCTTGCGGGATTCCTGTTCGATACTCTCCGCCAAGCGCCGGTCGTTTTGGTAAAGCAGGTACCCAAACCCCGCGATCACAAGAAGCGTTGCAAGAACCGTGATCCTGAACAGTACCGTGGTTTGAGACGCAAGCCGCCACCCACCGTCGCGCAGGGCACCAGACATCTTTTTGGCGAAGGGTCGACGGCTCGTTCGGGTATAAGCATATGCGTCGCTGAGGATATCCTCGACTGTATGGTGCGCGGGAAATGAGTGATCGCACAACCTGTACCGAGACATGGGGCCCTTTTCTCCGAACTCAATCATGTCACCATGATTAAGAGACGTCGAAGAAGTTTTTTGCCCGTTCACCCACAGATTGCGTCCCGCTGTAGCGGTTATCGTGTAACGATCGTCAGCCCACTGAAGGGTAGCTATATCGTTGTCATGAGGAGGCAGGTCCTCTTTAAGACGCAGGCTTAGCACCCTGCCTTCACTAACAGAGACAGTCAGGGCATTGTCGACAAGCCAGTTCACGTTTCCGCGCGATGGACCTGTAAGGCTCTCCAGAAAGGCCCGCACCTCGCCTTCACCACCATTCACTGAGGGTATCATGTCGCTCACTTTTGGTTTGCGCATTGTGGCCCCCTATCCAAACGCGTGAGGGCATTCTACCACGCAGCAACACCAAGCCCATGGTTTGACGCGAATGTAGAAAAAAGCTCATTTAAACAAGCACCTGCGATGTCTGCCCGGATTCAACCAAAAACAACTATCAGACCACAGTTCGAAGAAGGCCGATCCATGATCGGCCCTCTGCTTTGGCATTTTCAAGCACCGTATCGCGCCAACAGTCTGTCTATTTCGACGATACCTTGATCTTACGGCTTGGATCCTGAGGCTCACTCTTCGGCATTTGAATACGCAGAACACCCTTGTCGAATGTTGCTGAAACCTTGTCGACTTCCACAGTATCCGGCAGCGACATGGCTCTGGAAAAGCTGCCGTAGCTTCTTTCGCTGACACGCAGATCGCCCGTTTCGTCATGCGCAATCTTCTTCTGACCGCGCAGGATTAGCCTGCGATCCTTGATTTCAATTTCCACATCATCCTCTTCGAGCCCCGGCAATTCAGCCGTAAGGACTATCGCAGAATCCGTCTCTTGGACATCGATTGCCGGAGAAATCGCGCCTGTCATATCAAGAGACGGAAAACCCGTGCGTTGCGCAGCCGTTTCCATGGGTAGGAAAGGCGATCCTCCCCCAAAAAACCGCGACATCAGAGTTTCCATTTCACGTCGAAAATCGTCGGAGAGCGGATGCGTTCCAGTGAAAAGTTGCGGGGAATTTTTGTCTTCTAGCATTTTTTGAGCCTCCTCCTTTGGTCGGATTTCGCGCGCGCAATATTATGACAGGAAAAGCGGTCAATGACCTTGATCTTGCGCAAGCATGCAGCCTCAGCTTTAGCCAGATCGCACGTACCGACCGGACGAACAGAAACGGGAACAGTCGGCAAACATACTTGCCCTGTCTTGCTGCAATTCAGACCAATCTGAGTAGTCTTGATCGGAGCCCCATGTCAGCTTAGCGTTTATTCTGAATGAGCCCGGGTTGCTTACCTTTAGAAATTTGGAGCAAAGCCGTATGAAATGGCCTTATCTGGCGCTAATCTGCGTTTTGCTGATCTTGGCCCCCTTGGGGTTTTCCTGGTCTCTGGGATGGCAACCGCGATCATTTCATCAAGAGCTCGCGTCCGGGCTTGGAATGCTTGCTTTTTCAATAATACTAGTTGAGTTCTTGCTGTCTGGGCGGTTCAGGTTCATCTCTTCCGGTCTGGGTATGGATGTGACCATGCGGGTGCATCAGATGATGGCGCGTACAGCGCTTGGCTTCGCGCTAATACACCCGCTGCTGTACCAGGGTACGCCATCTGGCGGACGCCGCCCGTGGGATGAAACAAGTCAACTTACTATTTCGACCGACTTTTCTGCCCTGACGTCGGGCATCGGCGCATATTTTTTACTGTTCATTCTGGTCGCCTCGGCAATTGCCCGAAAATCCCTTGATTACAAGTACGAGACATGGCGCCTCTTGCACGGGCTGGGAGCCTTGGTGATTGCCTGCCTGCTGTTGCACCACACGGTCTATGCTGGGCGCTACGGTGGACATCCGCTAATGACGTTTCTCTGGCTTGCCCTGACCACTATTGCTGTAGGGACCTTGCTGTATGTCTATCTCGTTCACCCTTTGCGTCAGAGGAAAAGGCCGTGGCGCGTTACTTCTGTGTCTCGACTAACACCGAGGCAATGGGAGTTGCGCCTCAAGCCCGATGGTCACACCGGACTAACTTTCGAAGCAGGGCAGTTTGCTTGGCTAAATGTCGGCCACAGTGCTTTCTCGCTGCACGAAAACCCATTCTCGATTAGTTCAGCACCAGCTGAAGGCCCCGAAGTGTCCTTTGTGATTAAGGAACTTGGGGATTTCACATGCAGTCTCGGACAAATTGCTCCGTGCACCCCGGTCTATCTGGATGCCCCACACGGAAATTTGTCGATCAGCCACCGTTCTGAGAAAGGCATCGTTCTGATCGCAGGTGGTGTGGGTATCGCGCCGATGTTGAGCATCACGCGACAGGTACGGTTGAGTGATACACAGCGGGATCTCAAGCTTATCTATGGCAACCGCGTGGAGGAGCAGATTGTTTATCCTCGGGAGTTGTCCAAGGAAGAAACAGTATTTGTTCTATCCGAACCGCCAAAGGATTGGTCAGGAGAAACAGGTTTAATCGACGGTCCTCTGTTGGACCGCAATTTGTCTTCTGAACAATTTGAAAGCTGGCTTTTTGTTCTCTGCGGCCCGCCTGCCATGATGGACGCCGTCGAAGATCATCTGATCACGCGGGGCACTGCGCCCCATCGGATTTTGTCTGAAAGGTTCGACTATGATTAGATTGCTTAGAAACCTGCCCGCACGCCAACAGGTGAAATTCGCGGTGTGGTTTATCAACTTTGCAATCTTTGTCGCTGTCTTGGCCTTTTCCTTAAGGTAGCCAGACAGACCATTAGGCCTTGGCTAGCCTTGTAATTGCCAGCCGAAAAAAGGCAGATTTTCTTGCAGATGCATGCCGTTACGAATTTCCTTAAAAACAAGCTCTGCTTGGACAGACAGGACGCACCACAACTCTCCCAAGTAACGCCTTTGATGGAGATCAAGGGCAACACACACCACTTATTCATAATTGGAAATCTATTCGGACCGATTTATGGGAGGATCGGAATGACCGTACTCATCGCCTTCGCTACAGTCGAAGGTCAGACGGCAAAGATTGCGCGTTTCATCGGCGATATCGTGAAGGAAGCCGGCTTCAACACACGGCTGATCAATACTGACGAAATGCACGACCGCGTGTCGCTTGACGATGTGGCCAAGGTCATTCTCTTGGCTCCGGTCCACGAGCGTAGGCACCCCGAGTCCTTTGAGGCTTATGTCGCGTCAAATAGAGATGCCTTAATGAAACGAAAATCTCTCGTGCTTTCCGTCGGTCTAAAGGCAGCTTTTGCTTCAGGTCGAGAGGAAGCGCGCGACTATCTCAAAGAAATGCTTATGCGAACAGGATTGGAACCAAATGCGACGGCATTGATCGCAGGCGCGGTGAGGCCCGAAAGCTACGGATATTTTGAGAGGGAAATCCTAAAACACGTCGTCTTGATGGGTCGAAAAATCGATCCACGAGATGGAGCGCGGGAGTTTACTGATTGGGACGAATTAACGTCTATTGTGATAGATTTCCTTGGTGGAAACGGCCGGGCCAATCAGCATCAATCTCAAGCGACATCCTAGTAACAGCTGGCTACTCTCGTACTTACCAGAAAATCACAGTCGCCGGTTCACTTCATCAGTGTCCGAAAAGCACTGGCAATCCTGTCTGCTCCAACATTGCTTGCGTCGTTCCACCAAAGAGTGACTCACGCAGATGGGAATGCCCATATGCGCCCATAACAACGAGATCGGCCCCCAATTCTGTTGCGCGATCCTGAATGCAGTGTTCGATCGAGTCCCCACCACATGGAAACTGCGACGCGGTCACTTTGCAACCGTGATGACGGAGCCATCCAGCAACCTCAGTTCCGGGCTCTTCGCCTTCGACGTCATCAGACGACCGCAAATCAAAACACCCAACCACAACTTCCTTGGCCGCCAGAAAAAAGGGTAAAGCTAAATGCGCAGCCCTGGACGCAGGCAGGCTATCATTCCATGCCAAAACAATGCGTTCACGTTGGGCAAACGGGTCTCCATTGATCATCAGGGCGACCGGTGAATGGAACAATACTCCGTACGCGACCTTATGAAACAAATCGGGATCTTTTCGCAACTCAGCGTTGAGAAAGGCGATATCACAGCATTTGGCTTGGCCTGCCACAAGATGCTGTAACTCTGTTCCAGATCCAATAAAGGCGTTTACATTTGCCGATACACCCCGCGCGGCCAGAAGCGCTTCAACTTCGGTGGCGCGGGACTTCAAGGCAGCATTTCTTGCGTTAAGGACATCCAACCAGTTTGAAGGAAGACCCGCCTCAACGAACCTGTTTGATCCATACTTTAGGTAAGGCAATTTAGGTAAAGCTGCGATCACTACGCAATTCAAGTGAACGTTCTGGCTACGGGCAGTTTCCACGCATTCCAATATCGACGCGTCGTCAGCATCAACTCCTACAAAATATGCCACTGTTCTGCGTTGCATTCCCGGCCTCCGTCCGGAATTTCACTTCGTCCAAGACTCGTGTGCACTGACTAGGTCAACAAAGAGACAATGTTGTCGGTCGCGCTTCTTACTTCGGCAGCATGAAGAACTCTTCCAGCACAATCTTGCCTTCTGCCACTGAATACACAGCGATCTCGCGCAGGGTCATACGCTCTCCGGTAGCCTTCTGAATCACTTCAGCCCTGAAGCGCACTCCAAAACGGTTGGGCGGGTGGACATAAGGGCCATCCACGTCGAGTTCCTGGATTTCGTGCGAGGCCAACCAATCTTCTCTCTTCCCCTTGATGGCTTCTCGCCCCTTAGAAACGCGGAACTGCCTGACCGGAGGCACAACTGCCTCAATCGATTGAGCGTTTTCGGCATACATTTCATCAACACTTCCAAGGCCTCTGCGCTCACGCATGGACTGGACGAACGATCTTCCGATTTCAATTAACTCTTCCATGAATCTCCCCCTAGATTACCATTGACTGTACCACGTCTTCCCCGCGCTTATCTTGACAAGGATCAATGAGCGTATCTCCCTAACAGCCGGGCCCCGCTCGCAAACTCGGCACTTGTTCGCATAGGAAATCTATTCGCTGCAATGCCCTGGAAGACGCCGTTCTGGATTTGCTTCGTCAGAGTCTGATGCAGCCCGACGCAGTGGCAGCTTTTATCAAGTCCTTCAGCGAAGCCGCCAACGCGGAAGCAGGCACAGCGGAGGTAGCCCGGACCCGTCTACAGTCCGAGCGGGACAAAGCGGCGCGTAAACTGAATGGGTTTTAAGAGACAATCGCAGGGGGCATTCGCACCCCCGGAGATGCAAGCCAGGCTTGAAGAGCTCTTCCCGCGGGGGTGGTGTGAACGCGCCGCTCTCCGAGCCTGCGTTTTCACCGATGCGACTACACCCGAACCTGTCCGAACTCTATCGCTCCAATGTTGCTAGTCTTGCACATGCGTTATCGGACCCGTCGATCCTCACAGGAGC